>JAFKFQ010000696.1 GCA_017308215.1 bacterium | reverse complement strand
ACGTACTCCATGACTGTAGCTGCTACGAGGGGCAGGAGAAGGACGAGTACCTCAAGCCTTGGCGGAAGCTGATAAAGTGGTTCAACGAGAACGAACTGCTACACGGTGCCGCCTTTGTCATGATCGGGGATAACCCGCTCGACGACGAGTTCAAGAACTCCGGGTGCGTGTTCCCTCGTCTCGCTCTGGCCGTCACTGCGGCTGGTAGCCTTGTCGGTATCTGTAGCCACGTAGTCCATACGTAATCAGGCCGAACCCTACGCTGCACCTGACGCCGGCCGTTAATACGCTTCCCATGACCACAGCGCACCGCGCGGCCGGCGCAGGTGAGCTCGATGTTCGGCCACGGAGGGCGGCCCGATGGGGCAGGCGCAGTGCCCGATCTGCTACTCGCCGCTCGAAGTACGTGACGTGACTCCGTGCTTCATCTGCGGCGGCTGGCCCGAAGCAGTCGAGCGCTTCACCACTGCCACCGAGTTCACCGAGAGCCGGCTGCCGGGCGGTCAATCGCTCGTACTGTGTCGGGGTTGCCGGCTGGAGGATTTCATGGTCGCCGACGGGTGGGGCTACCGACTCGTCCCGGGCGAGACACTGCCAGCCAACGGCCTGCGGTGGGTACGGCAGGCTGAGGAGCCGCGACTCGGGCGCGACAAGTTCTGCCCGACGTGTAACGTCCGGCTGGCGTTTGCCGAGGTCATCGCCTCGGCTCACGAGGCGGCCGAACCCGGCGCTGCAGCTGACCCGGCCCGCCTCAGCGCTCCCGAGACCACAGCTGTCACGGGCGGGCCGGGCAGCTGAGCTTTTTGTTCGGCCACCGGAGGACGCGGCGGGTGGAGCCTTCGCTATATGAGCCCTGGAAGGTGAGCTGGGGCCGCGTCTCCGCCCTGGCCTGGGCGGGCTTGAACCGGGACGGCCCGCCCCCACCGGCCGTCTCCGGCGGCCGTCTGCACCACGGCCAGCCTCGACTCCGCCTGTGGTCCGACCCGCACGGGGTGGGCGGCGAGGTCGAGCCGACCACACTGACCGTCTTCGAGCTGCGTACCGAGGCGCGCCAACGGGAGCCAGTCGTCCGGCAGTCCGTCTGGCAGCGGTCGGCCGACCTGGACCGGGTTTACCAAGCGGTGGAGCAGACCGAGGGCGTCGTGTCGGCCGAGCCGGCGGTGGCCGAGCGATGGGCGTCGGTGCCCCGCGAGCAACTGTCGGCCCTGCTCCGCGAGGCTGTCGAGTTACGGGTGCGGGTGGCGTGGCCCGACCGACGGGATTCGGTGTCGAGTGGGGCGAGTGGCACGGGGTTCGAGTTCTTCAGCCGGAACCAGCCGCCGGCCAGTCTCCGGTTGGAGTGGTGGGACGACACCCCGCCAGAGTGGCAACCGGTGATCGACTGGCACGGGCGGGTGTGGCGGCTGCTGGCGGGCTGCCTGCCGGGGGGGCAGGGGCATACCGAACCCCGCGCTGCAGCAGACCGCGGCCTTGATAGCGATTCCTGACGTATCGCGCTCACGGCCGCGGCTGCTGAGCTCGATGTTCGGCCACTGGAGAGAGGGCACGACGCGCTCGTCGTGCCGGTGTCGCTTGGCGATTGGCCGCTACCCTGGCCGCTGTTTCGAGGCTGCCGATGCGAACTGGCCTCGCCTGCCTGGTGCTGACGACCGCGTGCCTGCCTTCCCCGGGCCAGCCCGACCCGCCCCGCCCGGGCAACTTCACCCTCTCGACCCGGGAGGCGACCGCTGGACCGGTCCACCCAGACTGGCCGCTGATCGCCGTGGCCGAGATCGCCCCGATCCGGCACGTGTTCGGCCCGAAGGTGGGCCAGGATCTCGCCGACCGGTTCGCCGACCCGCCCCGACTCGACCCCCCCGGCGCCAGCCGACTGGCGTGGGGGCGGGTTCACGGGTTCTACTTGGCCGGACCACCCGGACACCCGGATGACCGGTTCGAACTGACCGAGGTGGCCCGAGACGGTCGCCGGCTGACCGCCACCGTTGAGGGTTGGCGGACCGGGCGCCCGCATCCGGCAGAAGGGGGCCACCGACCCGCCCAGGTCGTCACCCTCTACCCGCCCCTCGACGCGGGCGGCTACGAGTTGACGGTCGTCTGGCGGGAGTTCGTGCCGCGGGCCGACGGAAGTCCGTTCTGGGATCTGCGGACGATCCGGCGGGCGGCCGCGGGTTTCACCGTCCGCGACGGCCCCCCACCCGCCGGCACCAAAGCCGCCGGGGTCACGGCCGGGGACTTCCGCCCGGCCCCGGCGGGTGACGCCCGGGCCGGGCGGGGGTACATCCCCACACCCGCCGCCGCGCGGGTCCAGTCGATTGCCCACTTCGACGGATACGCGGGCCGGTGGGCGGCGGGAGTGGCGGCGGGGACGTTCGACCCGGCCGCCTGGCAGCGGGGGTTGTACGGCAACCCTACTCCCGAGGACTGGCGGGCGTTCCGCGTCGGCCCGGCCCGGGCGGCGCCGGTGCGCCCGGCCCGGCCCGGCGACCCGGTGTTCGCGGTCGTGTACGCCCCGGAGGAGGTGAACGGCGACCACTGCCGGGTCCGGGCGGTCGAGTGGACCGGCCGCGGGTACGTGCTACACGTTCAGTTCTTCCACACGGGGCCACAAACCGGGTCGAACACCTACCTCCGATCCGCGTACATTGTCCCGCTCCCCGCCCCGGAGGTGGGCGGACGACGGGTCATCGGGCCGGTGCCGGTCGAGGTGCGGTGGGTCGTCCTCCACCGCCAGTCCGAAGCCCGCGACGGGGTAAACTTGCGGCCGGAGGGATTGTTCTCGCCGCTCGAACCGGACACCGAGGCCGCGTGGTTCGGGCTGGGTTGGGATCGGGCGAGTCGGTGTGAGTTGCGGATCGAGCCGTAGTGGAGGGCTGAGGCGGCTCAGCCGAACCCGGCGCTGCAGCAGACCGCGGCCTCATCAGCGAGTAACATCAGGACAGCGCTCACAGCCGCGGCTGCTGAGCGTATCGTTCGGCCGCCGGAGTCGCGGTGTTGAGAGTCGTCGGCGACCGGTCGTCTCCGGTGGTGATCGGGGTGGTGTGCGGCCCGGGGGCGTCGGTGACCGGTCGCCTCCGGAGGTGACCGGGGTCGCGGTCGAGTGGCGTCGGCGGTTCGCCCCGCGTCCTCGGCCGAACCGGTCGCTGCAGCGGACCGCCGGGTCGGGAGCGGTTCCCAGGTCGGTCGCGGTCGTGGGTCGTGACGAGTGTCGCGGCGGCCGCTGAGCTTGGTGTTCGGCGACGGAGACGTGGATGGCTCGCAAGCGCAGCACGAAGAAGCCTGCCCGCCCAGCCGAGAGCATCGTACTGCACGACTCGGAGGGCCGCCCGCGGGTGATGATCGGGATGTTCGGCGGGAGCGACGACCCGACGTTCCAACTCAACGACGCCCAGGGGCGTGCGCGGGTCACGATCCACGTCGGCCCGACCGGGCGGGCCGGGTTCTGCCTCCAGGAGGCGGGCGGGAACGGGCTGGTTGGGTTCGGGGCCGACCCGGACGGGGACGGGCGGATCGGGTTCTCCCTCACCCGCCCAGGCGGGGCTCCGATCCTGACCGTAGATTGGAGCGAGGCAGACGGTCTGCGGACCTCGTTCTGGGGGCACGACGGCAAGCCGATGTGGCAGGGGTTCGAGCCGGGGCCGGCCGTCCGCGAGTCGGAGCGCCGCCGGGCCGCCGCAGCCCAAGACGCCGAACCCGGTGCTGCAGCAGACGGCCCCCGCCTATAGGTTCCTGCTGACCACAGCTCACACGGGCGGGGGCCGCTGCTGAGCTATATGTTCGGCCCCGGAGGACGGATGCAACTTGCTGACCTGCAGGTGGTACATGGGGAGCCGCGCCCGGTCCCGGTCTCCCGCGTGCGGGCGGCGGAGACGGAACTCGGGTGCCCATTCCCGCCCGGCTACGCGGACCTCATGACCCGGCTCGGGTCCGGCCGGGTGTTCGGTGAGGTGTATGTCCTCGGCCCGCGCGAGGTGATCCACCAGCGCGGGTTCGCCCGGCGGAACTTCGGGGGCTGGCCGGCAGGGGTGGAGCCCGACCTGCAACTGGCGGTCACGAACGCACCGGGCGAGGCGTGGGCCGCGCGCGAGCTGCTGGACCTGATCGCCATTGCGTTCATCACGTGCGGGGATGCCCTGTACTTCCACTCCACTCGCCCGGGGCGGGTGTACGCGGTGCAGGCGGGTGATGGGTCCCCGCACTACGCCGGGGATAACGCCCTCGAAGCCTGTCGGTATGTCCGGCCGCCGTTCACCCCGTATGTGTTCCTGCCGGTGTCCGGGCTGTTCCTGCGGAGAAGGCGGGCCGAACCCCACGCTGCACCTGACGCCGGCCGCGGGTAGGCTTCTCGATAGTTACAGCTCACACCGCGGCCGGCGCAGGTGAGCTTGATGTTCGGCCACCGGAGGGCGCACCGAATGGCGATGCGGAAGACCGGCTCCCGGCGGCTCGTTGTGGACGGCACCGCGTACCGGTGGCGGGTTCGGCACCGGGCGACCAACCTCCAAGCCGATTACGGCTGGGGGCGGGTCCACGTCGCAGTCGAGTTGGCCGAGGGGCGGGGGTCTGTGCTGGTGGTC
>JAFKFQ010000695.1 GCA_017308215.1 bacterium | reverse complement strand
GAACGGCCGGTGTGAGCCGGCTGGTCGTTGGGACTGGCACCCTCGCCAACGACCAGCCGGCTCACACCGGCCGTTCACCCCGGCAAGGGGTGACGCCCCCCGCGGCCTCCCTATAAGAACCCCGACCGCTTGTGAAAAACTGCACGAGCCCCGCATGACGCTCCTCGCCGCACAACCCCCGTCGGCCGCCGGCCAGCTGGCGCTCGCCGCCGTCCTCGCCGCCGTCGGGGCGTTCCTGCTGCTGCCGAAGCCGGGGCTGCGGTCGGTCGCCGGCGGCACCGCGGCGATGCTCGCCGGCCTCGTCGTCGCCGTCGCGTGGGCGCTCCAGGCGTTCGGCGGGCCGGTCACGAACTACGTCGAGACGGGGCTGTTCGTGCTGTTCTCGGCGGGGGCGCTGGGGTTCGGTACGGTCCTCGTCACGCAGCGGAACCCGGCCCGCGGGGCGATCGCGTTCGCGTTCGTCATCCTCAGCGTGTGCGGGCTGTTCCTCCTGCTCGCGGCGCCGTTCCTGATGGCCGCCACCATCATCATCTACGCCGGCGCCATCATCGTGACGTTCCTGTTCGTCCTGATGCTGTCGCAGAACGACGCCCCCTCCGACGAGAACGACCGCTCCCGCGAGCCGCTCCTCGGCAGCCTCGCCGGGTTCGCGTTCGTCGGCCTGATTCTGTTCGCGCTCGACCAGAGCAAGGCCGACGCCGCCGACGCCAAACTGCCGGCGCAGGTGGTGACGCCCGCCGAGGTGGCGGCGCTGCGGGCCGCGGCCGAGGACTTGAAGCCGCTCGAAACGGACGCCTTCTACGCCGACCCGGCCGCCCCCGGTGCGACGCCGCGCAAGGACCGGGCCGACCTGCTCAGCCGGACCGAGCAGGCGATCGAGGACGTGGTCGGCGTGTCGGCGAAGAAGGAAGAAGGGACCATCCGCGACGGCTCGATCGCCCAGCGGCTCGCCGCGGCGCGGACCGACCTCCAGGCCCGCGGCGTGCTCGACCGCGTCGCCGCCGCCCGCGACCAGTCGGCCGCGACGTTCCGCCTCGCCGAGACGGCGGTCATCGACCCGGCCCGCGGCCGCCCCGCCGACGCGAAGGCCGCCGCGGCGAAGCTGCGGGAAGACGTCCTGCTCCTCGCCGGCACGGCGGAGCTGCCGGCGCGGAACGTCGGGAACCTCGGGCTCTTGCTCTACGCCGACCACCTGCTCGCGGTCGAACTGGCGGGCACGCTGCTGCTGGTCGCCACCATCGGCACCGTCGCCATCGCCCAGCGGAAGGGGACCGCCGCGTGATCACGCTCTGGCACTACCTCGCGGTCGCCGCCGCGCTGTTCGGGATCGGGCTGGTCGGGTTCCTCACCCGGCGCAACCTCATCACCATGTTCCTGTGCGCGGAACTGATGCTGCAGGGCGTGGCGATCAACTTCGTCGCCTTCGCCCGGTTCCACGGCAACCTGCACGGGCAGGTGTTCGTGATGTTCCTGCTCGCCGTCGCGGCGTGCGAGGCCGGGGTGGCGCTGGCCCTCGTCCTGACGCTGTACCGCCGCGGCCGGTCGCTCGACGTGTCGCGGTGGCAGGAGCTGCGCGAGGTCGGCGTGCCGGCGGCGGTGGACCTGGAGTCGCTGCCGGTCGTCCACGCCGAGGCGGACCCGCTGCTGCCGCCGGCCGGCGCCCGCCCCGCTTCGAGTGTCGAGGAGCCTGCCCGTGTCTGACCCGCTCTCCCTCGCCCTCACCGTCCTCGGCCTGCTCCTCGCGGCCGCGGTGGTGACCGCGCTCCTGAGCGGGATGCCGGCGGCCAAGCGGTTCGCCCACGCCCCGCTCGTCACCGCCTGCGGCGCCGCAGCCATCCTGGCGGTCCTCCTCGTGTCGAAGGTCGCGGCCGCGCCCGATGCCGCGCTGCCGCTCAAGTCCGAGTCGCTGACGTGGTTCTCGGCCGGGAAGTTCACGGCGAACTTCGCAATCAGCGTGGACCCGCTCGCGGCGATCATGCTGGCGATGATCACGTTCATCGCCACGTTCATCGCCATCTTCAGCAGCGGCTACATGCAGGACGAGCACCACCACCCGGACCCGGGTTACGTCCGCTACTTCGCGGTGATGAGTCTGTTCGTGTTCTGCATGTGCGGGCTGGTGCTGGCGAACAACTTCCTCCTGCTCGTCGGGTTCTGGGAGGGGGTCGGCCTCTGCTCGTACCTGCTCGTCGGCTACTACTACCAGAAGCCGTCGGCCGCGGCCGCGGCGCGGAAGGCGTTCCTCGTCACCCGCCTCGGCGACACCGGCTTTCTGCTGGGCATCATGCTGCTGTGGAAGATCGGCGGCTGGAACACCGACCTGACGGCCCTCTTCGACCACATCGCCAAGAACCCGCCGCCGACCGAACAGCTGACGGCCGCGTGCCTGCTGCTGTTCTGCGGCGCGGTCGGCAAGAGTGCCCAGTTCCCGCTCTACGTCTGGCTCCCGGACGCGATGGAAGGCCCGACGCCGGTGTCGGCGCTCATCCACGCCGCGACGATGGTGACCGCCGGCGTGTACCTCGTCGCCCGCTGTGCGCCGATCTTCGCCCTGGCCCCGGACGCGCAGGCGGTGGTGGCGTGGGCCGGCGGGATCACGGCGATCCTGGCGGCGTTCATCGCCCTGGCGCAGACCGACCTGAAGCGCGTGCTGGCGTACAGCACGGTGAGCCAACTCGGGTTCATGTTCCTGGCGCTCGGCACGCTTGGGGCGGTGAGCCCGGTGTTCGCGGTCGTGGCCGCGATGTTCCACCTGTTCACCCACGCCTTCTTCAAGGCACTCCTGTTCCTCGCGTCCGGCAGCGTGATGCACGCGATGGGGAACGTGATCGACATGCGCCGGTTCGGCGGCCTGCGGGCGGTGATGCCGACGACGCACCTGACGTTCCTGTGCGGCGCCGCGGCGCTCGCCGGCCTGCCGCTGCTGTCCGGCTTCTGGAGCAAGGACCTGATCCTGGAGTCGCTCCAGTTCGGCGCCCAGAGCAGCCACCCGCACGCCCAGTCGTTCTACCTGCTGCTCCTCGTCGCCATGCTCACGGCGGGGCTGACGGCGTTCTACACGTTCCGCGCCTACTTCCTCACCTTCTGGGGGCCGACGGTGGTCCCCGAGGAGGCCGGGCACCACGCCCACGAGTCGCCGGCGGTGATGACCGTTCCGCTGCTCGTGCTCGCCGTGGGGGCGCTGTTCGTCGGCATCGTCGCGGAGCCGTTTACCCATTACTTCAGCGGATTCGTCGGCCGCACGCCGTCGATCCTGCTGGCGGCGAAGCTGGCGGGGGCGAAAGAGGTGGCGCACCACTTCAACTGGGGCGTCGCCGGGGTGAGCACGCTGCTTGCCGTGGGCGGGGTGGCGCTGGCGTTCCTGGCCTACGGCGCCGGCGGCCCGGAGCGTGTGCCGGCGCCGCTGGCGGGCGTGTACGCGGCGTCGCGGAACAAGCTGTACGTGGACGAGGTGTACGCCGCCCTCCTGGTGAAGCCGGCCGAGTGGCTGGCGGTGATGGCCCGCCTGTTCGACCTGTTCCTCGACTCGCTGGCGCGGGTGGTCGCGGCGGTGCCGCGGCTCGTCGGCGCCGCGGTGCGGCCGATCCAGAACGGACTGGTCCAGTTCTACGCCCTATCGATGGCGCTGGGGCTGGCGGTGTTCCTGAGCTTCGTGGTCTTCCGCGTCGGCCGCTGATCGCGTGAATGACGAACGACGAATGACCCACCAATGACGAAGGGCGGAACCCCGAACCACTGACACCGCCGCGGTCCGGCATTCGTCATTGGCGGGTCATTCGTTATTCGTCATTTCCCGAGTCATTCCCCGAATGGGGTTGAGATGTACTCCGCGTTCCGCATCCTCGTCCTGCTGCTCGTCGTGGCGCCGTTCGTGTCGGCGCTGCTCGTCTGGCCGATGCGCCAGCGGGCGGCCCGGCGGGTGGCGCTGTGGCTGGCGCTGCTCCACCTCGGGCTCGCGGTCGCGGTCGTCGCCGGGACAGTGATGGCCGTCGGGGTGCGCGAGGAGAACGCCGACCAGACGCCGGGGACCGACTACAGCTACCAGCGGTTCTACCCGGAGTTCGTCCCCGGCGACCCGGGGGTGGGCGGCTCCGACAGCGGCACCGGCACGACGAAGTGGACGCTCCTCCGCCTCGCCGACACGCCCGACGGGCGGCCCGGCCCGCGCGTCCAGTTCTTCCTCGGCGCCGACGGGCTGAACGTCTGGCTCGTCGCCCTGTGCAGCGTCATGATGCTGCCGGCCATCCTCGTGAGCTGGTCCGGGATCAGCGACCGCGCCGGGTCGTACTACGCCTGGCTGTTCGTCCTCCAGGGCGGCGCCGTCGGGGCGTTCCTGTCGTTCGACGTGATCCTCTTCTACGCCTTCTTCGAGCTCACCCTGGTGCCGGCGTTCTTCCTCATCGGCCACTGGGGGAACGGGTCCGGCCGGCGCGACGCCGCCCGCAAGTTCTTCCTCTACACGCTGGCCGGCAGCCTGCTCACGCTCGTCGGCGTGATCGGCGTGGCGCTCACGACCCCGGTCACGCTCCGCACCCCGGCCGGCCCGCTCACGACGTACACGTTCGCGCTCCCGGACCTGATGGTG
>JAFKFQ010000694.1 GCA_017308215.1 bacterium | reverse complement strand
CTTCAGGAACCCCGTCCCATCGACGATCAGCACGCCGGCCGGATCGCCGAGGTGATGCCGCACGTACCCGGCCAGGTCGTCGCGGACGGCGTCGGCGTCCCAGCCGGCGCGGGCGAGCAGGTGCTGGATGCCGTCGGGCGTCGCTTCGCACAAGTACTCGGCCACCTGCCACCCGTTCTTCCGCTCGGCGTCGCCGAGCAACGCCCGGAGGTAGCCGACGGCCCGCCGGCGGGGTTCGCTCCGGGCGAAGCGGGGACCGATCCGCTCGGCCACCGCTTCGCCCTCGTCGGCCCACCGCTCCACCGCCGCCCGTGTCGGTCGTCCTGACATGACTCGCCCCTGTCACAAGTCCTGGCAGGGGCGATTGTAGCAACTACGGCTGTAGGACTAGGCTGAGCGCGGGCTAAAGCCCGCGGCTACCAATCTCGACCGCTACATCGCCGACCGCAACCGCTGTTACTTCTTCCCCTTCGGGTCGAGGTTCGCCATCATCTCGGCCTCGGTGACGCGGGAGACGATGCCGCCCGCGGGGACTTCCAGTTTCACGAGCCACACCAGGGCGTTGAGCACCACCTTGCGGAAGTCGTCGGTGGCCCAGTTGCGGTGGTGGTGACCGCCGGTGAACCCGACGCCGCGGCCGCCGTCCGGGCGCTCGACCGCCCACATCATCGTCTCGGCGCGACCCTTCGCCGCCTGGATGTGCGGGTACGGGCCGCGCGGGTACACGTAGGGGCCGTCGCGCACCTCGTCCGATGGCTTGGCCGTCAGGATCGGCGTCACGCCCTGCATGTTGTCGCGGAAGCGCATGTTGAAGTACCACTCGTCGCGGACGGCGAACGGGCGGACGCCGTTGGCGATCGGGTGGCGTGGAAACTCGCCGAACTCCGGCCGCCACATCGGGTTGCACGAGAACCCGCTCTCGTAGTACCCGCCGATCCAGCGCTGGAACTCCGGCCCGCCGAGGTCGCGCGGCACCTCGACCCCGTAGTGGGCGCACATGAGGCCGACGCCGCGCTCCATGAGCCGGCCGATCCGCGCCAGCCGTTGCCCGCGGACGAGCGGGTGGCCGGCGCCGCCGTCCGCGAAGCACAGGATGCCGTCGGCGGTGTCGAGGACGGAGTCGTCGGCCGGGTAGCCGCTGCGGAGTACAACCGTTTCGAGCCCGCGAACGTCTTTGAGGCAGTTCGCCAGAAGCAGGACGCCGGCGTTGAACTCGTGGTCGCCCGGCCCGTGGCTCGGCGTGCCGGCCATCAGCACCAACTTCTTCGCCTTCGGCGGCTGCGCGACCGCCGGGGCGGCGAGCGTCGCGGCGGCGGTGCCGAGGAAGGCGCGGCGGGAGAGGGGCATCGTTCACCGGAGTAAAGAGTGCGGAATACAGAATGCAGAATACCGACCCCGGACCCGTCGCGTAAACTGCCCGAATCTGTTTCTGCGCTCGGCATTCTGCACCTTGCGTTCCGACGGTCCGAATGACCGACGACCCGCCGACCCCGGTGATGGACGTGGCCGACCGCGAGGCGGCGCGGGCGTTGAGCCTGCGCGGCGGGCGGCCGCCGGCGCCGGTGCCGGGGTACGAGCGGGCCGCGTACCTCGGCCGCGGGGCCTACGGCGAGGTGTGGGTCGCCACCGACAGCAACAGCGGCCGCAAGGTCGCCATCAAGTTCTACACCCGCCGCGGCGGCACCGACTGGGCGGCCCTCGCCCGCGAGGTCGAGAAGCTGCGCTACCTGTTCAACAGCCGCCACGTCGTGCAGCTCCTGCGCGTCGGCTGGGACTCGGACCCGCCGTACTACGTGATGGAGTATTTGGAGAATGGGTCGCTCGAAGACCTGCTCCGCGCCGGCCCGCTGCCGGTCGGGCAGGCGGTTTCCATGTTCCGCGAGATCGCGCTGGGGCTCGTCCACGCCCACAACAAGGGCGTGCTCCACTGCGACCTGAAGCCGGCGAACGTGCTCCTCGACCACGACCGCCGGCCGCGCCTCGCCGACTTCGGGCAGGCCCGGCTCGCCCACGAACTCGCCCCGGCGCTCGGCACGCTGTTCTACATGGCCCCCGAGCAGGCCGACCTGACCGCCACGCCCGACGCCCGGTGGGACGTGTACGCGCTCGGCGCCGTCATGTACCGGATGCTCACCGGCGGCCCGCCGCACCGCGACGACCCGCAGTCCGGCACGCTCCCCGCCGACGGCGCCCTCGCCGACCAACTCGCCGCCTACCGCGCCCTCATCCGCACGTCCCCGCGGCCGGCCGCGCACCGGGCGGTGCCGGGGGTCGATGCCGGGCTCGCCGCGGTCGTGGACAAGTGCCTCGCCGCCGACCCGGGGCGGCGCTACCCGAACCCGCAGGCCGTCGTCACCGCGCTCGACGCCTGGCGCCTCGCCCGGGTGCGCAGGCCGATGCTCGCCGTCACCGGGCTCGGGTTCGCCGCCCTGCTCGTGCTCGTCGGCGGGATCGGGGCGCTCCTGTTCCGCGACGCGCTCTCGACCGCCACCGACGAGCTGGTGCAGCGGGCGCTGGACGTCAACCGGTTCGCCGCGAAGTCCACCGCCGAGCGGCTCGGGCTCCAGGTGCAGTACAAGTGGCAGGTGCTGGAGACCGAGGCCCGCGACCCGCAACTCCGCGCCTGGCTCGCCACCCCGGGCGCCGCGTTCAAGGACGGGAACCACGGCGCCGCGCTCGACGCCTGGCTGGCGAAGCGGAAGGCGAAGTACGACCCACAGCTCGACGAGGGCAGCCGGTCGGGCGTGTGGTTCGCCGACGCCCGCGACGGCCTCCAGTACGGCACCGCCCCGCCGTACCCGCAGCACCGGTTCAAGTACCGCGGCTACCGCGACTACTTCCACGGGCTCGGCACGGAGTTCGCCGAGCAGACCCGCCCGCCTCCCGGGGTCATCACGCACCCGCACCGCTCCATCGCCTTCCGCCGGCAGATCAAGGAGGCGGACGAGTTCTGGACGGTGGCGTTCAGCGTGCCGGTGTGGGCGCACGCCGAGCCCGGCGGCGACCCGCTCGGCGTCCTCGGCATGACCCTCGACCTCCGCGGCCAGACGCGGATCGAGGGGGACCGCGAGCGCTTCGCCGTGTTGGTCGATACCCGCCCCGACGCCACCGGCCGCCCCGGGCTGCTGCTGCGGCACCCGTACCTGGAACGCTTCCGCGACCCGGAGGGGAAGGAGGAACTGCCGCTCTACTATGCCGACCGCGTGGTCGCGTGGGCGAAGGGTGGGGAGCCGGGCGCGGCGTGGGCCGACTACGCCGACCCGGCCGGCGGGGCGTTCGCCGGCGAGTGGCTGACCGCGGCCGAGCGGGTGCGGGTGACGGACGACGCCGGCGCCACCGTCGAGACGGGGCTGGCGGTGCTGGTGCAGGAGCGGCGCGCCGAGGTGCTGGACCCGGTCGCGGGGCTGCGCGGCCGGCTCGGGCTGGGGGCGGCGGCGGCGTCCCTGGCGGTGCTGGCGATCGTGGCGGCGATGTGGGCGGGGATGGTGTCGGTGGTGGACGGCGCGCCGCGGACCGGGGTGACGCGCCTCCTCCGCCGCTGGGCGGGCCTCCCCGACGGCACCGCGACCGGCACCACCTCGACCAACGACACCGGCTGACACCGCGGGCGGGGTGGGCTCAGCGCTCGTACAGTTCGAGCGGCAGCCCGTCCGGGTCGGCGAAGAACGTGAACCGCTTCCCCGTGTACTCGTCCACCCGCACCGGCTCGGCCGCGACGCCGTGCGCCTCCAGGTGCGCGACCGCCGCCCCCAGGTCGACGACCGCGAGCGCCAGGTGTCGCAGCCCGCACGCCTCCGGGTAGCTCAGCCGCGGCGGCGGGTTCGGGAAGCTGAAGAGTTCGACCAATGTCCCGTCCGGCAGGCGGAGGTCGAGCTTGTACGAGTCGCGCGCCGCCCGGTACGCCTCGGACACGACTTCGAGCCCGAGCACCTCGGTGTAGAAGCGCTTCGACCGCCCGTAGTCCGAGCAGATCACCGCGACGTGGTGCGTGCCGAGCAGTTGCATAGCATGACTCTCCCGGTGGGTCAGCGGCCGGCGAGCAGGTACACCGCCACCGCGACGACGGCGACGTGGACCGCGACCGTCGCCCAGAACACGGCGCGGAACCACACCTTCTGCGTCTTGTGGCGGAACTGCCGCTGGCCGAGCAGCGCCCCCGGCCACCCGCCGCACAGCGCCAGCACGTGCAGCGTCCGCTCCGGCACGCGCCGCCCGCCAGACGCGGCGCGCCGCTTGTCGAATCCGTAGGTGACGAAGCTGACGGTGCTGGCGACAGCGACCAGGAGCAGGTAGGCGACGGCGGCGGTCGGCATCGGGCGGCCCGGGGGTGGCGGCGGTAATACGGCGCCGCGGGATGGGTATCTTAACCTGCCCGCCCCGTACCGGGATGAGGACGAACCCATGCCGCCACCCGCCCCGCCGATCGAGACCGTCACCGAGACGGCCGCCTACGCCGCCGACCTCGCCGCCGCGGAGGCGTTCTACGCCGGCGTCCTCGGGCTCCCGGTCATCGGCCGCGAGCCCGGCCACCACGTCTTCTTCCGCGTCGGCCCGGCGCACGTGTTCCTCGTGTTCGACGCCGCCGCGACGCTCCGCGGCACGCACCTCCCCGCGCA
>JAFKFQ010000693.1 GCA_017308215.1 bacterium | reverse complement strand
TCCTGATCGAGGTGACCGACCACGGCGTCGGGATGGACGCGGCGACGCGGCGGCGGGTGTTCGAGCCGTACTTCACCACCAAGCAGAAGGGGACGGGGCTGGGGCTGGCGGTGGTGCGGCAGGTGGTCGAGCGGGCCGGCGGGTTCGTCCGGGTGGACTCGGCCCCGGCCCGCGGCACCACCGTGCGGGTGTTCCTCCCGCGCGTCGGGGCGGCGACCGGCGGCACGGTCGAGGTGCCGCTCCCGCCCGAGCTCCGCGTCCCGCCCGTCGGGTGACCGGCCGGCGTGTACGACACCTTTCCGACTAAAAATTCTCACGGCGCCGCGGGCGCCGCCCCGACACCCCGGTGGCGCTCGAAGTCGAGCGGCTCGGGGTCCGCTGACGCCGCCCGTCTCGGCCGTACAACACCCCCCACCTGAATTCGTCCGTGGGGAGCCCCTTGATGTCCGGTCCGCAGCCCGCCCCGTCCGGGGCGCCAGGAAGCCCGAAGCCGCTCCCACCGTGGGTCGTCCCGGCCGTCGCGGTCGGGATCGTGGCCGCCGTCATCGCCGCCATCGTCGTGTTCGGCGGGCCGAACACCAAGCTCACCGACGGCACCGACGTGCGCGAGCCCGACCCGGACCTGAAGCAACTCAGCGACGGCGTGCAGTACCGCGACCTGAAGGCCGGGGTCGGCGAGCCGTGCCCGGAGGGGGCGAAGGTCAAGATGCATTACACCGGCTGGCTCCCGGACGGCACCGTGTTCGACTCCAGCCGCGACGGCGGCAAGCCGGCCGACTTCGCGCTGGACGGGCTGATCGCCGGCTGGCAGGAGGGCATCCCGGGGATGAAGAAGGGCGGGGTGCGAAAGTTGGTCATCGCGCCCGAGAAGGGGTACGGCGCAAAGGCGGCCGGGAAGATCCCGCCGAACTCGACGCTCATCTTCGAGGTCGAGTTGCTCGGGTTCAGCGCCGGGACCGAGCCGAAGATCAAGGCCCGCCCGCGCCGCTCGCCGATCCCGACCGACCTGACGAAGCTGTCCGACGGCACCCGGCCGACGGACGACGACAAGGAGCTGAAGGCGCTCGGGTCGGGCGGGCTGCTGTACCGCGACCTGAAGGTCGGCGACGGCCCGGAGGTGCAGCCGGGGGCACAGTGTGTCATGGATTACATCGGCTGGCTGCGGTCGAATGGGACCAAGTTCGACTCCAGCTTCAACGCGGGTGGGCAACCGTTCCCCGGGAATCTCGGCGGCGGGCTGATCCGGGGGTGGATGGAGGGCGTGCCGGGGATGAAGGTGGGCGGCATCCGCAAGCTGGTGATCCCGCCCGATCTCGCCTACGGCGCCGGCGGCTCGCCGCCCGCCATCCCGCCGAACGCCACGCTCGTGTTCGAGATCGAGGTGCTGGGCACGCGCTGATCGGGCGGGCGACGGAATTCAGTCCGAAGGGCTGGGGCTGTCGTACCCGGTCGCTTGATTCGGTTCGATGCCCCGACGGGTGACGCGGGCTGAAGCCCGCGGCTACCGGCATTGGCGCGGTAGCCGCGGGCTTCAGCCCGTGTCACCTCTGGTGGCGATCAGTCCTTCCGCCGCTCGAAGTGGTCGAACAACCGGCCGTCTTGGTCGAATGCCCGGAACTCGAGCTCCCCTTGGTGGATCGACACCTGGCAGAAGTGGAAGTCCACCCGCAGTTGGTTCTGGAAGAACAGCGGCGTCGGGCCGAAGTCCTCCAGCCGCCCGCCGCCGCCGCCCGTCGTCACGTGCGTCACGCCGCCGGCGCGGTCCACCTTCCCGCCGCGCACCGGCCACGTCCGCTCGTACAGGTGGATGTGGCCGTTGAACACGACGTCCACCCCGTGCTTCTCGTACAGCACCTGGAGCGGCCGCACGCGCCGGTCGCCGCCCGCCGTCGCCTCCTTCGCCGTGTCGCCGTAGTCGTTCGAGTCCGATGAGAAGACCGGGTGGTGGTGGTAGCAGAACTTCCACCTCGCGTCCGACTTCGCCAGCGCCGCGTCGAGCCAGCGGTACTGCTCGCCGCCCGGTAGCAACCCGAGCGAGCGGTTCGTGTTGGTGTCGAGCACAAAGAATTCGGCGTCGCCGTAGCGGTACGAGTAGTGGTACTCGGGCGCCGGGAGGGAGAAGTAGCGGTAGTAGTGTGCGTGGTTCTTCTCGTGGTTGCCGATGCACGGGAACACCGGCACCCGGCCGAACAGTTCCGCCGACGGCTTGAACAGGTCGCCAGTCCACATCCACTTCGCCGCCCCGTCGTCCACCACGTCGCCGCAGTGGACGACGAAGTGCGGCCGCCGCTCCCACATCAGCTTGGCGATCTTCCCCGTCACCGCCGGATTCCGCTGCGTGTCGCCCACGACCGTGAAGCTGAACGCATGCCCGGGCTCGACCGCCGTCGTGAACGTCAGGTTGCGGCTCTCGCGCTTGCGCCCCTCGGCGTCGGCGGCGACGACGCGGTAGAAGTAGCGCGTCCCCGGCGTCAGGCCGGTGAGTGCGACCTCGCCGAGCGTGTCCGCCTTCTCGACCTTCGCCTGCTTCGTCGGCGGGAACGTGGTGCCGTACTCGACGACCGCGGTGCAGGGCGCGTCCGTCTCCCACATGACCGTCATGCCGGTCTTCGCCGGCGCCTGCAGGTACGGCTCGATGGTGAACTTCGGCCCGGCGGGGCGCGACGGGGGGAGGTCGGCGAACACCCGGTCGGCGGCGAAGTGGGCGGCAAGCTGGTCGGCGGGGACGGCGTGCGGGCAGAGCATCACCTCCTTCAGCGCGCCGACCAGCGGGAAGTCCTCGTCCGCGTCGCGGTAGCGACCGAGAATCAGTGGCGCCGCCGGCGCGTAGAGGATGTCGCCGCTCTGCTCGTCGCTCGTGCCGTCGAGCCGGCCGTTGACGTACAGCCGCATCTGCTTGCCGTCGTAGACGCCGGCGACGTGGTACCAGCGGCCGGGCTCGTAGGCGGTGGCACCCTTGAGGTACGACATCGTGCCGAAGCCGTCCTTGACCGGCCCGCGGCCGTGCGTCGCCAGCCCGAACAGGAACCCGGTCTTCGTGTACCCGAGGACGAACCCGGCCTCCTTCGGCCCGTTGTCCTGGAAGCAGCCGACCACGCCGCCCCACTCACCCGGCTCGTCGACGCGCACCCACGCGACCGCGGTGAGCGCCGCTTTCGGCAGGAAGTCCTTCGGCGTGACGCGCTCGCGGATCAGCACGCCGTCGTCCGGCCCGTCGAGTTCGAGGCGGTGCGGCGGGCCGGCGAGCTTCGGCGCACCAAGGACGGTGCCCGGCAGGCGGCCGGTGGCGCGGTCGGCGACGGTCTTGCCGGCGAGCACGTCGGGCTCGAACACCCAGTGCGCGAGCGGGCGGAGGTCGGGACGGGGCTGGGCGGGCGTGGGGTCGGCGCGGAACAGCAGCAGAGCCGCGACCGCCGCACACACTGCCCCGCCCGCCAGAAGCCTGCGGCGCCGCGCCATGACCGATCCCCCGTGTGGTGACGCCGGGATGGTACGGGTGTCGGCGGCCGTGGGCGAGGGAAATGTTGGGACGCGAAGCCGCCGGTGGCTTCGCGCGGCAGTCACCCCGCCGACAGCGCCGGCATCCGGTGCCGGCCGGTCATCTCGCCGCTCCGCAGGGGGCCGCGGCGCAGCGCCTCCTCCACCGCCGCGAGCAGGTCGTGCGGGCGGTACGGCTTCGGCACGAACCCGGCCATCATCTCCCGCTCCAGGTCCGACAACTGCTCCGCCGAGTACCCGCTGGCGAACAGCACCCGCACCCGCGGGTCGAACTTCAGCAGCAGCCGGAACGTCTCGTGCCCGCTCAGCACCGGCATGCTCAGGTCGAGCAGTACCAGGTCGATCCGCTCCCGCTCGCTGGTGTACACGTCCACCGCCTGCTGCCCGTCCGCCGCCTCCAGCACCCGGTACCCGCGGCCCTGGAGCGTCATCGCCGCGACCCGCCGGATCATCGCCTCGTCGTCCACGATCAGGACGCGCTCCTTACCGGCGCGCGCCGGGGCCGGCGTTTCGGTCCGCGGCCCGGCCGCCTTCGCCGCCCCCGCCCGCGGCAGGTACACGTCGAACCGGGTGCCGCGGCCGACCTCCGACCAGCAGTCGATCCAGCCGTTGTGCTGGCGGACGGCGGCGAACACCGTCGGCAGCCCGAGGCCGGTTCCTTTGCCGACGCCCTTCGTCGTGAAGAACGGCTCGTAGATGCGCGCCTTCACTTCGTCGGTCATCCCGGTGCCGGTGTCGGTCACGCTCAGCCGCACGTGGTCGCCGGTGCGGCGGCCGCGGCCGGCCGGGAGCTCGGCGGCCGTCAGGCACGCCGTCTCGACCGTGATCTGCCCGGCCCCGGCGATGGCGTCGCGGGCGTTCAGGCACAGGTTCATCAGCACCTGGTTGAGCTGCGCCGGGTCGGCCTGCACCAGCCACCCGCCGGCCGGGCAGCGGGTCTCGATGCGGACCAGCGGGTCGATCGTCCGGCGGAGCAGGGTGACGACCTCCTCGACCATCGCGGCCGGGTCGGTCGGCACCCAGTCGAGCTGGTGGCGGCGGGCGAACCCGAGGAGCCGCTTGGTGAGCGAGGCGGCGCGGGTGGCGGCGTTCTGGGCGGCGGCGGCCAGCTCGCGGACGTTC
>JAFKFQ010000270.1 GCA_017308215.1 bacterium | reverse complement strand
CCCCACCGTCCCTGTTGTCGGCCCGGACCGCGGCAGGAGTTTCGGACTCGGCGCACACACCCGGACTGTGTCTTCCTCCCCAGTCCGTTTGCCGCGCGGGGTGCACTGTCATGGTGCGCCCGCGGGGGCGGTCGTCCGGGCGACCGAGCGGGGGCAACCCTGCGACCCCCACGGCACGAGCGGCCGGCTGGGGCACCGCGCCGGAACCCGACACCTCACCCACCGGCGGCCGCCGGACCGTGCAGCGATGCGCGGCCGACGGCCGCCGCGTGTGGCGTTCCACCCCGTATACCGACACCGGACCACCTCTCCCACCAGGGATTCATCTGATGCGCCAGCCGCCGCGCTCGGGTTTGCCAGGGCCGACACGGATCGGTAGACGCGCCACTACGGAAGCCCCGAGCTGCGGGTGCATGCCGAAACCCGTTAATCCTTGACCGGCGGCGGCGAAGCACTTCTTCTGAAACCACACCCGCCCGCGGTTGGTAGTACTCGGTCGAGGGACGCTCGTGTCCGACGCCGCGCTCGTCCGCCGCTGCCTCACCGGCGACCCGGCCGCGGAGCGAGAGTTGGTCGAGCGGTTCCAGGCGGACGTGTTCGGCCTCTGCACCCGGCTGCTCGGCAGCCCGCACGACGCCGAGGACGTGGGGCAGGAAGTCTTCCTCCGCGTGTTCCGCAGCCTCCGCCGGTGGGACGGCGAGCGCCCACTCCGCCCGTGGGTGCTCGGCATCGCGGTCAACCGCTGCCGCACCTGGGCCGGGAAGCGGGCCAAGGGGCCGGAGTTGGCGGACTACCTGCACGAGACCGCCGACCACCGCCCCGAGGACGACAGCGGCGAACTCGCCCGCGAGCTCCGCGCCGCGGTCGAGGCGCTACGGCCCGACTACCGCACGGTGTTCGTCTTGTTCCACGAACACGCCCGGCCGTATGAGGAGATCGCCGACGCCGTGGGCCGACCGGTCGGCACGGTGAAGACCTGGCTCCACCGCGCCCGCCTCGAACTCATGGGCCGGCTCCGCACCCGCGGGCTGGTCCCCGACGACGCCCCGCACGAGACCCGTCCGACCGGATGACCCCGATGCCCGCCCCGTTCGTGACCGACGACACCCCTCCGGCGTGCGGCCCGACGCTCGCCGCGGTGCAGCGCGTCCTCGACGGCGCCGAGCCGGTCGCCGTTCTCGATGCCGACCCGCACGCGGCGGGGTGTGCTGGCTGTCGGGCGCGAGTGGACGAGACGCGGGTGCTGCTCGCGGCGCTGGCCCTGCCGCCGGAACCGGTCGCGGTGCCGGCCCGCTTCGCCGACGGCGTACTCACCGCGCTGAAGGCCGACCGCCGCGAGCGGCGCCGGCGCCGCCTCTTAATGTCGGTCGGCGGCGGGTTTGCGGTCGCGGCGGCGGTCGCGGTGGCCGTGGTGCTTCTGAACCGCACGCCCGACGCACCTGGGTTCGTCGAACAGCCGCCGGCCGTCGTCCCGACACCTCAAGCACCCGCCCCGCGGCCCGTGCGCGTCAGTGCGGAGTTGGCGAGGGCCGGTGACGCGCTGCGCGAGTCGTCGCGCCCGCTGGCTGAGCCGGTGGCCGCCGCGCCGAAGGTGGTCGCCGGCATTGCCGAGGCGATCATCCCGCCGATGGCCGCGCCGGTGAATGACGACGTGCTGCCGGTCGCGGCGTCGCTCGCGGAACTCCCCGCCGCCGCCCGGACCGGGCTCGAACCGGTCACGGGCACGACGCAGAAGGCGTTCGACCGGTTCCTCCGCGACGTCGGCGTCTTCCAGACCTCCGCACGCCCCAAGTCCTGATCCCCGGGCTCCCCATGCCGCGGTTCCGCTCGTCCGCCGCGCTCCTCGTCGCGCTCGCGGCCGCCCCCGTGGCGACGGCCGCGCCGCGCGACGACCTGCTCCGCGCCGCCCCGCCGGACGCGGCCGTCGTCGTGCTGGTGCAGAACGGCGGCGCGCACGCGAAGGCGGTCCTCGGGTCGCCGTTCGCCGAGTGGTTCCCGTCGTCCGCGCTCGGCAAGCAACTCGCCGCCGGGCTGAAGGTCGGCGACGCCCGCGACGGGCTCAAGGCGGTCCTCGGGGCGCTCGAAACCACGCCGGATGAGGTGACGCGCGACGTACTCGGCGACGCGGTCGGGTTCGCCTACACGCCGGCCGCCGGGAGCGGCGCCGTCGAGCGCTCGGTCATCCTCATCCGCCCGCGCACCCCGGCGACACTGACGCGCCTCCTCGACAAGCTCAACGACCTCCAGACCCGCGACGGCGAGTTGAAGGCCGTCGAGAAGCGCGACCACGGCGGCACCGCGTACACCGTCCGCCGCAAGGCCGCCGGCGGCGACGAGTTCTACGCGCTCGTGGGCGGCGTGTTCGCCTTCTCGCAGTCGGAAGCGGACGTGCAGGCGGTCCTCGACCGCGTGCGCGCGCCGGCCGAGCCGTCGGCGTGGGGCGGGAGACTCGCCCGGCTCCGTCTCGAAGACGCGGCCGCGGTCGTGCTGGTGAACCCGCGGGCGCTCGACGCCGAGTTCGCCGCGAAGGTGAAGGGCGCCGGGCCGGACGAGCGCGTGTTGCTCGCTCGCTTCGGCGAGGCGTGGAAGTCACTCGACGCGGCCGGCGTGTACGTGACGCTCGGCGAGGGGATCGAGGCCGGCGTCGCGCTCGACTTCCGCCCCGGTGACCTGCCGCCGGTCGCGCGGGCGTGGCTGACGGGTGCGCGCACGCCGTCGGCGCTGTGGGCGGCGGTGCCGGACGACTCCCTCGCCGCGGTCGCGGTTCGCTTCCGCGCCGCGGAGGTGCTGGGCCTCCTCCGCACCCTGCTCCCCGACGACGGGCGGGCGGCGATCGACGTGACGCTCGGGAACACGCTGAGCCCGGTGATCGGCCGCGACCGTCTGCCGCGGGTACTCGACGCGCTGGGGCCGGACTGGGCGGTGTGGGCCGAGCCGCCGACCGCGGGCGCCGGCCCGCTGCCGGTGGTGGTCGGGGCGGTGCGGCTCCGGGCCGATGGCCCGCGTGGGGCGGACGTGCCTCGGGCGGTCGAGCGGGGGGTCGGGTTCGGGTTCGAGGCGGCGCGGGTGGCGTACAACGCGAAGCACGCCGACCAGATCGAGATTGAGGAGGAATCGGCTGCCGACGGGCGGATCACGACGCTCGTCGGCGAGAAGGCGTTCCCGCCGGGGGTACGGCCGTCCTTCGCGGTGAAGGGCGGGTTCCTGGTGCTGGCGACCTCGCCCGACGCGATCCGCCGCTTCCGCCCGCCGTCGGACGCGTCGCCGGCCACAACCGGCGAGGCGGTGGTGGCGCGGGTGTCGGGAACGGCCGTCCGCGGCTATCTGCGCGAACACCGCGAGGCGCTGGCCCGAGTGGTCGGCATCGACGCGACCGAGACCGGGCGCACGCTCGACCAGATGATGACGTTGCTGGAGCCGCTCGACCGGGCCGAGGTGGTCGTGCGGGGGAGCGAGACGGGGCTGCGACTGGCGCTACGGGCGCGGCTGGCGCGCCCGCTGAAGTGAGCCTTCCGTCCGAGCCCGGGGCGTGAGCGACGAGATGGCTGCCCCGGACTTCGTCCTTGACCGGACGGGTTCACCCGCCCCCGTCGCTCACGCCCCGGGCTCGGACGAACCAAGGTGTCATTACACCTGCGGCAGCGACACGCGCCCCGGCGGCGGCTGCACCGCCGGGGCCGCACACTTCCCGCACCCCGACCCGCAGCCGGCCTTCTTCCCCGCGACGAGCCGGCACGCCGACCACGCCACGTAGCCGGCGGCGAGCCCGACGATCACGACCACGGCGACGAGCTGCATCGGATCGCCCCCGTCAGAGATTCAGCCGCAAGGGGTTGCCGAGCTACCCCATCGCGTCCGCGACCAGCCGGCCGACCTGAAACGTCACCAGCGCGCCGACGTAGGCGAGCCCCGTCATGTAGACGAACGTGAACGCCGGCCAGCGCCAGCTCCCGGTCTCGCGGCGCATCACGGCGAGCGTCGAGACGCACTGCATGCACAGCGCCACGAACACCATGATCGACAGCGCCACCGGTACCGGGTACTTCCCGCCCGGCCCGCCCGCCCACTCCTTGCGCATCGCCTCCTGGAGTGCCGTCCCGTCCTCGCCGGTGTCCTCGCCCACGTCGTAGAGCATCCCGAGCATCCCGACGATCACCTCCCGCGCCGGGAAGCTGGCGAGCGCCGCCGTGCCGATCCGCCAGTCCCACCCGAGCGGCGCGACCACCGGCTCCAGCGCGTGCCCGACGCGGCCGAGGTAGCTGTTCCGCTTCCACTCGCCGTTCACCGCGTTCCGCTCCGCGTCCGCCGCCGCCACTGCCTCCTCCGCCTCCTTGCGGGCGTCCTCCGGCTCCGCGGGCAATTCGACGAGCCGGGCCTCGGCGTCCGCCTTCTTCTGCTCGATCAGCTGCAGTCGGTCCTCGTAGGGCACCCCGTTCGGGTCCGCCGTCGGGAAGTAGAGTGCCGCCCAGATGAGCACCATCGCCGCGAAAATCACCGTACCGGCCCGGCGGACGAACGCCCACCCGGCCTCCACCATCCGCCGCACCACCGCCCGCAACGTCGGCCGCTTGTACGCCGGCAGCTCCATCACGAACACCGGTGTCGCCCCGCGGAGCAGCGTGCGCTTCAGCAGCAGCGCAACCAACGGCGCCGTCACGAAGCCGATCATGTACATGGCGAACAGTACCACCCCCGGCACCCACCAGGCGTAGCCATCCGGGTGGTCATCCGACCTCACCGGCAAGAACGCGGCGGTGAGCAGTGAGTACACCGGCAGGCGGGCGGAACAGCTCATCAGTGGGGCGACGAGGATCGTCGCGAGGCGGTCGCGGCGGTTCTCGATCACCCGCGTGCTCATGATCCCCGGGATCGCGCACGCCACCGACGACAGCATCGGGATGAACGACTTCCCGCTCAGCCCGCACTTGCTCATGAGGCGGTCCATGAGGAACGCCGCCCGCGCCATGTACCCGCAGTCTTCGAGCACCGCGACGAACCCGAACAGGATCATGATCTGCGGCAGGAACACGATCACGCCGCCGACGCCGCCGATCACGCCGTCCACTATCAGGCTGCGCAGCGGGCCGGACGGCATCACACCTTCCACCGCCTTCCCGATGAACCCGAATCCCTCTTCGATCCGGTTCATCAGCGGCTCGGCACCGACGAATAGCGCCTGGAACACTCCGAACATCAGCGCGAAAAACACCAGCGTGCCCCAGACGCGGTGCGTCAGCACCTTGTCGATCCGGTCGGTCCACGTCACCGGGCGCACGGCCGGCTTCGTGACCGCGGCGGCGACCGCGTGCCGCACCCACCCGAACCGCGTCCGCGCCTCGACGCCGGGCACCGCACACCCCGCCGCCGCGAGCCGGCCCCGCGCCTCGGCGAGCTGCGTCTTCAGCCCGTCGCCGTGCGTGCCGACGAGCCACTGCTCGACGTACCCGCCGACGTCCAGGAGCAACCGCCGCACGAGCACGCCCGGTACCGCGCCGCCGAGTTCGGCCTGGAGGGCGGCGACTTCTTTCTCGAACTCGACCGGGAACGTCGGCCCGCGCGGCGGCTCGGTGCCGGCGGTGGTGAGAATTGTTCTCGTCAGTGCGTCCAGGCCTACGCCCTTGTTCGCCTGGAGCGGCACGACCGGGACACCGAGTTCCCGCGCCAGAGCCTCGTAGTCGATGCGGATGCCCTGCGCCGCGGCCGTGTCGGTCATGTTGACCGCGACGACGACCGGCTCGCCGAGGTCGAGCAATTGGCTCGTCAGGTACAGGTGCCGGTCGAGGTTGGTGGCGTCCACGATGGACACGACCACGTCCGGCCGCGGCTCCTCGGGGCGGCGGCCGAGGAGCAGATCGACCGCGACCATCTCGTCCGGGCTGCGGGCGGCGAGGCTGTACGTGCCGGGCAGGTCGATCAGGTCGAACGTGGTGCCCGCCGACTCGAACTGCCCCTTCTTCATCTCGACCGTCACGCCCGGGTAGTTCCCGACCCGCTGCCGCAGGCCGGACAGGGCGTTGAACAGCGTCGACTTCCCGGCGTTCGGGTTCCCGACGAGCGCGACGGTGAGCGGCTTGGTGGTGGTCACAACGGACTCTGCGGACGGGCTGGGAGGGGCGGGCTACGGGGTCGAGACGGTCACGTTCGCCGCCTCGGCCTTGCGCAGCGACAGGCGACTGTTGCCGACGCGGACTTCGACCGGGTCGCCGAGCGGGGCGAGCGCGAGGACTTCGACCGCCTCGCCCTCGAACAGTCCGAGCTCGTAGAGCCGCTGGACGAGGGCCGGGTCGCCGGCGAGGGACACGACCACGGCCGATTGGCCGGGGTGGAGGTCGGCGAGGGTGGGCATCAGACGGCCGCCGGGACGGAATCGACTGGGCGGACGAGGATCTGCGAGCACTCGCCCGGGCGGAGGCAGAGCTTGCACCCGGCGACGTTCAGCAGACACGGCGAGCCCGGCTGCACGACCTGGAGGCGGCTGCCCTGGCGGATGCCGAGCTCGGCGAGCCGGCCGACCCATGCCGGCTGCCCGCTCACCTCCTCGACCTCGGCCCACTCCCCGGCCCGAAGCATGTCCAGCGGCAGCAGCATCGCCACCTCGACGGCTTATTGAGACGCAATCTCAGCTGATGTCAGTATCGGCCGGGCGGGCGGTGGTGTCAAGCGGTTGGGGCGGGAATTGGGGAAGGGGGGATCGCCAAACCACAAGCAATCGGGCTCGTATGCGTGGCTACGCGCGCGGTTTGGCACGCTCGGCGAGGTAGGCGGCCAGTGCTTCCTGCCACGGGCGCGGCGGCGTGATCCCGGTCGCGCCGAGCTTGGCGTTCGACAGCACGCTGTACGGCGGCCGGCGCGCTGGCGCGCCGAACTGGGCACTCGTGATCGGCGTCAGGTCGGCGACGACGCCCGACTGGCGGAAGATCTCGGCGGCGAGTTCGTACCAGGTGCAGGAATCGGCGTTCGTGACGTGGTACAACCCGCTCGCCCCGGTGCTGATTAGCCCGGCGATGGCTTCGGCCACGTCGGCTGTGTAGCTCGGGGTGCAGCGCTGGTCGTTCACCACCCTCAGCGGCTTCCCCTGCGCGGCGACGCGGAGCATTGTCTCGACGAAGTTCCCGCCCTTGCCGCCGCTGCCCCACACGCCATACAGCCCGCACGTGCGCACGACGAGGTGCCCCGGGCTCGCCGCCCGGGTCGCGTACTCGCCGACCAGCTTGCTGAGGCCGTAGGCGCTCACCGGGCCGGGTACGTCGTCCTCGGTGAACGGCTCCGTGCGTGCGGCGTCGAGGCCGAACACGTAGTCGGTGCTGACGTGGACGAGCTTCACGCCGCCCGCCGCGCACGCCTGTGCGAGCAGCCGCACGCCGAGGCCGTTCGCGGCGAAGGCCGGGATGGGGTCGGCCTCGGCCTTATCCACAAAGTTGTACGCGGCGCAGTTCACCAGCACGTTCGGCCGGTGCGCCGCGAGATACGCCGCGATCGTATCCGGCTTCTCCAGGTCGATGTCGGCGCGCGACAGCGGCACGACCTCGCCGGCGAGGCGCGGGACGAGGTCGCGGCCGAGCTGGCCGGCCGCGCCGAGGACGGCGGTGCGCATGACGGCTCCGGAAAACGCCGCCGCCCGGCACGAGGCCGGGCGGGGCAGGGGACTGCGGTCCGGTCGCGTTACTTCTTGGCCGGCGTCGGGCTGCCCGGGCCCGCCGGGAACGGGTCGTTCAGCTGCTCGATGGTGGTCGTCTGGCGCTGGGACAGCTCCACCTTCGTGTCCTGCCCGCCGATGCCGACCTGGAGGTTCCCCTCCATCTTCAGGCTGACGGTGGCCTTGTGGATCCGCCCGAGGGCGGAGTTGAACTGCACCACGCTCGGCGCTTGGTCCGGGTCGAGCGGGCGGGTCTCCATGGACCCGGACTTGATCTTGAACAGCAGCCCCTCGTTGTCGGTCGGCGCCTTGTAGGTGATGGTCGGGGCGATCTCGATCCGGTCGAGGTGGTTGAGCGGCGCCGCTTCCTTGCCCTTGTAGGTGAAGTCGTACTTCACGTCGTAGGTGCCGACCGGGCCGAGGTTCAGCACGCTCTTACGCTCCCACTTGTCGTTGGTCGCCTTCGGCTCGGTCGGGAGGAGGCCGGCGGTCGGGTCGGCCATCTGCTTGAGCGAGTCCTCGGTGAGGATCTTCTTGAGCAGGCTATCCATCTGGGCGCTGCCGGCGCCGAGCTTCTTGGCCAGTTCGTCCTTCCCCTCGACCTTCTCGACCGTCCACGTCTTGGTGTTCAGCGTGACGGTGAACTCCGTGCCCTCGAGGTTCTTGAAGAAGTCCATCAGGCCGGGGTTGCTGGCCGAGCCGGCGGGCTCCTTCTTGGCCGAGTCGTAGATGATCGGGTTGCCCGAGATGTCGATGGACATGTACAGCCCCTCGACCTTCTGCTTGAGCACCCACTTGTCGCCGTCCTGCTTCTCCGGCGTCCACTTGAAGAAGAAGGTGCTCTCCTGCTTCTGGGTCAGGTCCTGGCCCTGGACCTTGATGATCTGGGCGACGATCGTTTGGGTCTTCTGGTAGAACGCCTTGTCCTTTTCCAGCTTGAGCCCGAACGACTGCTTGTCCTGGGCTTCGGCCCGGGGGGCGACGAGGGCCGTCACCGCGACCGCGGCGAGGAACAACCCGGCCAGGCCGACACGAACGCGCGACACGATAGCGACCTCCACGGTGTCCGTCCGGCCGGGGCCGGGTGGATAGTCGGGTTGTTCTACCCGGCGCGCCTGTGCGGGCAAGGGAGCCGGGGAATTCAGCCCCGGCGGACTCGGCTTGCCCTCCCACCGCGGGTTCTGGCACACTCCGCGCCATGCCCGGGGTGAACTCCGAACCCGTCGCCGCGACCCGCCTCGACCCGCCGCCCGCGGTCCGGGTCGCGGTCGTCGCCGCGCCGGAGCGGCGGGAGGGGTTCCTGCGCCGCAACCGCACGCCCGTCACGTTCGCGGTGCTGCTCGTCGTGACGGACGCGACCGTCGGCCGGTTCGCCACAGTGTGGGATCGTCACTCGCCGGACGACTACGCCGCCCGCGTCATCGCCTGCGCCCGCGAGCCGCGCGACCTCGTGTTCGTCGGCGGCTCGCCACTGGCGGAAGGGATCGCCCCAGACCGCGTCGCCGGCGTGGTCCGGGGCGGGCGGGAACTGAAGTCGGTGTACGCGGTCGGGCTGTCGGGCGCGACGACCTCGGACGTGTACCACGCCGTGCTGCGGGCGTGCCCGGCGCCGCCGCGGGTGCTGGTGTACGGCCTCACGGCGACGGACCTGAACGACGCCCGCCACGAGCCGCACGGCCCGCACTCGCTGATGACGTGGGGCGACCTCGCGGGGTGGGTGCGGCTCCGCCCCGAGTCGGCGGAGTGGGTGACGCGGCACTTCGTCCAGGGGCGGGCGGGGCGGGTGTCGAACCTGTTCCACTACCGACACGGCATCCGCATGTGGGCGGCGTGCGAGGCGGAGGCGGTTCTCCCCGGCAGTTCGCCCGAGACGGTCCGCGAGGCGGACGAGTTGCGCGAGCGGGCCGAGTTACTGCGGACCGGGAGCGGCTACGCGCCGGCGCGCGGCATCGCGGCCGGGCGGTACGACGCGGCGAAGGCGGCGGGGTTTGCGCCGCCGGGCTTCCCGTTCCTGGAGAAGTACCGGACCGGCTCGCACCTGAAGTACCTGCACAAGCTCATCGACTGGTGTGCCGCGGGCGGTACGGAACTGATCCTGCTCGACGTGCCGGTGACGGCCGACCTGGAGGCGCGCTACGCGGCCGCGTTCGCCGAGTACCGCGGCCGGCTCGCCGACCTGGAGCGCGACCGCGGCGTGAGGGTGATGCGCGTGACGCGCGAGACGGCGGGGCTGACGGACGCGGCGTTCGGCGACGTGATCCACCTGAACCGGGCCGGGGCGGCTCGGCTCAGCGACCGGGTACGGACCGAACTCGCTCGCTGATGGCACGGAGGCGGCGGTGGTCTTCGCCACGAAGGCGTTCTGGGTGTTCCTGCCGACGGTGCTGGTGCTGTACCACGTCGCCCGCGGCCGCACGCACAAGTACCGCATCCTGCTCGTCGCGAGCTGGTTCTTCTACGCCTGGCTCAGCCCGCAGTACCTGTGGGTGATCCTGCTCTGCACAACGATCGATTACGTCGCCGGGATCAAGATCGAGGACGCCGCCACCGACCGCGGGAGGCGCCGCTGGCTGGCGCTGAGCGTCGCCGCGAACCTCGGGCTGCTGGTGGCCTTCAAGTACACGGCGTTCGCCTACGACAACGCGGTGTCGCTCGCCCGCCTGTGCGGGGCGGACGTGCGCGACCGCGTGTGGGACGTCCTCCTCCCGCTCGGCATCAGCTTCCACACGTTCCAGGGCATCAGCTACACGATCGACGTGTACCGCGGGCACGTCCGCGCCGTGCGGGGCGCGATCGACTACGCCCTGTTCGTCGCCTTCTTCCCGCAGTTGGCTGCCGGGCCGGTCGTGCGCGCCGTCGAGTTTCTACCGCAGATGGCGACGCCGCCGGCCGTGACCGCGCGGCAGGCGGCCGACGGGCTCCACTTCGTCCTGCTCGGGCTGTTCAAGAAACTGTTTGTCGCCGACCACTTGGACGCGCTCGTCGTCGCGCCGGTGTTCGCCGACCCGGCCGCGTTCGGCCCCGCCGACCACCGCTGGGCGTGCCTCGCGTGGGCGGCGCAGATCTACTGCGACTTCTCGGGCTACTCGGACATTGCTGTGGGGCTGGCGAAGTGGTTCGGGTTCGAGCTGCCGCGGAACTTCAACCTCCCGTACCTCGCCACGAGCGTCCCCGACTTCTGGCGGCGCTGGCACCTGTCGCTCTCGACGTGGCTGCGCGACTACCTGTACTTTCCGCTCGGCGGCAGCCGGGGCGGGGCGCTGGCGACGTACCGCAACCTGATGGTCGTGTTCGTGGCGTGCGGGCTGTGGCACGGGGCGACGTGGCCGTGGCTCGTGTACGGGCTGTGGAACGGCGTGCTGATGTGCCTCCACCGTGCCTGGGACCACGGCCTGGCCGGCGTGCCGTGGGCGGCCGCGGTGCGGGCGACGTGGGCGTGGCGGCTGCTCGCGTGGGCGGCGACGCTGTGGCTGACGACCGCCGGCCTCGTGCTGGTGCGGATGACGAGTTGGGAGAGCGGCGCGGTGCTGGCACGATCGTGGTGCGGGCTCGACCTGTACGCCGCAGCCGGATCGGTGCCGGTGTGGGTGCCGGCTCTGGTCGCGCTCGTGGCGCTGGGGCATGTGATTGGCGGGCTGCGGGGGCGAGTCGAGCTCCCGTCGGCGGCGCGGGCGGTGGCTTATGTCGGCATCGTGGTACTACTCGTCGCGCTCGGCCCGGCCGCGGGGCGGCCGTTCATCTACTTCGTGTTCTGACGGGCCGGTCACGCCCCGCGGGGCACACGGTCTCGTCTCGGCATGTGCGTGTCGTAGTCCTGGTAGGACACGCCGACCCGCCCGGGCGACTCAGCACGTTAGCCGCCGATCGTCCCGAATGCCACCGCCTGGACGTGCTGGTCGGACTTGTGCGTCTCGCGCCAGCGGACGCCGTCGGTCGACGCGAACAGCCGCCCGCGCCAGCCGGCGCCGACGAACACGCCGTTGCCGAACGCCGCCGCCTGTGGGCCGACCTCGACCGCGTGCCGCTCCCAACGCCGGCCGTCGGGCGAGGTGTACACCGCCCCGGGGCCGACAGCCACGAACCGCTCGCCGGTGAACACCACGCTGTTCAGGTGCTCGCCCTCTTCGCCTCGGACTGGCGCCGACCACGTCAGCCCGTCCGCACTCGTCATCCGCAGTCCGTGCAGCCCGACGCCGACGAACAGGTCGTTCCCGAACGCCACGTCTACGAGTGTGTCGAGCGCGCGGCCCTCGGGCGCGTCCGTCCACGTCCGGCCGTCGGGCGAGGTGGCGCGGCGGCCGCGGTCGCCGACGGCGACGAACCGCCCGGCGCCCCACGCCGCGCGGCGGAGGATGTGGCGGCCGGGGATGTCGTGCGGGCCGTCCCAGGCGAGGCCGTCCTTCGACAGCATGACGAACGGCCGAGAACTGCCGACCGAGCCGGGGTCGCCGCCGAGGCCGAGGAAGAAGTCGCTGCCGAATGCCAGACCGCGGAGGTACTTGACGTACTTCGCCTCGTGCTTGCCGGTGCGCCACGTGCGGCCGTCGCCGGTGGCGGCGAGGATGTTGTCGCCGCCGTAGCTGCCGACCGCGACGAGGAGGTTGTTCCCGCCGGCCGCGGCGCGGTACGTCTCGCCCTCGCGGCCGGTCTGCCGGCTGCCCCAGGTGGCGCCGTCGGCGGACGTGAGGCGGAGGCTGTCCTGGCCGACTGCGATGAAAAGCGGACGGGGCATGGTGTGCGGGCTCAGGTGAGATCGGGCAGGCGGCCGTCGTAGCGGCGGTGCGGGCTGGTGTGGCTCTCGCCGAACCGGGGCACGCGCGAGCCCATGCGGTCGAGCAACTCGACGTACAGGTTCGCCACCGGCGTGTGCGGCTGGTACGCGACGTGCCGCCCCGGCCGCAGCGTGCCGCCACCCTTGCCGACCAGCACCACCGGGTAGTCGCGTGTGCCGTGTCCGCCGTCGGCCATGTACGACGTGTACAGCAGGATCGTGTTGTCGAGCAGCGAACTGCCGCCCTCGTCGATCGCCTTCATGGCGCGGACGGTCTCGGCGAACACCTTCGTGTACCAGGCGTGGATCTGCCGCAGCGCCTCACGGGCGATCGGGTCGGCGTCCTCGACGCGGCCGGCGTTCCCCTGGTGCTCGAGCGTGTGGCAGTGCGTCTCGTAGCCGACCGTGACCACGCCGGGGAACAACGCCTCGTCGCTCCCGCAGGCGAACGTGCAGACGCGCGTGGTGTCGGTTTGGAACGCCAGCACCATCAGCGCCGCCATCAGCCGGATGTACTCCTCGTGCCGCTCCGGGTCGCGCGACACGGGGTTGGTGATCTGCCAGATCGGCACGTTCTCGCGCGGCAGGTTGCCGGGCACGGTGAGCCGCGACGGGCCGGGGTTGAGCGCGTCGCGGGCCTCGACGCGCTGCCGCTCCTCGGCGAACGCGATCCGCCGTTCGATCGTGCGGACCGCTTCCAGGTACTGGTCGAGCCGGCGCTGGTCGGCGGCGCCGAGGCCGCGGCGCAGGTCGTTCGCCTCCTCGCGCACCAGATCGAGGACGCTGCGGTCCGGCGTGTCGGGCCGCGTGCCGGTCGGTGCCGGCGGGGGCGCGGAGGCGCGGGCGGTCCAGTTCGGCACCACCGGCCGGCGGCCGCGGAGCATGCGGTCGAAGATCAGCCGCGGGTTCGCCTCGAACGGGACCGGCACGTCGGCGGCGCGGAACGAGTACTTGTTCTCGTGCCCGGCGAGGCCGATTTCGAGCGACGGCAGGAACGTCTGGCTCCCGACCGCGAGCGCCGCCGCCTGATCGACCGACGGCCCGGCGACGAGCTTGCCGTCCACTTTGCGGACGACCTCGGCGCCGGTGAGGTGGAGGAGCGAGCAGTGCTCGTGGGCGTTCAGCCCGCCCTCGCTGCGGCCGTGGTGGCTGAGGCCGGAGAGGACGAGCAGGTCGTCGCGGGCGAACTCCAGCGGGCGGAGGATTGACGGCAGCCGATCGCCGAGCGCGCCGGCCTCGCGCGGCTTCCACGACTCGATCACCGTACCGCCGGTGACCGTCCAGATGCCGAGCCGCCGCGGCGGTCGGGTGCTCTGGGCGGGGGCGAGCTGTTCGAGGAACGGCAGGGCGACGGTGGCGCCGGCGGTGCCGAGGAACGCGCGACGGTGCATACAGGCTCCGAAAGACGGTCTCACGCCAAGGCGCAAAGCCGCAGAGGAAGCAAGAATACCACACGGGCTCTCGCCCGTCGTCTTCGCGGCTTTGCGCCTTGGCGTGAGACGGCGTTACTCTTCACTCCTCGCGTTGCGCCGGTGCTGGAACGGGTAGCCCTTCGTCACGCCGAGCACGAGCGTCGAGAACTTGTACCCGTCCTTCGCCAGTTCCGCCGTGATCGCCCGCACGGTCGCGGCGTCCGGCGCCTGGAGCTCGCGGCCGAGGGCGTAAGCCAACAGCTTCTCCGTCAGGTTCTCGGCGAAGCGGTCCTTGCGCTTGAGCAACACCTGACGCAACTCTTTCGGCCCGTTGAACGCCTCACCGCCCGGCAGCTTCCCGGTCGCGTCCACGTCCGCGCTCGACTTGCGGAACCGGCCGACGGCGTCGAAGTTCTCCAGGCCGAAGCCGAGCGGGTCGATCTTGGCGTGGCACCCGGCGCACGCCGGCTGCGTGGCGTGTTGGGCCAACAGCTCGCGGAACGTCTTCGCGTCCTTCCCCTTCTTCGCGTCGTCGATCTGGCTCACGTTCGGCGGTGGCGGGGGCGGCGGCGTGCCGAGGATCACGTCGAGTACGTACTTGCCGCGGAGCGTCGGGCTCGTGCGGCTGGTGTGCGACGTGACCGCCAGCACCGCCCCCATCCCGAGCAAGCCGCCGCGGGCTGGGTCGGTGTGCTTCACCTTTCGCATCTCCGAGCCGCTCACGCCGGCGATGCCGTAGTGCTTGGCGAGTTCGCCGTTGGCGAATGTGTAGTCGGCGTCGAGCAGGTCGAGGACGCCGCGGTTCTCGGTGCGGAGGCCGTCGAAGAACAGCGCCGCCTCGTCGTGCATGGCGCGGCGGAGTTGCGGCGTGAATGTCGGGAAGAACTCGACCGACGGCCGCGCGTCGGGAAGCTTCTTGAGTTGCAGCCACTGTGCGGCGAACGACTCGGTGAGCGCCTTCGCCTTCGGATCGGCGAGCATCCGCCGCGCCTGCTTCTCGACGCCGGCGGTGTCCGCGAGTTCGCCACGGTCGGCGGCCGCGAACAGCTCGGCGTCCGGCATCGTGGACCACAGGAAGTACGACAGCCGCACCGCGAGCTCGTGGCCGCCCACGCGGTACGCCGCGTCGCCGGGCCGGTCGCGCTCGACGCGCAGGAGGAAATTCGGCGACACGAGCAGCGCCTTCAGCACCGGCCGCAGCGCGGCCTCGTAGGTCGCGCCCGCCGCCGTCGCGCGGTCGAACACGGTGAGGAGGCGTTCGACCTCGCGCGCTTCGACCGGCCGGCGGTAGGCGCGGCGGGCCAGCGCCTCCGTCACACGCTTCGCCGCGTCGCGCGGCTGGACCTCAGAGGTCGGCGTGGCGACCACGACGCGCTCGAACGGCGTCGGCGGCGCACCGGCCTTCGCCTTCACGCCCTTCTTCGGGGCGGTGGCGTAGAGCGCGTCGAGAATCAGGTCGGCGGCGGCGAAGTGCTTCTCGACGAGCCCGTCGGTGACGGTGAGCGCCGCCGAGAGGTTGTCGAACGCCTCGCCAACCACCTCATCGGCGATCCCGACGGCGCCGGCCGCGTCGAGGTCCACGCCGAGGAGGTCGCGCACGGTGCGGTTGTACTCGTAGCGGTTGAGCCGCCGCACGACGGTGCGGCCGGGGTCGGGGCGGCGGCGGTCCTGCTCGTCGGCCGCGTCGAGCCGCGCCGTGATCCACGCGACGAGCCCCGCCCGCTGCTCCGGCGTCGGCTGCTTCGCGCCCTCCGGCGGCATCTCGCCGGACTTGAGCTGCTCGGCGACGGCGCGCCACAGCTTACGCTCGCGCACAAGGGACGCGTCGTCCATGAACGGGGCGAGGTTCACGCCGCCCTTTTGTGCCGTAGCGCCGTGACAGCGCCCGCACAGCTCGGTGACGCGCGTGCGCACATCGGCAAAGCCTCCCGCCGTCGCGGGCGGCTGGGCGGACATCGGCGCGGCGGCGAGCCAGCCGAAGAGTGTGAGGAGCGGTGCGATGAGGGAAGGCGGGCGGGTCGGCATGAGGCGACCGGCGGGTGGTGGGAACGCCAGCAGTATACCTTCGGAAAACAGACGAGCCGGGCTAGGGATTGGTTCCCCGACCCGGCAGGAAACCCGCGGGTGTCGTGACGGTGGCGGCGCGGTCGTACCCGGTCACCGCCAGTCAAACTCCTGCGGCCGGTTCGACAGCAAGAGGGGCTACGAACCCTGCTTCGACCGCTGCGACCGGACCGCCTCGGACCCGCCGGCGGGTGGTCCGCGATCTGTCTCGCTCGGCCCCGCCTTACCGGCCGGGCGGCGGGCCGAGGAAGTAGAGGCCGAACGCGGTGCCGAGCACGGGGTCGGCGTCGACGCCCCGTCCCGGAACCCACGATCCGTCCGGTCGCTGGTCCTTCACCAACGCCTCCGCACCGTCCCGGTACCACCGCACCTCCCGGTCCCCGGACTTGAGGACGGGCGTGCGGATCAACCGGCCGAGCTCGGCGGTCACCAGCCACTGGTATCCGACGCTTTTCGGCGGGTGGGTCGGCATGCTCACGACCGTCCTCAGCCCCTGCTCGAACGCCTCCCGACCCTCCGCCGTGGGGCGGGTGTGCTCGTCGGCGGTAGCCAGCCCGACGAGCGCGGCGACCGTCATCGAGTAGGTCGGCGTGGGGTCGAGGGGCGATTCGAGGTACTTCCAACCCCCGGGCGTGCGGGTCCGGACGTAGTGCCCGCGGACCGCCTCCCACATCTTCCCGTCCACCTTCGCCCCGGCCCGGGCGGCGGCGTGTAGGCCGAACACCGCGAAGTGTGTGTTGGAGGCGTCCGAGAGCTGTCCCGACGGGTACGACCAGCCCGTGAGCTTGCCCTCGTCGAGCCCGATCGCACGGCCGACGAGCCAGTCGGCGTTGGCCTGGATGCGGGCGGCGTGGGCCTTCGGGTTAGCCGCGGCCAGTACCCGGGTCTGGAGCCCGACCACGTAGGTCTTCTTCGGCGGCAGTCCGGCCAGGTAGTCGACTGCCTTCCTGACCGCCGGGTGGGCCGGGGGTTGGCCCGCCTCGAGCAGGGCGAGCGTAGCGAGGGCGGTCGGCCCGCCGGCCATGTCGACGAAGGTGTTCGGGGACAGGCCTTCCCAGTGCCCGTCCGCGGTCTGCCGGTCAACCAGGTACTTGACGGCCTTCCCACGGGCGGCGGTCACGGCCGCCTGGAACCTGGCGTCACCCGCGGCCGCGACCGGCGGTTGCGGCGCCGGGCGGCCGGCCATTGGGGCGACGGCGTTACCGACCGACGACGCGTCGGTCAGAACCGCCTCCCCCGCCCCCCGGACGACTGCCAGCACAATGATCGCGGCCGTGGTCAGAGTTGCGACTACGGCTGTCGCTCCGTTCATCACGCCCTCTCGTGCCAATGCCGCCACGGTCGGGGTCGGTGCCCCACCGACCGCGGCGAGGATCGAGCCGGTCAAGCCCAGCCGGGGGATGCACGCCCCGCCGATCGACGCGAGGGCCAGGAACCCGGCCCCAGGCGCGACCCCCCGCCCGGCCAGAGCGGCCCCCAGCCGCCGTCGCCCGCGCTCCAGCCGGGTCTTCACCGTTGCCACCGGCACCGCGAGCCGGTGTGCGGCCTCGCCCCGGCTCAGCCCGTCGAGGTAGCACAGCACGAGCGGCTCGCGGTAGCGGGCCGGGAGGCGGGTCAGTTCCTCGTCCAGGACGGCCAGCAACTCGCGGCCGGTGAGCACGTCGAGCGGCCCAGGGGCTGTGGGCGCGTCCGCCCCGGCCTCCCGGGCGGCCCGCCGGGCGGCGGACCGGCGCACCCGCGCGGCGACCCGTCGGGCGGTGGCGTACAGCCAGCCGGCGACGGACGCCTGCCACCACCGCCCCCCCGCCTTCCGGGCGAGGATCAGGAACGTGGCCTGGCACGCGTCCTCGGCGTCCTCGGCCGCCGGCAGCAGTCGGCGGCAGGCTCCGTACACCATCCGCCCGTGCCGTTCGACGAGAGCCGCGAACGCGCCCTGGTCGTTGGCGGCCGCGAACCGCCGGAGCAGTTCCAGGTCGGGAACCTCGGTGACCCCCGTGGCGGCAGCGCGGGCGACGCGACCGACGGCCGCTCCGGTTCGATTCACCACACTCCTCCTGCTCGAACAGGCGTGCCCTGGCACCGAGATAATCCCCGTCGGCCGACAATCGGCGTCACCCATTTTCTCCCAGGTGGTGAGGCGCCGGGCACTCGGCCGGCGGAATTCGTGGCTGTGCGGAGCACGGGCCGGAAGGCGTCTCCGCGCGTCCGGGCAGGAGGATGGGGTGACGAATGGATCCGGGCGGGTCGCTCGTTCCGGCAGATCTCGTTAGTCCCGTCCGGGCAACCGTGCGGTCGACCCTGCCGGCGTGGCCGCCGGTCCCCGTGACCAACTCCGGCTTGCCGAATCCCTCCGCGATGCCGTGCGGGTCGCAGAGGTTCACGGATTCGCCTTGGGAGGACTGGCAGCAGATTGACGGGGGCGAGTGGGCACGCACCGCGTTACCTTCGGCGGCGGTACTCGGCGAGAAACTGTTGCGCTTCTTCCCCGGCGATTGCAAAATTGATCTGGCTGTTGGTAATGACCGCCACGGCGACCCCGATAACTCGGCCGGCCGAGTCCGTCACTGGCCCGCCGGAGTTGCCGCTGTGCATCCCGCCGTTAACCTGCACTTCTCTCACCCCGTCCCGGGTGCGGAAGCTGCTGACGGACGATTTGGCGACGGAGATCTCTTGCCCCAGCCGTTCGCCGAACGGGAACCCGAAGATGTACACGTCGTGTGTTTCCCGCAGGGAACTGCTGGGGTGGAGCGGAATCGGGGCTGGGAGACCGCCGACCCCTCCCCCCACGTCGAGCAGGGCAAGGTCACGAACTTTGTCGTAACGGACGATGCCGGCGGAGCGGGTTGAGGCTGAACGCGTGCCACTATTGATGACCACCTCCAGCTGGCCCGGATGGTCAACGACGTGGTGATTCGTCATAACCAGACCCGGCCCGACGAAGAACCCGCTCCCGGACCACGTTCGGGTCAGGGATTCGACACGGATGTAGACCGTCGCCGCCTTGATCTTCGAGACCGTGGTGTCGTCCATCCGGCCTTCCTGAGCCGCCGCGGGGGTGGCGACCGCCTCCTTGCGGTTTGTCCGGTCTGTTTCCTTAGTCGTGGCCTTATTGGCCGCTTGGCGATCCTGCTCGGCCCACATGTTCAGCTTGATCCACACCAACAAGCCGCCCACTTGGACGACCACGACAAACAGGGTTGCCGAGCAGTACACGAACGACCAGCTATGGAAGAACCCGGGCCGAACCGGTGCCTGCCGGGTCGGTTGGTAACCCGAGTCCGAATCCGGTGGCGGGGGTGCGGGCTCGGGGACGAACCCCGCCACGATGAGGGGGTGGTGGCAAAGCGGGCACGTCACCCCACGGCCGAGATACCGCGAGTCGGCCGGGAACTGCCGATGGCAGGTCGGGCAGTGGACGAGGGGCAAGGGCGATCTCGTAATCGTGTGAATAGTAGTGGGTCGAGCTTAAGGCGATTCATGTTTTGGTGAAAGGTGGGCGGGCGTACACGGTCAGTTGCATCCTGCCCCCAAACTCTTCACGCCGGCGGAATTGGTCCAGTTGTCACCCTGGGCCGCCGGCTTCTACAATCGCTCGTCTTTGAACACGAGGTCTGTCACGTCAAAAATCCCACGACCTCGCTTCGCCGCATTGTGGTCGCAATGGCGAGCGGGATGACGGACGGCCGTTCTTGCGGGTTATACGGGCACCGGACCGGTGCGATGGCGTCACACTCCTGAAACCCGAACTGTTACCCGATCGAGATGCCGATTTGACTGATGAAATGGGCATGCGGCCGATTCCCGATACGGGAGGGCCGCCCGGAATCGAGGGTTCCATGCAAACTCGCTTCCATCTCGGCCTGATCGCCGTTCTCGGCGCCGCAGGTCCGCTTGCTGCCCAGCCCCCAGTCCCCCGCGCGCCGGCGCCCCTCGACGGAGGGGCGGCCGTCGCGGAATACTGCCCTGCCGTCCTTCCTGCGGAGGCAAGCGGCGACGCACCGGGGCGGGCCTGGGCTTCTGCCGAGTGGCTGTTCTGGGTCACGTCCGGCCACCCGCTCCCACCACTGATCGTCGCCGGATCCTCGAACGCCCCCGGCGCAATCCTGTTCGGAGGGCGGCGGGGGAACAACGACTTCCGCAACGGCCTGCGCGTCACCGCCGGCGCGTGGCTCGACGACACGCAGGCGTGGGGGGTGGAAGGGGACTTCTTCTTCCTCGGTCAGAGCCGGGACCAGTTTGCGACGGCGGGCAACGGGTCGCAGGTCATCACCCGTCCGTTCTTCAACACCGCGACCGGCGCCCCGGACGCCGAGTTCGTCTCCTTCCCGGGTACGGCCGCGGGGCGCGCCGCCGTCGACGCCACCAGCAACTTCATCGGCGGCGGTGTGAACCTGCTGTGCAACCTGCACCGCTCCTCGTGCGGCCGGGCGGACGCGTTCGTCGGCTACCGGTACCAGAACCTGCGCGACGACCTGGGAATCCAGGAGGACGTGGCCACCCTGCCCGGGGCGGCGGCTGCGCCGGGCTCGCGGTTCCAGGTCGCCGACCGGTTCCGCACGGGCAACGACTTCCACGGCGGACGGGTCGGGGTGAGCGGCGAGCGGGCATTCGGTCCGTGGTTCGTGGGCGGCCGGGCGGCGGCGGCGCTGGGCGTGTCGCACCAAGTCGTGACGATCGACGGCAGCACGATCATCACCCCGCCGGGCGGCACGCCCGCCACTTTCCCCGGCGGCTTGCTCGCCCTGCCGACCAACACCGGGCGGTTCGAGCGCGACCGGTTCGCTGTCGTCCCGGAGGTCCAATTCCGCGTCGGGTGCCAGGTGAGCGAGGGGCTTCGGGTGTCCGCCGGCTACGACTTCATGTACTGGTCGAGCGTGGCCCGGGCGACCAGATCGACCTGCGGGTGAACCCGGACCTGATCCCGCCGGCGCGCCCGACGGCCGGCCCCGCCGTGCCGGCGCCACTGCTGTGGGCCACCGACTTCTGGGCGCAGGGCATCAGCATCGGGGCCGAGTTCCGCTACTGACGGGGGTGTGCGGCCCCGCGCCGGGGGTGTACGCTACCGGCGGGACACCGGGGCCACTCCCGCCGAGCCGTTCCGATCGCCCACTTCGCCATTCCGTCCACACGACCACCCGAGCGGTAACCTGACCGATCCTCCCCGATGACACCGCGGTGAGACATGGGCAATCGGCCTACCCCCTGTCGTGGTGCCGCTCTCGCCGCCACCCGACAACCCCGGTTCGCGCCACGGGTGGAGGAGTTGGAAGACCGCGTGGTGCCGGCGGTCATCACCCCGTTCACCCCCGTCTTCTCGGCCAACGACACCGGCGCCATCACGATCATCGGCAATACGCTCCAAACCGCCACGACGGCCGGTAACCCGGGTCGAGGCCAACCGGACGTCATCAACGCCCAGAACCAGGTCGGGTTTGTCAACAACAACGACTGGGACATGGGCTGGGTGGATGTTGATAACGTCGGGGGGACGTTCAACTCGAGCACCGCGGGGTTGGCGCTGCCCGCGGGATCTACGGTCCTGTTCGCCGGCCTGTACTGGGGGTCGGTCACGACGACGGCGCAGCAGGCGGCGGCGCGGACGCAGGTGCTGTTCCGTACCCCGACCTCTGGCGGCTACACGACCGTCACCGGGAGCCTCGTCGGGTCCACCAACTTCAGTCCCCAGCCGACCGGCAACATCTACGAAGGGTTCGCCGACGTGACCGCGCTGGTGCAGGCCGCCGGCAACGGCACCTACGGCATTGCGAACGTCCAGGGCACGCTCCAGCAGGCGTCCTACGGCGGCTGGGCGCTGGTGGTGGTCGCCCGCACCCCCGGCGCGTCGGCGCGGAACCTGACCGTGCTGAACGGCTTCGCGGTCCAGGCGGCTTCGGACCCGCCGCTGAACGTTCCCGTCAGCGGGTTCATCACCCCGCCGACCGGGCCGGTGAACTCCCGGGCCGGGATCATCGTCTACGAGGGCGACCTCGGCACCACCGGCGACAGCATGGCGATCAACGGCACCCGTCTCAGCGACTCCGTGAACGCGTCCAACAACTTCTTCAACAGTACCATCTCCAGCGACGGCCAGTACCAGACGAACAAGAACCCGAACTACCGGAACCAACTCGGGTTCGGCATCAAGAACGTGACCGTTCCCGCCGGCGTGATCCCGAACGGGGCCACCAGCGCGACCATCACCCTGAGCACCAGCGGCGACGGCTACTTCCCCGGCGCCCTCACCTTCCAGACCGACCTGTTCTCGCCGGACCTGCGCGAGGTGAAGTCGTTCACCGACCTGAACGGCGGCAGGATCGGGCCGGGCGACGTGATCGAGTACACGGTCACGTTCAACAACGCCGGCCAGGACGCCGCGAACAACGTTGTCTTTTCCGACCTCATCCCGGCCGACACGACCTACGTGCCCGGGTCGCTGGCGGTCGTCGGCGGCGCGAACGCCGGCGCGAAGACGGACGCCCCCGGTGACGACCAGGCCGAATTCGCCGGCGACCGGGTCGTGTTCCGCCTCGGGACGGGCGCCACCGCCGCGGCGGGCGGCGCGGTCCCGGTCGGGGGGACCACCACGATCCGTTTCCGGGTCCAGGTCAACCCGACCGCCCCGAACCTCACCGTCGTCGACAACCAGGGCTCGGCGTCGTACACCGGCGCCACCACCGGCTTCAACCTGACGTCCACCAGTAACGTGGCGAACTTCACGGTGCTGGCCCAGGCGGATCTGGCGATCGTCAAGCTCGTCAGCCCCGCCAACCCCAGCGTGGGCGAGAGGGTCACCTTCCTCGTCACCGTGTCGAACCTCGGGCCGGACACGGCGAACAACGTGGTCGTGACGGACCTGCTCCCGCCGAGCCTGACGTTCGTGCGGGCCGCCGCGACGCAGGGGAGTTACGACGCGGTGACGGGCCTCTGGAACATCGGCTCGCTGGGCGGCAACAGCGGGGCGGGCGGTAAAGCCACGCTCTTCATCCAGGCGATCGAGACCAGCACGACGCCCGTCGCGAACGTTGCCACGATTACCAACTCGAGCGTGCCCGACCCGAATCCGAACAACAACACCGCCACCGCCGTCGTCACCCCGCAGCGGGCCGACCTGGCGATCACCAAGACCATCGACAACCCCAGCCCGAACGTAGGCCAGAGTGTCACCTTCACCCTCACCCTGACCAACCTCGGGCCGAACACGGCGACGGCCGTGCAGGTCAGCGACCCGCTGTCGCAGGGGCTGACGTTCCAGGGCGCGGTGCCGGGCGTGGGGAGCTACAACGCGACGACCGGCATCTGGACCGTCGGCACCCTCGCGGTCGGGCAGGTCGTCACGCTGACCCTCGTCGCCCGGGTGGACGACGCCATCCCGATCATCAACTCGGCCGTCGCCAGCGCCACGCAGGACGACCCTAACGCCGAGAACAACAGCGCCACCGTCGTCGAGACGCCGCAGCGGGCCGACCTGCAGATCGTCAAGGCGGTGGACGACCAGACGCCCGACGTCGGCGACACCGTCACCTTCACCGTCACCCTCACGAACCTGGGCGTGGACACGGCGACGAACGTGGCCGTGACAGACCTGCTCCCGGCCGGTGTGACTCTGGTTCCCGGTGGCGCGGTCCCGAGCCAGGGAGTGTACGACCCGAACACGGGCGTTTGGAACGTCGGCACCGTCGTCCCGGACGACCCCAACACCGCCGGGAACACCGGCACCACCGCCACGCTGACGCTCACGGTGACGGTCAACGACGCGAACCAGATCAGCAACACCGCCGCGGTCAGCGCCCTCGACCAGTTTGACCCGAACCTCGACAACAACACATCCACCGCCGTCGTGGCGCCGCTCGCGGCCGATCTGAACTTGGTCAAGATGGTGGACAACCCCACGCCCAACGTGGGCGAGGTCATCACCTACACCCTCACGCTGAGCAATGAAGGCCCGAGCGACACGACCGGCGCACAGGTGAGCGACCCGCTCCCGGCCGGGGTGACGTTCCTGGAGGCCCAGGGGCCGGGCGCCTACGACCCGACGACGGGACTGTGGGAGGTCGGCCCGCTCGCCCTCAATGCCCAGGTGGTGCTCGTCATCACCGCCCGCATCGACGCCCCGTTCGCCACCGTGAACGCCGCCGTCGCCAGTTCCGACGAGTACGACACCGACCCGACCGACAACACTGCCACGGTGACAGTGACCCCGCAGCAGACCGACCTCGCCGTCACGAAGACGGTCAGCAACCCGACGCCGACGGTCGGCGACACGATCACGTTCACTCTCACGGTCACGGACAACGGCCCGAGCCCGGCGACCGCGGTGTCGGTCACGGATTTCCTACCGGACGGGTTCGGGTTCGCGGGGGCGGCGCCGAGTCAGGGGGCGTACGACCCCGGCACCGGCCTCTGGACTATCGGCGGCCTCGCCGCCGGCGCGGGCGCGACGCTGACGATCACGGTCACCGTCCTGGTCCCGGGCGCGGTGCCGAACTTCGCCACCGTCACCGCCGACCAATTCGACCCGGACCTCAACAATAACCTCGCCAGCGTGTTCGTGACGCCGGCGGTGTCGGCGGTCCCTGGTGGCACGGCGGACATCGATCTGACGAAAACGGCCGATCAGCCGGTTGCCGAGCTCGACGCGGTGGTGACGTTCACCTTCGTGCTGCGGAACAGCGGCCCGGACCCGGCGACGGACGTGGTGGTGAGCGACCCGTTCCCGGTCGGGCTGGGCTTCGTCTCGGTGGTGTCGATCGACCAGGGCGTCTACGACCCGCCGACCGGGCTGTGGCGCGTCGGCACGCTACCGGCCGGCACGACGGTGACGCTGCGCGTCGCGGCGCGGGTGACCGCCGTCGGCACGGTCGGCAACCGGGCCGTCGCCAGCGGCAACGAGTTCGACCCGGACCTGAACAACAACCGCCCGACGGCGGCGGTGACGGTGGTGCCCCCGGACCCGTCGAAGCGCGGGCTGTTGAGCTCGGCGGCGCCGGTGCCGCTCGCGTCCACCCCGGCGCGGCTCGAAGACCCGGCGCTCGCCGGGTTCGGCGTTCCCGGTCGAATCGCGGTGGGCGCGGGGGCGGGCGACCGGTCGCTGGTCCGCGTGTTCGACCAGGCGACCGGGGCGGAGCGGTTCCGCTTCTTCGCGTTCGACCCGGCGTTCACCGGTGGCGTGTCGGTGGCGGTCGGCGACGTGAACCGCGACGGCGTGCCCGACGTCATCGTCGGTGCCGGCCCCGGCGGCGGGCCGCACGTGAGGGTGTTCAGCGGCCGCGACGGCACGCCGCTGCTGAACTTCTTCGCCTACGACCCGGCGTTCACCGGCGGGGTGAACGTGGCGGCGGGCGACCTGACCGGCGACGGGGTGGCTGACGTCGTCACCGGGTCGGGCGCCGGCGGCGGGCCGAACGTGCGCGTGTTCGACGGCACCACCGGGGCGCAGGTGTCGAGCTTCTTCGCTTACGACCCGAGTTTCCGCGGCGGAGTGAACGTGGCCGCCGGCGACGTGACCGGCGACGAGGTGCCGGACATCGTCACCGGCGCCGGGCCGGGCGGTGGGCCGAATGTGCGCGCGTTCAACGGCCGCACCGGGGCGGTGGTGCTGTCGTTCTTCGCCTACGAGCCGACGTTCACCGGGGGCGTGTTCGTCGGCGCGACCGGACCGACGGGCGGCCTCGCCGACATCGTGACGGCGCCGGGAACCGGTGGCGGGCCGGTGGTGAAGCGGTTCGACGGCCGCACCGGGGCGGAACTCGGCAGCGTGTTTGTCACCGGTCTGAACGAGGCGGGCGGGGCGCGGGTGGCCGGCGCCGACGTGACCGGCTCGGGGACGGGGGACATCCTCGTCGGGGCCGGTCCCGGCCAAGACGCCCGGTTGGTGCGGCTCGACGGCTGGGGGCTGGCCCCGATCGATGACATTCTGGCTATCGACGCCGACTACCAAGGCGGGTTGTTCGTCGCCGGCACCCGCTGACGTGGACTCCGCGACTTCTAGGCATCGGCTGATGCCGATTCTCTGTCACCTACGCGGCCGGTGCAAGCGTGGTGAGCAGCAACTCGCAGATGGGCTCGGGGAGTTTCTCAAGCGCCGTGGCATCACCCGCCTGTGGCAGATCCCGACCCGGCGGCCCGCCGCGGCGACTGGTTGGGCACCGCAGCGGGGCTAACCGCCAACGCAACGCGGGACGCGCCGCCGATCACCTTCGGAGGCGACCGGTCACCGACGGCGCTCGGCCCGGTGACTCCGGCAGCCGAATAAAGTTTCGGCCCTCGACGCCCACGGAACCCGGCCCTGTTGTGCCACTCTCGAACAGTCTCACAGCAAATAGTCGCCGTCGTCCAGGTCATACCCCTGGACGTGCTTGGCGCCGGCCGCGATGCTGTCGGGATTCCCCACGATGAGCTCGGTCATGCCGTCTGCCGCCAGGACACGATCCTTGTGCATCAGAACCCCCAGGCCGTGATCGCGGTCCCATCCCGTCTGGAATTCGAACGAACTGAACCCGCACTCGTCGAGACCGCTCTCCGCCAGCCCGACGGACACCAACTTGAACAGGTGGTTGACGGCGGACGGGTCGTCCCATCGCACCCGGTGTTTGATCGTATCCCAGTAGGTCTGGAGGTGCTTGGCCTCGGGCAGGTCCTCGTCGACGAACTGCTTGAGGAACTTCGAATGCCTTGCGAACAGCTTGCGCCGCAGGCTGGCTTCGACGAGTTGGTAATGACCGAGGATGAAGTCCCAGGCGCGCTCTTGCCGACCGCCGGAAGTCCCGGAGTCGGAATAGATCACCACGTCGATGTCGGTGCCGACGGCCCGTGCCGATGGGCAACTCGGGTCATCGGACGGGCCACCGGATGTGCCTACCTTCAACCTGGGGTATTCGGGATAGTATGGGGCGCAGGTCACCACGGCGTCTCGCAGCAGCGGCTTGGCCGTTCGCCAAACCCACCGGCTGTCGGGCATTTCCGGGTCGGGCCGAAAGTTGTCGAGGAAAGGTCGCATTCCACTCACACCCTCTTCTGTGCCGAACGTGATGCTCACCCGCGCCGGCCGCGCGGCGGGCTGAGGCTCTCGTGGACCGTATCAGAGGCGGGCATCCGGCGCCGCGCGGGGTTCGGCCCCTGCCTCGCCGGAGGGGAACTCCCCGCGGACGACCTCTTCCAGCCAGCCCCCGACCGGCTCGGGGGCGACCGGCTGCAACTCCACGACCCGGAACGGGTCCGCCTCGATCCGCTTCGACATCCCGACCTCCAGCCCGACCAACTCCTTGTCCGCCCGGGGGCGGTGGTCCCCGGCGCGGAACCGATACCCCCGGAACTGCCCGGTCCGTGGGCACAGCCGGAGGTCGAACTCGAACGGCTCTCGCCACCAGTCCCGGTTGTCGCGGGCCACGCACACGAGCCACGCCCGGATGCGGAGCCGGGCGGGCGGGTCGGCGTCCACGTCGGGGGCGTCGAGCCCGTCGAACCAGAGCCCCGGGATGTCCCACCGGCCGGCCGCCCGCAGGTGCCGGCCGAGGGTCTTCGCCAGGAAGTCGGTGAGGTAGAACAGGGCGACCTCGACCGCCTTCGGGTCGTACCCGACCAGGGCGCGGAAGAGCTGCCGCCCCTCGGCGGCGATCCACTCGTCGGAGTCGGCGAACGGGTCCTCCAGCGGCGGCGGATCAGTCTCGTCATCGGCCATCCAGTCGCCCTCCGTCACCGAACGTGGCGAGAGCGAGAAGTGTCCGCACGACTTGGTCGAGCGGCATCGTGGTCCGGACCTCGTGCGTCGCGGCCTGCCGCAGGAGCGGCTCCACCCATTCCAGGTGGCGGAGGACGTCCACCAACTCCTCGGGTCGCTTCCCGTAGGGATTGTTCGCACGCCCGGCCAGTCGCTCGCGGATCACGTCGGCCGGGGCGCTCAGCAGGACGATGTGGGTGAATCGCGGATAGAATCTGACCTGGTTCTCGGCACACCCGCTCACGAAGACCGGGGCGCCGGGGCGTTTTCCAGGGCGGCCTCAAGGCGTCCTTCGTCCCACAGTTGGTTCCCACCCGCGTCCCATACTGACCATCCCGGCTCGTCCATGTCGATGGCCGTGAAGCCCAGCCGCCGAAGCTCGCCGACGACACTCGACTTGCCCACGCCGGACATCCCGGTCAACAGCAACCGGCTCCCGTTCGCCCCCGCCATCCCTGCAACCCTCCGACGCCGCCGAACGTCGAACTCGGTAGGGCCGCCGTGGGCGATACCCCGACGAATCGCCACCGCGGCGGCCGACGGCCGCGGTGACGGGTTCGGCACAGCCTACCCCTTCCCGAGCACCAGGTCCACCACCCACCACCACCGGACGTGCGGGCCGGGACCGCGGTAGTGGGCGAGGATGTCGGGGGCAGCGCACCCGGCGTCCTCGAGGGCATCGGCGAGGACCGGTGTCGTGGCGAAGTCGCGCGACTCGTACACCCCGCGGGCGAGGGCGACGACCGCCTCCGCCGTCCCGCACGAGCGGTGCCTGGACATCCTGCAGGACGACGCGGCCGACGGGAGACTCGACCCGGAACCGGTGCGGGCCTTTTACGCGATCGCGGCGGTACCGCTGCCCGGCACTGCCGCCTCGGTCTGACTCGGCGCGGGGGGCTGACCGGGTGTCGAACGGAGAGTGTGAGTCCCGACTTCTCGTGGGGCCGGCGGCCTGGTCTCACCCCGGGTAGGACGGTGCGGGGATGCCGAGTTCTTTGAACTGCGGTCGGACAACCTTCTCCCAGCACCCCGGGCAGACGCCGTGGCTGCAGTGGGCACCCGAGTGGGTGGTGATGTAGTCCTCGACTTGCTGCCAGTAGTTCGCATCGTCGCGGACCTTCTTGCAGTACGAACACATCGGCAGCAGCCCCTGGAGCTGTTTCACCTGCGCGAGGGCGGCCTCCAAGTCGTTGACCCGCCGGGACAGCTCCGCCTGCAGGCGGACGACCTGGGTCCCGACGTTGACCCGGGCCTCCAGCTCGTCGTTGTGGAACGGCTTGGTCACGTAGTCGTTGGCCCCGGCTCGCAGGCCCGTGACGATGTGATCCTGACCGTCCCGGGACGTGAGCAGGAGCAGGTAGGTGCCCTCCAACCGCGGGGTCGCCCGCACCCGGCGGCAGACCTCCGCCCCGTCCAGCCCGGGCATCATCCAGTCCAGCACGGCCAGCCGCGGCGGGTCGTCCCCTTCCAGGACCGCCCATGCCTCCGCCCCGTCCGTCACGGCCGTGACCTCGTACCCCCGCTTGGCCAGCATGGCCTCCAGGGCCAGTCGAGAGACCTCGTCGTCGTCGGCCAGCAAGATTCGCATGGCTTCTGCTCCTTGGTCGTTTCCCTGTCACTCCGTGCCCCGCCCGATCGGCCGTCGGTCACTTTGGACATTCGCCCGGCGCAGGGCGCCCCGGCTTCCGGTACACCGGCTTCACGAACTTCCCCAGCAGGCCGGACAAGTGCCGTGGCCGACCCGGGCCTCGGAACGGCTTGGTGACGTAGTCGTTCGCTCCCGCCTGGAGACTCGCCGGGCCGGCCTGGCGTCCGGGGCCAGCCAGGAGCCCACGTCGGCGGCGGCGATCAGGATCCGCCCGCCACTCCCTCCCCGGCAAAGTCCGCCAGCGCCGCCCCGAGGGAGACGACCGCCGCTTCGAGTTCCGCGCACGCCGCGAGTGAGCCGGTCAAATCGCCCCCGCGGCCCATGACCTCCAGGCGGGAGCCCACGGCCACGGCGGTGTGGGCTCCGAAGTTGCCCAGTGAGCCCTTGAGCTTGTGGGCGGCCCGCTCCAGGGCCGGCCCGTCGCCCCGCTCGGCCGTGCCGCGGATCTCGCCCAGCAACTTGACCGACTGCCGGGTGAACAGTTCGACCATCTTCCGCAGCAGCGCCCTGTCGCCCTCGACCCGGGCCAGCGCCGCCTGCCGGTCGAAGACCGGGTGGGCGGCCGTCGCGTCACCCGAACAGCCGTCGCCCGGCTTGCTGTTGGCACGTACCCCGTCGACCATCGTCGGGCCGACCACAGCGCCCGGGGCGTCGTCCGCCCGGGTCGGAACCAGGCGAGCCAGCGATTCGAGCAGTTCCTGGGCCCGCAGCGGCTTGGTGAGGTACTCGTCCATGCCGGCCGCCAAGCAGCGCTCGCGGTCTCCCTTCATGGCGTGGGCGGTCAGGGCGATGATCGGAACATGGCGGCCCGTCCTTGCCTCCGTCTCCCGGATGGCGGTCGCCGCGGCCAGGCCGTCCATCACCGGCATCTGCACGTCCATCAGCACTGCGTCGAACCCCCCGCCGTCGAGGGCGACCAGAGCCTCGCGGCCGTCGTTCGCCACCACCACGGCGTGGCCCCGCTTCTGGAGCATGTTGACGGCGAGCTCCTGGTTGACCTCGTTGTCCTCGGCCAGCAGGATCCGCAGGCCGCGGCCCGTGGCAGCGGGGGCAACCGCCGCGCCCGGCTCGGGCTCCGCCAGCGGGGGCGAGCCGAGGGCCGTCAGGATGGCGTCGAGCAACTCGGACTGCTTGAGCGGCTTGACCAGGTAGGCGACCACCCCCAGTTCCCGGCAGCGGGCGGCGTCGGCCGACCGGTCGGCCGAGGACAGCATCAGGATGGTGGCCCCGGCCAGGCCCGGCTCCGCGCGGATTTGCTCCACCAGGGCGAACCCGTCCATCTCCGGCATCAGGGCGTCGATGAGCACCAGCTGGAAGGGGTCGGCCGCGGCCGCCGCCCGCCTCAGCTCGGCCAGGGCCAGGAAGCCGCTGGCGACCGCCGTCGGGGCCATCCGCCAGTGGGTGAGCATCTCGGTCAGGATGACGCGGTTGGTGGCGTTGTCGTCCACCACCAGGATCGGCAGCCCCTCCAGGTCCACCCGCCGGGTCACCGGCTGGAAGGCGGCCTCGCTTGACCGGCCGAACCGGGCGTCGTACGCGAAGGTACTCCCCCGGCCGACTTCGCTTTCCACCGCGAGCCGACCGCCCATCAGCGCGACCAACTGGGCGGAAATGGCCAACCCCAGCCCCGTCCCGCCGTACTGCCGGGTCGTCGAGCCGTCGGCCTGGGTAAATGCCTCAAAGCTGGACTGCTGGCGATCGGCCGGGATGCCGACCCCGGTGTCCCGGACGGCGACGTGCAGGCGGACCCCGTCGGCCGACTCCTCGGCCACGCGGACGTCCACCGCGACCTCGCCCCGGGCGGTGAACTTGATGGCGTTGCCGACCAGGTTGACCATGACCTGGCGGAACCGGAGCGCGTCGCCGATCAGCACGTCGGGCACGCCGGGGGCGACGTGGCAGGCCAACTCCAGCCCCTTCTCGTGGGCCCGCAGGGCGAGGCCCTTCATGGTGTCGCCGAGGGTGTCCCGTAGGCGGAAGGCGTGCGGGTCGAGGTCGAACTTGCCGGCCTCGATCTTGGAGAAGTCGAGGATGTCGTTGATCACCTTGAGCAGGTGCTCGCCGGAGGCCTTCACCGTCCGCAGGTAGTCCCGCTGTTCGGGGGTCAGGGCGGTGTCCAGGGTCAGCTCGGTCATGCCCAGGATGGCGTTCATGGGCGTGCGGATCTCGTGGCTCATGTTCGCAAGGAACTCGCTCTTGGCCCGGCTCGCCGCCTCGGCCGCCTCCCGGGCCTGCCGCGACTCCGCCTCCAGCCGCCTGGCCTCGGTAACGTCCTGGCACGACCCGACCATCCGGACCGGGGTCCCGGTCCCATCGACCACGAGCTGCCCCTGGCTGTGCAGGATGTGCAGGTCCCCGCCGGCACGGTTTAGCCGGTAGTCGAAGGTAAACGGCCGGCGGTCGCGTAAGGCGGTTTCGATGGTCCCCCGGACCATCACCCGGTCGCCCGGGTGGACCTGATCCAGGAAGGCTTCGTACGTCGCGGGGTACGACCGCGGATCAACCTCCAAGAGGCGGTAAAGCTCGTCGGACCAAGTGGTCCGGTCCGCCGCGATGTCCCACTCCCAGCTGCCGAGCCGGGCGACCCGTTCGGCCTCGGAGAGGCGGGCCTGGCTCTCGGTCAGGCGGGCCAGGGACTGCTCGAGGATCTCGTTCGCCGCTGCCGCCTCCGCCTTCGTCCGGCGGAGCGTATCCTCGTATCTCTTGCGTTCGACCCCGTGGGCGATGACGCCGGCCACGACGGCGAGAGCCTCCAGGGTGGTCGGCGACAACGGCTGCCGGGCGAACATCGCGAGGACGCCGACGAGCCGGTCCTCCACGACTAGCGGGTACCCGGCGAAGGCGACCATGCCCTCGCGCCGGGCCCAGTCCTTGTCCCCGATACGCCCGTCGTTCTGGACGTCGTTCGTCAGGTGCGGCTTGCGTTCTTCGGCGATCAGCCCGATCTTGAACCGGCCGACCGGAACGCGTGCGTGCGGGCCGTCCAGATGCGTGTAAAGGCCGGCGCTGGCCTGAAGTTCCAGCGTTGCTTCGGACTCGTTCAGTGTCCAGATGCGGGCGAACGCCGCCCCGAGATGTCGCACAACCGCGTCCGTGGCTCTGCCGAGAATGGCCGGCAACGAGCCGGCTTCCAAGAAAGTGCTCAGGACGTCCTCGCGCAAGGACTTCATCCGGACGTGTTCGTCCGCGACCGCCTCCGCCTGTTTGCGCTCGGTGATGTCCTGCACCACACCCCGCAGCCCCAGTAGGTGCCCGTCGCCATCGACCAGAGCCTCCCCACGGCTGTGAATCCAGCACAGCGTGCCGTCGGGGCGCACGACGCGGAACTGGTAATCGAAACTACCGTGGTCGCGCCGAACGATCTCGACCGTGCCGCGCACAAACACCCGGTCGTCCGGGTGGACGCAGGCCATGAACGCCTCGGGCGTCAGGGTGAACTCCTCCGGGCGGACGCCGAATAGCCGATACATCCCGTCCGACCAGCGGATCCGGTCTGCCGCCGCGTCCCAGTCCCAACTGCCGATCCGGGCCAGATGCTGGGCCTCGGCGAGCCGGGCCGAAGCCTGCCGGATGGCAAACTCCGCTCGCTTTCGGTCCGTGATGTCGCGGACGATCGTCGAAACGCCAACCACTTTCCCGGTGCCGTCGGTGACGACCGACTCGGTCAACGAGACGGTCACGAGGATCCCGTCCTTCCGCCGGCGCACCGACTCGTACTGTTCGATCCGCTCCCCGCGGAGCAGCCGCTTTAGGTTCTCGTTCACCTCGCCCGCCCGGTCGGGCGGCAACAGGATAGAGGCCGGGCGACCGATCGCCTCGGCCGCGGTGTAGCCGTATAGACACTCGGCGGCAGCGTTCCAACTGCTGATCACGCCGCTCATGGTTTCGCCGACGATGGCGTCGCCGGACGACTCCACGATGGCCGCCAGCGCGCGAGACCGCTGCTCGGTTTGCTTGTGTAGGACGCAAAGGGCCGCCACCAGCCAGATCGCCATGATGGAGCCGGAGCGATTCATCAGATCGAGG
>JAFKFQ010000692.1 GCA_017308215.1 bacterium | reverse complement strand
GAAGGCCAGTCCGCATACCTCGCTCACACACTGCGTCATCACTGTCGCCTATGGCGGGAGGTATCTAGCCGAAACCATATCCTCAAGGAAATGGGCTCGGCGCGGGTCGTAGCGTGAGGTCGCACGACCTCCGGTCGTCCCGAACGGCGGCCGCACAACCGCTGCCTCGACTGGCTCGACGAGAAGCGGACCGGCCGATCCCCCCATAACACCCTGGCCGACACCACCCGGACGACAGCCCGGCTCGCTCACGTGAGCGACGCCCCGGCATCCAACGGGTCGGCATCCGCATGAAGCTGACGGACGCCGGGGTGCGGGTGGTCCGCCGCGGGGGCCGGCGTCCCCAGGCTTCGCGTGTCGCGTTCCCGCAGGGCCCACGCACTATCAACCACGGGCGGCGAACGAAATCGGGCCGGGCCCCGACCCCTCGTGGGATCGACGGCCCCGGCCCCGTCAGTCGCCTTCACCGTTCCGCGCCGGGCCTCGCGGACTCGGCCCGACCGGCGGAAGACGCCGCGTCACTTCGCCGCGAAATCGCCGGGCAGCCGCCGCCAGGCGCTGTGGATGTGGTTCGCCGGGTTCTTCGCCGAGTCGGCCTGCACGTTCAGGAACTCCACCACGAACTCCGGCGCGTACACCCGGTACGTGTACGGCTGCCCCACCTCCGGCGACCCGGTGTACGCGAACACCAACTGCCCCGGCGCCGTCTTCGCCGCCCGGTCCAGCTCCGCCGCCGCCAGGTCCGCCGGCATCCGGTCGGCGTACTCCTTCAGGAGCGCGTCCAGCGTCTTCCGCTGCGCCGGCGTGAACTTGTCGGCGGCGAGCCCGACCGGCGGCCCCACGTCGGCCGTCGGGCTGTTCTCCTTGATCTCCACCCCGGTGTTCCCCTTCGGCGTCGGCTGCTTCGCCACCTTGTCCTGGTCGGGCGTGAGCGACTTGATGAGCGCCCGGGCGTGGTCCTCGATCCCCGGGAGCGTCCGCAGCCCCTTCCGTTCGCCGGCCTTCACCTCGGCCGGGTTGGCGCCGAACATCAGCGGCGTCGCCGACACCACCGCCCCCTTGTCGAGCGTGTAGTTGACCGACATGTGGTGCCCCTCGAACCGCCACCCCCACGCCCCGGTGTTCGACGGCTCGCCGAACACGGTGACGAAGTACCACCCGGGGTTGCGGACCATCGCCCCCTTCGGCCCCTCGAGGTCGAGGAGGATGCCCTCGAGGCTCATGATCGTCGTCGCCTGCTTGAACCCCTCGGCGGACAGCCCGCTCTTGAGGAGTTCGAGCGCCGCGGCCTTCTGCGCCGGGGCCATCTCCTCGAGCCGGGCGCCGACGCGGGTGGGCTTGCGCTCCTTGTCCTGCTGCGGGGTGAAGAACCAGGCGAGGCGGGCCTTGTCGCCGAACCCGAGGTTGGCCTTCTTCTGCTGCTCGGGGGGGAGGGCGGCGAGGAACGCCTTGGCGGCGGCGGTCATCCGGCCGGCGGCGCCGGGCTCCGGCTGGCCGACGAGGGCGAACGCGGCGAACCCGACGGCCGCGACGGCCGGGGCGAAGAGGCGGAGGCGCATGAGAGGGGCTCCGGAGGCGGGACGTACCCCTGCGAGGATACGCGACGGGCGGGCGGCGGTGAAGGGGTGAATGCGGGGCGACCGGGGCCGGCGTCAGTCCCAGAAGTTGAAGACGATCTCACCGACGCGGCGCGGCTCGAAGTATTTCACGCGCTTCAGCTCGGCCGGCGACAGGTCGCGGAGGTGGGCCGCCGCCGGCCGCTCGTTCAGCCCGGCGGCGGTCGCCACGGTGTAGACGCCGAGCCCGCCGAAGTAGTCGGCCAGCGCGGGCACGTCGCGGAACTCGAAGGACGAACCCGTGACCCCCTTCGGGTCGGCGAACGCGACGATCGGGTGGTGCGCGTTCAGGAGCACGGCGACCGCCCCGGCCGCCGTGTCGAGCACGGCGACGGCGTAGTTGTCCGTGACGCCCGGGTACGGGTTCGTGAACGACACGACCGTCCCGCGGACGCACCGCGCCGCCTCGTAGCAGTGCCCGCGGAACGCCCGCACGTCGGTGTTCGGTGGCGGCGCCGTCGTTCGGTCGCAGAACCCGGTGACGCCGCACGGGAGGATCATCGCAGGCCTCATTCCGCCGGGGCGGGGTGCCCGAGCGTGAACGTCGCGTTCAGGGTCACGACCACGTCCACCGCCCGCGGGTCGTCGGCCACCACGTCGCCCTCGCGGAGGACGAACGTGGTCCCGGCCAGCAGGGCGGCGCACCGGTTCCGTTCCACCATCTGGTCGTGCCGGCCGGCCGGCACGGCCGCCCGGTGGCCGCTCACGGACGACAGCCCGACCACCCGCCGGCCCGCCGCCCGGGCCACCAGGTCGGCGGACCGCCGGGCCGCCGCGAGCGCGTCCGCCGTCGCCCGCTCCACCTCGTCCGCCGCGAGCCGGGTGACGAACAGGAACTGCGGCGCCAGGTTCTCGGCCGGCGGCTCGGTGAACTGTTGCATGACCCGCATCACCGCCTCGGCCGGGTCGGTCCACGCCGGCTGCTCCTCGGCGGGCTCGGCCGGCGGGGCGGGCGGGGCCGACTCGAACCGCAACCGGTCCAGCAGGAGCAGCACCTCGTCGGCGGACAGGCGGGAAATGTCCCAGGTGGCGGTGAGGACCACCCGGACGCCCCGGGCCGCGTCGGCGGCCGGGGCGTCCGCCCCCGGTCGGCGGGGCCGGGCCGCCGCGGTGACCGCCCGGATCCGGGTGGCCTGGTCCATCTCGGCCTGGTCGGCGAAGTGGGGCTCCCCGATCTCGACGTGGTCGGCCCCGAGCCCCCGGAGCCAGCCGGCGGCCGCCTCGCGCTGGGTCCGCGACCGGGCGAGCCCGAGGTCGAGGGTGGCGCCCGCGGCCTTGAGGGGCAGCTTCATTACCAGCACGGACGGCCGCCGCCGCACGACGGCGGTGCCGGCCACACTGCACCGCGCCTGCTCCTCGGATTCGCTGGCCACGGCCGCCCTCCGGTGCGTCGACGTTCGATCCCAGGTTACACCACACCCCGGTCGCGGCACAGGCCCCACTCGACGCCCCCCGAGGTGGGGCGGAAACCCGCCCCGTGTTCCGCCATCTCAAGTCCGTCCGGGGCGTGCGGAGGTTCCGGTCGAGCCGGCAGTTACGCGGCGTGATGAGGGCCGGTCCGCCGCGGGCAGGCAACCGCCGGTGCCAGCCTGTGAGGTGCGGGACGGTCCGGGCACGCCGGACGTCCGCGAACCGGCCGCGGGCGACACGCGGATCGAACCCCACGAAAAAAGTGACTCTTTATGACTACCAAGACGTCGCCCGCCCGGTGCCGGGTTCCGGCGTGGACCCCGGAGGCGCCGGCGGTGCGGGTTGCCGGAATCCGGTCACTTGTGGTCACGGGAGACGCGGGCGAAGGCCCGCGGCGACCAAGCCTCCGACGCCCCCGACGTGGCGACCGGCCGGCTCACGCCGGCCGGTCGCCCGGGTCATCACCCCGGGGTGGGAACCCGACGGACGACGGTCAGCAGCCCCAGCCCCAGCCGGTCTCGGTCGACACCCGGTCCTCGGCGGTGAAGGACTGGCCGGTCTTGAGGCGCCCGGTCAGGACGCCCTTCGAGTCCCCGGACCGGAAGCCGGTCAGCTCGGTCTCGAACTCGACGACGAGGTCGAGGCGGCCGTCGCCGTTCACGTCCTCGTAGTGGTAGCGCGGGCGGTCGCGCGGGTCGGTGCGGAGCGAGTCCTCCGCCCCCGTCCGCCCGAACCGCAGGCTGTCCACGTCCACCTGCCGGGCGTCGAAGCCGGCGGCCGAGAGGATCGCCACCTCGACCTTCCCGCGGCCCCGCGGGTTGATCTCGTTCCGCCGGTCGTCGGGCTCGACGTCGATGCGCACCCGCGGCGACTCGGCCACGTCGGCCAGGCGGACCGTGACCGTGGCCGTGTCGGTGTGCCCGTCCGGGTCCGTCACCTTGACCTTCAGGGTGAACGTCGGCGCCTCCTCGTAGTCGAGCGCGGCCGGGTTCGCCACCGTGATCCGGCCCGTGGTCGGGTGGATCGTGAAGGCGCCGTCGGTGTTCCCGCCGACGATGCTGTACCGCAGGGCGTCGCCGTCCGGGTCCGCCCCGGCGACCGTCCCGACGGCGGTGCCGGCGGGCGAGTTCTCGGGGACGGAGAACGCCGCCGGCGGCAGCACCGGGTCGTCGTCCACCGGCCGGACGGTGATCGACACCGTGGCGGCGGCGCTGGTCGCGGTGCCGTCGCTCGCCCGGAAGGTGAAGCCGTCGGGGCCGAAGTAGTCGGCGGCCGGGGTGTAGGTGAACCGCCCGGTCGCCGGGTTGAGGGTCAGCGTGCCGTGCGCCGGGCCGGTCACCACCGCGAAGGTGAGGTCGTCGCGGTCCGCGTCGGTCGCCCGCACCTCGCTCGTCACCGCCCGGTCCTCCTTCGTCGACACGGACGCGGTCTTCGCCACCGGGGCGGCGTTCCCGGAGGCGACGACGGTGACCGACACCGTGGCGGCAGGGCTGTCGGCGGTGCCGTCGTTCGCCTTGAAGGTGAAGCTGTCCGGCCCGGTGTAGCCGGCGGCCGGGGTGTAGGTGAACGACCCGTTGGGGTTCACGGTCGAGCACGCCGCCGAGCGGCGAGCCCTCCCCGACCGTGAACGCCGCCGGCGTCGCCGTGGGGGCGTCGTTCGCCGGCCGCACGGTGACCGTCACCGTGGCGGTGTTGCTGTTCGCCGTGCCGTCGCTCGCGCGGAACGTGAAGCGGTCGGTGCCGTTGAAGTTGGCGCGCGGGGTGTAGGTGAACGCGCCGGTCGTCGGGTTGAGGGTGAGGGTGCCGTTGGCCGGGCTGGCGACCACGGCGAACGTCGGCGTCGGGCTCTCGACGTCCGTCGCCGTCACCGTCCCGCCGATCGACGTGTCCTCGTCCGTGGTGACCGACTGCCCCGCGGCGACCGGGACGTCGTTCACCGAGCGGACCGTGATCGACACGGTCGCCACGTTCGAGTCCGCCGCGCCGTCATTCGCCTTGAACGTGAAGCTATCGGTGCCGTGGAAGTTGGCGTTCGGGGTGTACGTGAACGTCCCGTTCGGGTTGACGGTCAGCGCCCCGTTCGCCGGCCCGCAGACGACCGCGAACGTCAGCACCGGGCTGTCGACGTCGGTCGCGGCCAGTTGGCCGCCGACCGACGCGTCCTCGTCGGTCGAGACTGCTTGACCCTGGGCGACGGGGGTATCGTTCACCGGGGCGACGGTGAGCGACACAGTGGCGGTGTTGCTGTTCGCCGTGCCGTCGCTGGCGCGGAACGTGAAGCTGTCGGACCCGTGGAAGTTGGCGTTCGGGGTGTACGTGAACGCCCCGGTCGCCGGGTTGAGGGTCAGCGTGCCGTGCGCCGGGCCGGTCACCACGGCGTAGGTGAGGGCGGCGCTCTCGACGTCGGTCGCGGTGACCATCCCGCCGACGGGCGTGTCCTCGGCGGTGGTGACCGACTGACCGGCCGCGACCGGGACGTCGTTCAGCGGGCGAACCGTGATCGACACGGTCGCCACGTTCGAGTCCGCGCTGCCGTCGTTCGCCTTGAACGTGAAGCTGTCGGTGCCGGCGAAGTTGGCATTCGGCGTGTACGTGAACGCCCCGGTCGCCGGGTTGACGGTGAGCGTTCCGTTGGCCGGGTTGGCGACGACCGCGAACGTCAGCGCCGGGCTGTCCACGTCGGTCGCGGCCAGTTGGCCGCCGACCGGGGCGTCCTCGTCGGTCGAGACCGCCTGACCCTGGGCGACGGGGACGTCGTTCACGGCAGTGATGGTGAGTGACACGGTCGCCACGTTCGAGTCCGCCGTGCCGTCGTTCGCCTTGAACGTGAAGCTGTCGGTGCCGTTGAAGCTCGCGTTCGGTGTGTACGTGAACGCGCCGGTCGTGGGGTTGACGGTCAGCGTCCCGTTCGCCGGGTTGGTGACGA
>JAFKFQ010000691.1 GCA_017308215.1 bacterium | reverse complement strand
GGCCTTCGCCCCCGCCTTCTTCCCCGCCCCGGCCGGCTCGTACAGGTACTTCTTGGCGCAATCCTCACAGAGGTGGACTTCCTCGAACCGCTCGTCCCCGAGGACCTCGGTGATGTGCAGGGTCGCCTGCTTCGGACAGCGCTGGCACTTCATCGGCCCGGCCCCTCGTCGGATATGGGGATTGTACCCCACCGGGCGAGGGGCAGGAAGGTAAGGCGGTCGGCGGGCGGAGGGCGTTACCGCACCGGCCGCACCTCCCACACGCGCGCGACCGGGGTGGCGAGCTTGTACACCTCGGCCTGCGCCGCGTCGATCTCCTCGCGGCGCGTCGCCAGTTCCGCCGCCCGCCGCTTCTGCCCGGCCGCGGTGGTCCAGTACTGGTCCCCGCCGAGCAGGATGCCGCGGAACCGGCCGTGGACGATCCGGTTCTTGTCGTTGATCGCCTGGAGCACCTTGTTCCCCTGCTCCCACACCGGGCCGGTCGTCACCGTTCCGAGGTTCACCCCGTCGGCCAACTGCTTCGCCGAGTATCGTGCGACCTCCGTGCCGTCGATCGTCACCGCGTAGTCGCCGTCGGCCAGCCCCTTCACCGTCAGGCCGTACAGGTTCAGGTCGCGGAGCTCGTTCGTGTACGGCAGCATCGGCACCCAGTCCTTCTGCACCGGCACCGGCAGCGCGGCGTCGAGGCGCTTGAACCGGACCCCGTTCCCGACCTCGATCCCGGTCACCTCGGCCCCCTTCGCGGTCGCCGTGCCGGCCTTCGCGTCCACCACCGCCGTGCTCACCTCGGCCGGCGCCTTCAGCCCGGTGAGGATGGCGTGGGCCATGAGCATCCCGCCGGGCGGCGCCGTGTGGAACCCGTCGTAGTACGGCTTGGCCTTCGCGGCCTTCGGGTCGTCCTGCTCCATCCGGTCGGTCGCCGCCTTCGTGACGGCGTACTGGTCCACGAACGGAAACCCGTGTTTTTCGGCGAGCCCGGCGAGCGGGGCGTAGAACTGCTTCTGCGTCACCACGTACTCGGCGCCGTTGGACTTGTTCCGCTTGTCCACCGCGTTCGGCGACAGCAGGGCGACGCGCACCCCGGCGTCCTTCGCCATCTTCAGCATCGCCTCGGTCCGCTCGACGAACACCTTGTTGGCGCCGGGGTTGAACTTCCCGTACCCGCCGTCGTTCATCCCGAAGTTGATGGTGACGGCGGTCGGCTTCTCGTCGAGGACGTGCTTCTGGAACCGCCCGGCGCCGCCGTTGGCGGTGTCGCCGCCGATCCCGGCGTTGAGGAACGTCATGTTCCCCTTCGGGAACCGCGTCGTCAGGTAGAGCTCGAGGTACGTCGAGTACTGGTACTGCTCGGTGATGCTGTCGCCGAGGAAGACGATCCGGTCGTTCGCCTTGAAGAAGAACTCGGGTGGCGACTGCGCGGCGGCGGTGGCGGGCGCCAGCGCGACGGCCAGCAGCGCGGCGGGAAGGAGGCGGGTCACGGGCGGAACCTCGTGCGGGGAAGGGACACGAGGCGGAGTGTATACTGCGGCCGCGGCCGGAGCGAGGGTCAGGCGACCGCGGCGTAGGGCACGTCGGCCTCCTCGCGGGCCGGCGGGACGAGGCCGAGCAGCGCCAGCCCGACGCCCGCCGACAGCGCCAGCGGCCACAGGAACGCCATCGGGTCGTCCTTCCCCGTCGGGATGCCGTGGTTCGCCACGTCCATCCCCGTCGTCGCCGCGAGGTACACCCCGCCGGCGAGCAGCAGTACCCGCAGGGCCGTGCCGTCGGACCGGCGGAAGTACCGACCCAGAAGGTGGATGACGACCGCGACGACCGCCGGGATCGGCGTCATGATGAAGATGACGAGCGTTTCCGAACTGCCCGAAAACCCGCCCCAGTACGCCCGGGCGAGCACCTGCACCCCGAGCGCGAACAGCGCCACGCCCGTGCCGACCAGCCCCGCCACGACGAGCGGCGTGTCGTCGCCGTAGGGGCGGCCGTGCTCGCCCTGCGCGACGATGGTGCCGACGAACCCGGCGGCCAGCCCGAGGAAGTAGAGGAAGTACCCGCCGACAAAGCCCCACGACGACCGCGACGCCGCCATGACCGCCCCCCGGTTCGTGCCGGGCGCGAACGGGCGTCGCCGCCCCGGCGGGGAAGTCTGGCACACGCCGCGGGCGACGGTCAAACTTTCTTGAAATCCGTGACGAGCTCGAACGTGCCGTCCGGGAGCGGCACCTTGCGGTAATCGCCGAAGAGGTTCGGCGACTCGCGCTGGAGCACGTCGAGCACCGCGCCGGCGAGCTTGCGGATCTCCGGCTCGGCCGCCGCCGCCCCGCGGCTCTCCAGGAAGTGCCGCAGCGCCCGGGCGTTGGCGGTCACGAAGATCTTCGTCTCGGTGGCGTTCGGGAGGACGCTCCGCGCTGCCTGCCGGGCGGCCTTGCGGCGGGTGGTGCGGTCGGCGTCCGGTGGGAGGAGCGCGGCCGTCGCCGCCTTTGGGTCGGCGAGCTTCGCGTTGAGCGCCTCGGCGAGCTTCACGTAGGCGGCGTGGGCGTGCGTCACCGCGTCGAGCCAGACCGCGTGCAGTTCCGGGTCGGCGGCGATGATGTCCGGCTCCACGTACTCGGCGACGGACTCATCGACGTAGCGCTGGCTGAGTTGGCTGAAACCAAATCCTGCCCGGTGGCGCACGAGCTCGTGGGTGAGCGACCGCGACACGCCGGTGAACAGGAAGTTCCAGACGCCGTGCTCCAGCACCGAGCCGTGCCCGACCTCCTTGATGTGCCCGAGGTACGCCGCGTTCCCGCCCGGGCGCGGCTTGGCGAAGCTCATGTAACAGACTCGCCCCGCCGTCTCGGTCACGACCTCGGCGGCGACGCTCGTGTCGCTCGCCCAGCTGACGCCGTGGTCGGCGAGGAAGCGGTCGAGCTCGGCAGTCTGCACCATCTGCCGGCCGATGAGGTACACGCCCGGTTCGGTGAGGACGCGGATCGGGGTCGTGGCGTCGGGCATGATGATTCTCCGCTCTTCCATAAGCGCGGCCGCATATCCCGGGCCGCCCGTGGCGCCTACCCCAACCCCCGCGATCCGCGTCTACCCGCCACGGCCCGGGTTCATACGATCTCCTCACCCCTCTCCCTGATCCGAACTGCATCCCGATGCGTGCCGTCATCCAGCGCGTCCGCCGGGCCGCCGTCGTCGTGGCGGGCGAGACCGTCGGCGCGATCGACGCCGGCTGGCTCGTGCTGCTCGGCGTCGCGCCGACGGACACGCCCGCGGAGGCGGCGTGGCTGGCCGACAAGGTCGCCCACCTGCGGGCGTTCGAGGACGACGCCGGGAAGATGAACCGGTCGGTCCTCGACGCCGGCGGCGCGGTGCTGGTGGTGAGCCAGTTCACGCTGTACGGCGACACCCGCAAGGGCCGCCGCCCGAGCTTCACCGGCGCCGCCCCGCCGGCGCTCGCCGAGCCGCTGTACGAGCGGTTCGCGGCCGAGCTGCGGGCCGTCGGGCTGCCGGTGGCGACCGGCCGGTTCGGCGCCGACATGCGAGTAGAACTCGTGAACGACGGCCCGGTGACGTTCGTACTGGATACAGTTTCGCCGTAGTGGTCGGTGGCCAGTCAGTGGTCAGTCAGGTCGGCAGAGGATTTTACCGACGGCTGACCACTGACCACTGACCACTGCTCCGGGCGGTTCAATATCGTTGACGGGGCCGACGCGGGCGCCTACCATCGGGCCGCCCGCCGCTCCACCTCCGGGGGACACGCCGTGGACCGTCGTCGCTTTCTCACCGCCGCCACCGGATTGGCGGCCGGGTCGGTGCTCGGGTGCGGCGGGTGCGGGGGGTCGAAGGGTGAAACGGTCGTCAAGGTGATCTCGTCCCTGCCGCGGACCGGCTCGGCGCAGGGGCAGACGGACACGATCGTCAACGGGATCAAGATGGCGATCGACGACGCCGGCGGGACCGTCGCCGGGATGCGGGTGGTGTACGAGGACATGGACGATGCCACCGCGTCGTCCGGGAAGTGGGAGGCCGCGGCCGAGGCGGCCAACGCCCGCAAGGCGGTCGCCGACGAGGACGTGATGGCCTTCATCGGGCCGTACAACTCCGGCGCCGCGAAGGTGTCGATGCCGATCCTCAACGAGGGCGGGGTGCTGCAGATCTCGCCGGCGGCGACGTGGCCGGGGCTCACCAAGAAGGTGCCGGGCGACGCAACTAGCAAGGAGCCGGAGGTCTACCGCCCGGCGAACCGGGTCACCTTCTGCCGGGTCTGCCCGACCGACGACGTGCAGGGGCCGCTGTCGGCCGAGTTCGCCAAGGACACGCTCCACGCCAAGAAGGTGTACATCCTCCACGACAACGAGCTGTACGGCGACGGGATCGCCAGCCTGTTCGAGGCCCGCCGCCGGGCTGGAAAACAAAGCCCTGGAAGGCTTTGGATTTCTTCGTCGAAATCGCCTTCGCAGCGCTGGACAGGCTTGATTCTCGTGCTATAACCCGCGCGCTTTCAGGGGGCGCGGCGGCGCCGCTGAAAGAACGGATGCAGTTTCCCCATGCATCGGCGTTGGTTGGCCCAGGTAGCTCAGGGGTAGAGCAGCGGACTGAAAATCCGCGTGTCGGTGGTTCGATTCCGCCCCTGGGCACCATTGGCCTTTCCCAGAGCGTTTCATAGCATCTCACGAACCAGATAAATCAATGAGTTAGCCGGTTCT
>JAFKFQ010000690.1 GCA_017308215.1 bacterium | reverse complement strand
GTTCGAACGGGCGGTCGGATGGACAGGGTGGCGGAAATGGACGGGGAGTCGGCGCGGTCGGGGGGCGGGGTGAGAACACCCGGGGCGGCTGGGCGGGCGGTGAACCGTTCCCGGTCGGTCATCCGGCACCCTGCCTCGTCCCGGCGGAACCCGTCATGAGTTTGCCGTCCGCCTCGGGCGGAGAGGAACGAGTTCCCTCGAACGGCTTGCGCGGTTCGCCGCGACCGGCCGCGGGGGAACGGGGCGTGCGCAAAACTTTCCCGGAGTATAGACGGTTCCGGCCGCGGAAGCCATCACCCCACCGCAAAATTCATCGGAGGGACGGGACGCGCCCGTCGCGGGTTCACGCCGCCGGGACCGGCGCGCCGGGGTCGGGGCCGGCGGTCCCGCGGGGCAGGAGCGCCTCCAGCAACCGCGGGTGGAGGAGCTTCGCGGCCCGCACCTGGGCGTACCAGAGCAGCCAGAAGGCGAGCGCCAGGTAGCCCGTGGCGACCGCGGTTCGGGCCTCGGGGAACGCGACCGCCGCGGCGCCACCGAGCAGACCGACGACCACGAGGCGCCCCCGGCGGAAGGCGAGCCTGTGGACCAGCCGGGGGGTGTAGCAGCCGACGGTCTGCTGGACGTAGACGACGACCGGCAGCACCCCGGCCACTTGAACGAGCCACACCCACGCCACGGCCGCCGCAGCGCAGAGGATCAGGTCGGCGGGCATGGATGGTGGCTCCAGGGGACCGGGGCGGGCTACTCGATCGTGCGCATCACCCGCCCCTCCTCACCGATGAATTCGATCTTCGTCAACGTGATGAGTGTCCGCCCGCCCACCAGGGTGGGGCGGTCGGGCACCACCGCGGTGACCCGCGTCGGCACCAGCATCCCCGGCCGGAATCCCTGCCCGGCCGACTCCACCAGGCGCTGGCGCATCCCCGGGTTGATGGTGAACATCAGGTTCCGCGGGGCGAACCGGCTCGGGAACACCACCGCGTACTCGCCGAGTTGGAGCGCCCGCACGTTCAGCGGGATCGACGACACCTTCATCTCCAGCGTCTTTCCGGCGAACTTCGCCGGGTCGCGGTTGAGCTCCGCCAGCTTGTCGTCCGGGTCCGGCGCGGCCGGGATCGTCCGCACCACCCGGTCGGCGCGGCCGAGGAAGTCGAGCCGGGCCACCCGGACCGGCACCATCCCGTCGGCCCCGCGCTTGCCGACCACGCACACCAGCCGCACCGGCATCACCTGGTGCTCGGGCACCACCTCGTCGAACTCGGCCGCCGTCGCCCGGTCCACCAGGAACCGCATCCGGTCCGGCCGCTTCCCGTCGCCCCCGACGATGATGAGGTCCTGGACCGGGTCGCGGGTGACCGGCGGGGCGGCGACCCGCGCCTTCACTACCAGCACCTGCCCGGCCAGCCCGTCGGGGTTCGCGGTCAGGTCGCTGAGCGCCCGGGCGTCGGACCCGATCGGCTGGTCGCCGATCTTCAGGGTGTACGCCACCGGCTTCGACGCGGCGGTGAGCTTGGTCCCCGTCTGGGGGTTTGGGAACGTCTGCGAGGCGAGCTGGAGCTGTATCTCCGCGGCGTCGAGCGGCACGTCCATCTCGCCCAGCGCGATCCCGAGCCCGTCGGCCCCGCTCCCCTTGGTGTTGAACTTCTTGAGCGGGAACTCGTCCACCCCGGACAGGTTCGCCTTCCCGTCCTTGCGGATGCCGAACGGCTTGTACCCGGTCAGCGCGTCCTTGACCGCCTCCGGCGCCTGTGCCTTCCCGGTCCCGGACCACCGGCGGATGAACACCGTGTCCACCCGGTCGAGCGGGTCCATGACCGGGGCGACGACCAGGAACCGCGCCCGCCCGCTCGCGTTGTCCAGCTCGGTCGGGACGAAGATGGTGGCGAGCAGCCGGCCCTCGAGCAGCCCGATCAGGTCGTTCACCGGCACCGCGAACCCGATCCCGGCGCCGATGATCTCCACCGCGATGCCGACCAACCGGCCGTCGGCGTCCACGAGCGGGCCGCCGCTGTTGCCCGGGTTCATGCTGCCGCTGATCTGCACCCGGTCGAGCTTGCCGCCGGTGGCGTACCGGAGGCTGGAGACGCTCCCCTTCCCGACAGTGATCGCCGGATTCCCCTTGCCGCCCGCCAGAACATCCCCGAGCGGGAAGCCCCAGAACTGGATGTCGATCCCCTCGGTCACCTTCGGCAGCGCGTTGTACGGGTTGATCGGCTTCGGCCACGTCGGGCCGCCGCCCTCGCACCGCAGGATGGCGACGTCGGCGAACGCGTCGAACGCGACGATCTGCGCCTTCGTTACCCGCTCGTCGGCCTGCCCACTGTTGAACACCGCGGTCACCGACGCGGTGCCGGCGCTAAACCGCGGGCGGGCCGCCGCCTCGATGACGTGGTAGTTGGTCGCCACCAGCCCGGCCACCCCGTCCTGGGCGATCAGGAACCCGGACCCGGAGGCGGACATCTCGCCGGTTTCCACCTTGATGTACGCGCACGCTTTCTTCACCTCGTCCTGCGTGAGCTTGGCGGTCTTCGGCACGGCGGCCGTTGCGGCAGCACCCTTGCGCGCCATCAGCAGGCTGTGGAACGTCGGCACCTCGGGGACGAGGTCGGCGTCCTTCGGGCGGAGGCTCGCGGCGCGGATCGTCCGGGGCGGCACGTCCACCGCCTGGCGGAACAGTTCGACGTACTGAGCCGGGATGGCCGCCTGCGGCACGGTGACCGGCCGGGTGGGGCCGCCGGTCGTGGTGCCCCCACCCCCCTGCGTCCCCGACGGCTTGTCGCCGGTCACGTCCGGGTCGGCCGCGGTCGGCGTCCGGGCCGGCGTCCGGTTCGGGGCGGGCTGCGGCTGTGGCTGTGGCTGTGGCTGCGGGCGGGGCTGCGGCTGCGGGGTGGTGTTGGCGGCGGTGGCCGCAGCCGGCTCCGGGGCCGGCTTCGACCCACTGCTCGTCACCACGACCACGATGCCGACCACGGCCGCCACCGCGACGACCCCGCCGGCGGCGATCCACGGCATCATCGACTTCGGCTCTTCGGCCGCGCGCCTCTTCTTGCCGCCCTTGCGGGCCGGGCGCCGGTCGTCCTCGTCGTCCATCTCCGGGGGCACGAATTTCTTGCGGCACTCCGGGCACCGGATCGGCGTGTCGTCTTCCGGCGGCTCGTCGAGGCGCACCCGGGCTTCGCAGTGCGGGCATTCGATACGCATGGGTCGGCCACTCGGTGCGGCAGGGGAATCGGCGCGAACTCGGGAGGCATTAGAACACCCCATCGTACCCGCGCCCCAACGGGCGGACAAAGAAAATCTGGGCACCGGCCGATCGTGTAGGCGGACGGCGCCAATCGTAACGGATACGAACCGGCCACGGCCCGCCGGCGCGGTGGTAGTGTTCGGGCGGTCTTTGTGGGTTGCGGGAGAGTGGCGCCCTCGTCCCGGAACCAACAACGAGTTTGGAAGAATGGCCGCTGGGGCGGTCCCGCTCACACCACGGCCGCGAACGCCCCGAGGTAGTCCGCCTGCCGCACCCGGCGCAGGCCCGCCCGCGCGACCGCCGCGTCGACCTCGCGGCGTACGTCGGGCCAGTCCGGGTCCGGGTAATCGTGGCACGCCAGCACGCCGCCCGGCGCCAGCACCGACAGCGCCAGTGCCACGTCGGTTCGGACGCTCGGCCCGTCGTGCTCACCGTCCACGAACACTAGATCGAACGTCCCGAGGCCGGGCGCGACCTCGGCGAACGTGCCCCGGTGCAGCGCGACGTTCCCGCCGAGGCCGAAGCGGTCGAGCCACGCGGCGGCGGGCGCCGGGTCGGCCGCGTCCACCGACGCCACCTCCCGCGCCGACTGCGCCAGCGCGACCGTGCTGCGGCCGTAGGAGCGGCCGAGTTCGAGCACGCGCCGGCCGCGCGCCAGTTCCCACAGCGCGCGGCCCTCGGCGTAGCTGAGCCACCCCGGCACGCCCTCTGGGTGGCGGTAGAGGCCGGGCGGCGGGTCGGGGAAGAGGGCGTCGGGGTCGAAGTCCGGGGCGTAGGCGGGCGGGGTGGCGAACGCGCTGCCGTTGGGGGCGTGCTCGACGAGGCACGGCGCCGAGTACCACAGCGGCCAGCCGGCGGACGCCGCGACGGTCACGGCCCGCGCGTCCTGGCCGCCGCCGAGTGCGTCCCACCGGTCGAGCATCGCCCCGACCCCGCCGCGGCTGAACACATACCCCTGCGAGCCCCACAGCCGGGCCTTCTGCCAGCGGGCGTGCGGCCCCCACACGCGCGCCGGCCGGGCGACGCGGTAGCCGAGCTCCGGGCACTCGCGCGCCCACGGCTCCTGGATCGTGTCGGGCACGAACAGGCTGCCCCAGTGGAGCTGGCCGGTGACGAGCGGGTGCCAGCGGGTGAGGTTCGCCCACAGCCGGCGGTTCACCCGCACGTCGTCCTCCAGGACCACCGCCCACCAGCACCCGTCGTCCCACGCCCGCTGGAGGACCGAGCGGTACATCCGCGACGTGCTCGCCCACCCGACCGGCCAGTCGGCGGGCTGGCGGAGGACGACGGGGTCGCCGGGCCAGTCGCTCGCGCGGACCGACGCGAGCGTCGGGGCCAGCGTGTGCTCGCGGCCGGGGTGGGTGACGACGTAGAGGCCGTTGAAGGCGAGGTAGACGATCGTGCCGCTCAGCACCATCCAGACCCAGCCGGCGAAGCGGCGCAGATC
>JAFKFQ010000689.1 GCA_017308215.1 bacterium | reverse complement strand
AGCACCGCCTTATTCGTCGCCGGCGGGTTCGTCTCGATGTCGCTCCCGGCGAACGCCCCCACGTAGGTCCACGCCGGCGGCGTGATCCCGGTCGCCATCTTCTTCGTGCCGGTGCTGGCGAAGAGCATCTCCTGCTGGATCGCCAGCCCCTTGTCGGCCCAGAAGTCCTTGTTCAACTTCCAGATCCGCTTGGCGTTCACGATGCCCACCTGCCCCTGCGCCGCCGGCGACAGGTCCGGCACGGCCTTCTCCGTGTACACGTCCACCCGGCTGACGAAGATGCTGTACACGGTCTTGATCTTGTTCTTGTCCGCGGCCCGCTGCATGCCGCGCCAGCAGGCGTCTTTCGCCAGGTTGTACTGCCGCTCGCTGAAGATCAGCGTGACGTTCACGCACACGCCCGCGGCGACGAGTTCCTCCAGCGCCCCGAGCCCGCCCGGCGTCGCCGGCACCTTGATCATCCGGTTCTTGTGCCCGGCCGACCACTTCTTGCCGAGCTCGATGTACTTCTTCGACCGCTCCGCGGCCGGCATCGTGTTGGCGGCGTCCTCGAGGAGCGGGTCGAGCTCGAAGCTCACCCACCCGTCGTTCCCGCGGGTCTCGCGCCACACCGGCTCGAACACGGCCTGCGCGTCCTTCACCAGCTTGTCGGTCATGGCCCAGGCGACGCCCTCGTCGTCGAGCCCCTGGGCGAAGAAGCCCTTCATGTCGGCGTCGAACCGGCCGGTGTTGATGAGGTCGGCGATGATGATCGGGTTGGACGTCGCCCCGGTGGCGCCGTTGGCGCGGTTGGCGGCGATCTCGACCGGGTCCACGGAGTCGAGCCAGAGCTTGGTGCCGGCGGCGACGAGTGACTGGAGCGGGGTCATGGGGACGCCCTCGGGTGGGAATGGGTTATTGTGATTGTACCGGAATCGGCAGTTTTTTGCCGGGATGAACAGGACGAAACAAGACAGAAGTCAGAAGACGGCCGGCTTTTCCGTCTCCTTGTTTTCCGTCCCGTCTTTCCTGTTCATCTCGTCAAAAAACGGGCGTCTCACACCACGCTGTGCTTCCACCGCCCGCCGGCGAAGCGGAGCGTGAAGAACGCGCCCCTCACCCAGATGTCCACGACCATCGCCAGCCACGCGCCATACAGGCCGAGGCCCACCGACGGCCCGGTCAGCAGGTACGCCAGCGGGATGCGCACGCCGAGGAAGCCGATCCAGCTGAACAGCACCGGCACCCGGGCGTCACCGGCGCCGCGCAGGGCCGACGTGAAGATGATCTGGCTCGCCAGCGCCGGCATCGCCAGCGCGATCAGCCGCAGCGTCGGCACACCGGCCTCGACGACCGGCTCCAGGTGCGGCTCGTGGCAGAACAGGCGGAACATCGGCCGCGCCAGCAGCGCGAACAGCACGCCCATCACCGTCATCACGCCGCAGCCGATGGCGAACGCGGTCCAGCCGGCCTTCGCGGCGCGGGCCGGGTCGTTGGCGCCGAGGTTCTGGCCGACCAGCGTCATCGCCGCGGTGCCGAACGCGGCGCCGGCCAGGAACCCGAGCGCCTCCCACTGGAGCGTGATCCCGTGCGCCGCTGCGGCCACGTCGCCGAGGCCGTTGACGATGCTCAGGAACCACAGCTGGCACGCCGCCACGCTCAGGCTGTCCACGCCCGCCGGCACGCTCACCCGCAGCACCCGGTAGATCAGCCCGCGGTCGGGCCGCAGCGCGGGGGGCGTGACCTTCAACCCGGACCGCCCGCGTGCCAGCAGTGACAGCACGATGACACAGCCGGCGAGGTGGCTGAGCCCGGTGCCAAGCGCGATGCCGCGGAACCCCAGCCCCTCGACCGGGCCGACGCCGAAGCACAGTCCCCACGCGAGCGGGACGTTCAGCACCGCGACGCCGCCGAGTACCTTCAGCCCGGTCCGGGTGTCGCCGGCGCCGGCCAGGCACGCGACGCACGCCGACTCGGTGATCTGGAACGGCAGCAGCACGGCGAGCGGCAGGAGGTACGCGAGGCAGTACGCCGCCGCGTCGCCGGTGAGCCCGAGGGCCGCGATCAGCGCCGGCAGCCCGAGCACGCCGGCAACGGCCCCCGCGACGCCGAACGCGACCGCGAGCAGCACCGCCTGCGCCGTCGCCCGCTTCGCCCCGTCCCAGTCGCCGGCGCCGACGAACCGCGCCACCAGCGCCGTGCTGCCGACGCTCACCAGCACCGTGTAGCTGGAGACGAACCAGTACAGGTAGCCGGCGGTGGTGAGCGCCGCGAGGTACGCCCCGCGGGCGGCGGGGTCGGGGAGCTCGAACCGGTCGGCGAGGTACTGGTCCGACAGGCGGACGACGAGGTGGAGGTACTGCTGGGCGAGGGCGGGGAGGGCGAGCGCCAACACCTGTCGGGGGATCGAATTCGCGACGGCCGGCAGATCGCCCATGGTGGCATGATACGGCAGCCGAATGCCGGATGACGAATGACCCGCCAATGGCGAAGGAAGACAGCCGAGGCATTCCCTTCGTCACTGGCGGGTCGTTCGTCATCCGGCGTTCGCGCGGTAGGTTAGCGTGACAACACCCCGTGGGGCAGAGAGATGAAAGACACCTGGCTAGTCGCCGGGGTTCAGATGGACTGCCGGCTCGCCGACCCGGCCGCCAACCTCGCCGCCATCACGGCCCGCCTCGACGCAGCCGCGGACCGCGGGGCACGGCTCGTCGTCTTCCCCGAGTGCGTCGCCGCGGGGTACGGGTTCGAGTCGCGCGAGGCCGTGCGCGCGGCCGCCGAGACCATCCCCGGGCCGGCGACGGACGCGGTGGCGAAGGCGTGCGCGCGGCGGAACGTGTGGGCCGTGTTCGGCCTGTTCGAGCACGACCCGGCGACCGGGAAGCTGTTCAACGCCTGCGCGCTGGTCGGCCCGGACGGCCTCGCCGCGAGTTACCGCAAGCTCCACCTGCCGTGCCTCGGCGCCGACCGGTTCACCGACCCCGGCGACCGGCCGTTCGCGGTCCACGACATTGGTGGGCTCAAGGTCGGCATGAACATCTGCTTCGACGGCAGCTTCCCGGAGTCGGCGCGCGTCCTCACGCTGCTCGGCGCCGACCTGATCGTGCTGCCGACGAACTGGGCGACGAACGCGCGGATGATGGCGGAGCTCGTGTCGCCGGCGCGGGGGTGGGAGAACCACGTCTACTACCTGGCGGTGAATCGGGTGGGCGACGAGTCCGGCTTCACCTACCTCGGCCGCAGCTCGGCGGCGGACTACCTCGGCAACGTCCTCCACCGCTCGCCGGAAGGGGTCGAAGACCTGTTCACGGTGGAGATCGACCCGGCCGCGGCGCGGCAGAAGCGGCAGGTCCACTGCCACGGCGTCTACGAGATCGACCGGGTGAACTGGCGGCGGCCGGAGATGTACGGGCCGCTCGTGGAAGGGACGACGTTCACCGGCCACATGAACCGCTGACGCCCACCGCTGCGGACTAATCCGCGCCGCGGCGGGCGGGCGACAGTCAGTTGCGGGGTTACGGGCGCGACCGGCGGACAAGCCACAGGCCGGCAAACGCCAGCGCCAGTGCTCCGGCCAGCCCGGCGATCACGGCGCCGCCGCGCGGGGTGTAAGCCGTTGCCTCGTCGGTCAGCTCCGACTCGTCGGCCGGCGCGTTCTTGTCGCTCTTGGCGGGTGAGGGGGAGCCGGCCGGCGGCGGGACCGCCTTCAGCACGATCCCCTCCTTCGCGTCGATCTTGTCGATGACGAGCGCCTCGGTCAGCAGCTTGCGCTCGTCCTTGGCGTTGACCGCCACCGAGTTCGGGAACGGGTGCTTCGTCGCCGCTTGTCCTTCCACCTTGCCGGTCTTGAGGGCGGCGGCGAACTCCTTCTCGTCGGCGTACTTCGTGGCGGCGCCCTTCGGCACCGCCACCAGCTTCGCGGCGCCGAACGGGCCGTTGCGGCGGTTACCCTCGATCTTCACGGGCGCGCCCGGGCCGAAGTCCACCTTCTTCGGGGTGCCGCCGATGAGCAGGTAAAACTCGTGGTCGGGGTACGCCTTGTCGGCGGTGATGGTGTGGTCCACGCGGACGAATTTCTTGCCCGGCGGCGGCGGGACCGGGATGTCAGCGCGGGCCGCGGCGACGGTCAACAGGCCGAGGGCGAAGGCGAAGACGGCGCAACGCATCGGGCGGCTCCGGGGCTGGGGAAGTGGTCGGGTGTCTTTCGGCTCGGGGCTTCCGTAGGTCGGGTCGAGTCTTCGAGGCGCGAGTGCGTGGTGCCAAGTGCGGGGAACGACGACTTACGTGGGTTCGGGTGCCCGGCTCTGCGTCGCTCGCGTTCGCCGCCCCGCGTCGGGCCTCGAAGACTCGCCCCGACCTACGGAAGGCACCCGTCCGGCGACTTACGCGCCGGGCCGTCGGCGCGGCCCGCGCCGACGGCCAGAAGGCCGACGAGAAAAGCGGCGGAGCGGGTCGTGTGCGGCGCCGTGGGAGGCGTCAGCGGTCGATCTCGCCCATCACCACGTCGATGCTCCCGATGATAGCCGGGATGTCGGCCAGCAGGCAGCCCCGGCACAGCTCGTTCGTGACGGAGAGGTTACAAAAGCAACTCGACCGCGCCCGGACGCGCAGCGGCACGTTTTCCTTCGCCGGCCGGCCGACCACCCCGAACCGGTGCTTCGGCGGTTCGACGCGGTGCGAAAACTTCGTCCGCATCAGCTCGGCGAGCTTCGCGTCGTCGGCCTTCGCCTCCTCCGGCGTGAGCGCGGCGCGGCGGGCGGCGAACTCCGCCTTCACCGTCTCGCCCTCGGCGTGGAGCGAGTCGTACTTGTCGAGCGCCTGCCGCGCGATCTTCACGGCCTCGGCCACCTCGCGCATCCGCACGTAAAAGCGGTGCCAGCAGTCGCCGATCACGGCGTCCGGCGGCGCCTCGTTGAACGGCGGCAGCGGTACGTCGAACGTGTAGTTCTCGTAGCCCGAGTACGGCTCCGTCTTGCGCAGGTCCCAGTCGGGGTCGCCCTTCGTGCGGTCGAGCGAGGCGCGCAGCACCGGGCCGGTGCAGCCGTAGGACAGCGCCATCTCCTTTGAGAGAACGCCGATCCCGGCGGTGCGTTTGACGAAGATGTGGTTGTCGGTGAGCAGCGCGTGGTACTCGGGGATGCGCGGCTCGAAGTAGTCGAGGAACTGGCGGCACCGCGCCGTCCACCCGGCGGGCAGGTCGTCGTGGGCGCCGCCGACCGTCAGGTAGCTGTACGTGAGGCGGGCGCCGCAGGCGTCCTCGAACAGGTCGAGGATGTGCTCGCGCTCGCGGAAGGCGTAGAGGAACGGACTGAAGCTGCCGAGGTCGAGCCCGTACGCGCCCATGCCGACGAGGTGCGACGCGACCCGGTTCATCTCGCCGATCAGCACGCGGATGACCTGCGCCTTCTCGGGCACCTTGAGGCCGGCGAGCTTCTCGACGGCGAGGCTGAACCCGAGGTTCATGTTCATCGCCGCGAGGTAGTCCATCCGGTCCGTGTACGGGATGAACTGGATCGGCGTGACGTTCTCGCCGAT
>JAFKFQ010000688.1 GCA_017308215.1 bacterium | reverse complement strand
GAGCAGATCGCTCACGTCCGGATTGCTCATGTCCGCCTTCAGCCGCACCACCGGGTTGAAGATCGTCACCGGCTTCGGCATCAACCCCGCGACTTCGGACACGTGCCGCGGCTTGGCGAACGAGTACATCTCGACGAACTGGAGGAAGTCGCCGGGGTACTCGGTGCGGATGAGGCCGTCGAGCGCGAGGCCCATCCGCTTCACGTTCACGTACTGGCCGTCGTACCGCATGGACCCGCTCATGTCGAGCAGCACACAGGTCGCCGCCTTCGGCGTCACCTTGGTGCGGTGGATGACGAGGTCGTCCGGCCGCATCCGCACCGGGGTGCCGGGGCCGTCGCGGAGCAGGGCGTTCACCATGCTCGCGGGGATGTCCATCTGCGCCACCGAGTCGCCGAACTCGTAGGGCTTGGTCTTCGGCGTCTCCACCGCGCCCTCGCCGGCGACCGCGTCCGGGTGGCGGCCCGTCCGGCTCGCCTGGAGCTGGCTGAAGATGCGCGTCAGCACCTTGCTCTGGAACAGCCGCATCGCCTTCGGGGTGAGCCGGTACCGGCCGCTCGAATCGCCCTCCAGCCCCTGCCGTTCGGCCTGCTCCTTGACGTAGTCTTCGAGCTGCTGTTGCAGGGCGCGGAGCTGGTCCATCTGCCCCGGCTCGGCGAACTGTTCGAGCTCGTCCATGTCGATGATGGCGAGCTGGGCCGTCTTCTTCGCCTCGTCGATCTGCTTGAGGAGCTTGTCGATCGTCTCCAGCTCCTCCTTCACCTCCAGCGCCTTCGGCACGTCCATCTTCTCGCGGCCGGTGAACTCGTACTTCCCGGCCAGCTCGTCCACCTGGTACTTCTCGCCGAGCAGTGACGACACCAGCACGATGCCCGTTGCGAACGGGTCGCGGTCGTTGCCGACGCGGAAGAAGAGCTGTTCGAGGTCGTAAAGTTGCTCGTTGCGGACGGCCTTGTGGTACTTCTCGGCGAGCTTGGCGGGCGGCTTCAGCGCCTGCGCCTCCTTGCGGTAGGCGTTCGCGGCGAGCTTCTGGGCGTGCTGCGTCTCGTAGGTCGCCAGGATCTTCCGCTTCCGCTCCAGGAGCATCTGCTTGAGCGAGTTGAGACTCGGCCCGAGGCCGGCGATCTGCGACGGGTCGAGGCGGATCGCGTTCGCCAGTTGCTCGGCCGTGAACTCCTCCTCCTCGCCGAACTCGAGCATGTGCTCGAACATGGGCGAGACGAGGTCCGGTGGCGGGGCGGTCGGGCTCGGGAATTTGGCTGGGTCGTACTTCTGGTACGTGTGGACGATGCCGCCCGGCGTCTGCGTCGGCTGGGGGTCCATCTCAGCTCCTGGTGCGGGCGTGCCTCCTCATTCTAGGCGGGGACGGAAGGCGGGAGATCGGGAACAAGAAAGCCCGGGGGCCACCCCCGGGCTTTCTTGTTCCCGCACTCGCCGTCAGCAAATACGAGGAAAACCGGCAAAGAATCCGATCAGTACACGGCGTTCGGGTCCACCTTCGACGGGCCGCCGGCCGTGGCCGTGCCGCCGCCGTAGCGAGCGTGCCAGCCCTCGGTCGCCCGCAGGTTGCTCAGGTCGGCGGTCGTGAGGCCGTACTTGGCGAACCAGGGCGTGCCGGTCTGGACAACGGCGTCCGAGTCCTTCACGCGGCGGACGCACTCGGTCTCGGCGAACTTCTGCCGCTCGGCCGGGTCGGAGTAGGTGAAGAACTCCTTCCAGAACGCCCGCCCGCCGAGGATGCCGCTCGCCCCGGCCTTCATCGCCATCTCGACCTGCTTCTTGTACTTGTCGTAGTCGACGCCGGCCGACAGCAGCACCCACGGCTTGACGCAGGCGTCGTTCAGCCGCTTCAGGTTGTCCACCAGTTGCGCGTCGGTCTCGTGGCCGAACGTGCCCGGGAACTCGGCCTTGTAGATGTCACAGTACCGGCTCAGGTACTTCGCCGAGTCGATGACGGTCTGGGCCTTGCGGTCGAGCTTCGACTTGCTGTCGTCCTTCTCGCCGTTGTACGCGAAGTGGATCGGCTCCAGGAGGAACAGGATGTCGTGCTCGATGCACTCCTCGTACATCCGGCGGGTGAACTCGAAGTTGTGCTCGGCGCTCTCGAACTCGCCCGGCTCGAACTGGGCCAGGAGCTTGACCGCGTCGGCCCCGCACCGCTTGATCTTGTGGACGCCCCAGCCCGCCTCGACCTCGCCCATCGGGGCGCCGGCCTTGTTCTTGTCCGCGCCCGACTTCTCGACCCGGATGAGGATGCCGGTCCCGGCCGGGACGGCGCCCGCGGCCACGGTGCTCCAGTACCCGTAGTACCCGTCCACGAGCAGCCCGGAGCAGTGCGGGGCGAGCGCCCGCGACAGCATGACCTTGGCGTCGCCGATCTCGGCGTAGGTCGGCTCCTTGCCGGTCGCCTTCTTCATCATCGAGATCATCGAGCTGTTCTGGTCGGTGGCGACCATGGTCAGCGTGCCGTTCGGGTTGCTGATCCGCTGGAGCCCGCGGAGCTTGCCGGGGGTGAGCCCGAGTCCGAGCAGGCGCGTGACCGAAATGGGGGTGGACATCGGGGCTGCGACTCCGCGTGAGGTGGGGTGCGTTCGGCGGGTATCTTAGGCGCGAGCGATCGGACGGACAGGGCGGGAATGGGGCCGCACGCCCGCGCCGCCGGTAGGTTGATGGGGTCGCCCGGGGGGACGTGTCTTGCGCGTCGCACACTTCGACTGCTTCAGCGGCATCAGCGGCGACATGGTGCTCGGGGCGCTGCTCGACGCCGGCGTCGACCCGGCCCCGGTCCGCGCCGCGCTCGACTCGCTCGGCCTGCCGATCCGGCTCGAAGCCGAGAAGGTGAAGCGCTGCGGGTTCGCGGCGACGAAGGCCACCGTCGAGGCCGCCGACCAGGAGGACTACCGCTTCCTCCCGGACGTGGAGGCGATCCTCGCCCGCGGGGCGCTGACGCCGAAGCAGCGCGAGCTGGCGACGACGATCTTCCGCAAGGTGGCGGTGGCCGAGTCGGTAGCCCACGGGATGCCGCTCGAGCGCGTCCACTTCCACGAGGTCGGGGCGCTCGACAGCATCGCCGACATCGTCGGCGCCGCCGTCGGCCTCGACCTGCTCGACGTCGAGCGGTTCACGAGTTCGCCGGTCCCGACCGGGACGGGCACGGTGAAGTGTGCCCACGGCATCATGCCCGTCCCCACGCCCGGCACGGCGGAACTGCTGAAGGGCGTCCCGCTCGCGACGAGCATCATCAAGGGCGAACTCACGACGCCGACGGGGGCGGCGATCCTCACGGCGGTGGCGGGCGAGTTCACCGCGGCGCCGGCGATGACGATCGAGCGCATCGGCCACGGCGCCGGCACGAAGGACTTCTTCGAGCAGCCGAACATCCTGCGGTTGTGGGTGGGGACAGCGGTACAGCGGGCAGAGGGGAGAGGGCAGAAGACGGAGGGGGAATCGGACACGGTGATCGTGCTCGAAACGAACCTCGACGACTGCCCCGCGGAGGTGGTCGGCTACTGCTTCGAGCTCCTACTGTCGGCCGGGGCGCTGGACGTATTCACCGTGCCGATCCAGATGAAGAAGAATCGTCCCGGTGTACTGCTGAGTGTGATCGCGGAGGCGGAGAAGGCGACGGAGTTGGAGGCGATCCTGTTCCGCGAGACGGGCACGTTCGGCGTCCGCCGCACGACGGCCCGGCGGGCGAAGCTGCGGCGCGAGGCGACGACGGTGGAGACGCCGTGGGGGCCGGTGCGGGCGAAGCGCGGCTGGCGCGAGGGGTTCGAGGTGGTGACGCCGGAGTACGAGGACTGCGCCCGCGTCGCCCGAGAGCACGGCGTCCCGCTGCGCGATGTGTACGTCGCTGTGCGGGTGGCTACAACTCGTGCGGTGCGAGAAGGGTGAAGGGTTCGACCGGCACGTTCCGCAGCACGGCGAACACGAGCAGCGAGCCCGCCAGCAGCCAAACCCACCGGCTGTCGACCCACAGGTCGTTACCAACCGGTCGGCCCAGCGCCCAGCGCCCGGCGCGGTACAGCACGACCCCGGCGACGACAGGCAGGAGCACGACCGCGACCGGGTTGAACGCGAGAGCCTGCACCAGCCGGCCGTTCAATGCGGCGTGGGCCGCTCGCCCCGTCCCGCAGCCGGGGCAGTGGAGACCGGTCAGTTGGTGCAGCATGCACTTCGGGTAGAGGCTGTCCGGCCTCGGCGGGTGAGACGCGATCAGGTACGCGACGAATCCGCCGCCCAGCAATGTGAACCCGAGCAGCGTCGCGCGGACGGCAATACACACCCGCCCGCTCGAACGTCGGGAACTCCCACCGGTTGACCCCGGACGCCCGACCGGCTCAATCGGCACCGCCTTAGCGCCGCTTGCGGCCATAGTCTTCGTCATCGTCGGAGGAGTCGCCCCGCCCTCGTCCACCACCGCCTCCGCCCGCCAGTTCCTTGCTGTACCGCGCGATCTAGACCCAGTACATGATGAAGCACACCACCCGGCGGGGCGAGGACGAACTGGACAAACGGAATCGGAAGGGTGCCCGCCATGTTCAGGGGGTATGACTTGGTCAAGATCATACCTGTTGGGGCGAGTCAGACTGCAGGGATTCGACTCGCCACTTGAACTTTTCCCCCGAATCCGTGTCCTGAATTCGTACGTACACCCGACCTCCCCCGAGGGGCCGATGCTCTCGTCGTCCGACATCCGCAGGCAGTGCGTCGAGTTCTTTTGCAAGAAGCACGGGCA
>JAFKFQ010000687.1 GCA_017308215.1 bacterium | reverse complement strand
GTGTAGTCCAGCCCGCTGGTGTCCACCTTGCGGACCGCGCCCAACTCCGGGTGGCGGATGGCGGCGATGGTGCCGCGGGCGACGACCGCATCCTCCGGGTGCCAGAGGGTGTTGTACAGCACCAGCAGCTCCGGCCCGCGGAGGTAGTCAGGGACGACCCGCCAAAACGCGAACTCGTCGGTCAGCCCAACCTCCAGTGGCGGGTCGAGTTCGTACCAGCCGGGCACCCAGGCGACCTCCACCACCGCGCGCCCTCCGGGGCCGAACAGAAAGCTCAGCAGCCGCCGAGCCGCCAAGTACGACCCGAGCACGCGAGCCAGCAGAAAGCGCCAGTGAGCTGGCGGTCTGCTGCAGCGCCGGGTTCGGCGTCCCGCCGCCCCGCGGCCACCTGCACCGAGCCGGGGCCGACGCCTCCGCGCCACCAACCACCCTCGCGGACCGACGCGGCGCCTGCCCACGCTCTGCCGTCGCGGGTGCCATCAGCGGCTAGCGGTCTCCTACGGTCGGGGCGCCGCGGATCGGCGTTCGCCGGAGCTCCAGGAACCGGAGTCGGGCGGCCTCTTCAAGGTCCTGAACCGCCTCCCCGGGCTCGAACAGCATGATCAGGCCGCGGGTGTCGGCCTCCAGCCGCCCCATGAGGCGGGTGCCGCCGAGCGGGTCGCGGCTGGCGTTCGCCCGCGCCAGGCGGTAGCCGCGGATGCCCGCGAACACCGACAACTCCTCCCCCGGCGGCAGCCCCCGTACCTCGAACCGCCCGTCCGCCGCAGGCTCCACCGTCCGTGAATCCCGCATCCCGTCGCGGCTGACCGTCAGGCGCGTTTTCTCGGGCAGCGGTCGGCCGTCCGAGAGGTGTATCCGGCCGGCGAGGGTCAGCCCCGGCCGGGGGGCCAGGACGCCCAACTCGGTCGTCGTCCCGTCGGCGCCGGCGCGCACCCGCGTCGCGGGGATCACCTGCTCCCCGGGGAGCGTGTTCTGGAGCCCGTACACGAAGTACTCTGCCCCCGGCGGGACGTTGCTGAACAGGAACCGCCCGTCCTTGTCGGCGGCGATGGTGTCGTGGTGCTGGTACTGGTCGTGCGACTCCTGGGTCATGCCGACGCCGAGGACCGCACCCGGGACCGCCTTCCCGTCGCGCACCACCCGGCCGGCGAGGAACGCCCCGGCTGTGAGCGTGATGACGTGCCCGCCCCCCGCCGGCAACTGTGGGGTGAGACGCCCGGCGAGTCCCCGGGCCTCCACCCGGAGCACCGCGTACTCGACCGGCTCGGCGGAGGTCAGCAGGAAGCGGCCATCCCGGTCGGTGACCGCCACCGGGTCGAGGATGCCCCGCTTGAACCCGGACCAACTCGGGGTCTTGAAGCCGTACGGGTCAAGGGTGGCGCCGACGACCGGGTTCCCCTTGTCGTCGAGCACCCGGCCGCGGAGGGAGTGCGTGGGCGCGGCGCGGGCCGGGTCGGGTGGCCGGAGGGTGACGGCCAGCGGCCCCGCGGCCGGGTCCACGGCGGCGGCGAACGACGGGGCGAACCCGTTGCCCACGACCAGCACGCGGAAGAGGAGTTCCGGATCGAGTGACGGGACGTGGAACGAGCCGTCCGCCGCCGTCGTCGCCGACTTCCGGCAGTCGGGGTAGCACGACGGGCAGAAGGCGCTGTACCCGGTGCGGGGGGCGGCGGTGTAGATGAACACCGTGGCCCCGGGAACCGCCTTACCGCCTGGGTCAGTGATGGTGCCTTTCAGGTCGGGCCTGGCGGCGATCGCGGGCTGGCCGAAAGCCGTGGCGAGCAACAGTAACGTTGACATCCCGGTTTCCGCGCGAGGAAAGAAGTACTCCAAGGGGCTGGGCCAGGCACACGGCTTCGAGGGCCGAACATAAAGCTCACCTGCCCGGCCGCGATACCAATCAAGCGACAACGACAAGCCGGTGAGCGCTGGGAAACAAACTACGTGGCCGGGTCAGGTGCAGCGACCGGTTCGGCTTGCCTTCGCTCGATGGGAGGCCACACCTGCCGCTCCTCGTGGTCCTCGAATGCTGACCAGTCGAGGAACGCCGCAATCCGACAGGCCAGGGCATCGTACCACCTCGGGTCTCCCGAGTGCGAGCAGACCAGTTCGACCACGTTGACTCGTGGCAGGAACGCCCCGTCGGTGCGGTAGTTGCCGCGCGGGTCGCAGTTAGCCAGGATGAGACACACCCACGGCTGGCCGTTGGCGGCCTCGAACTGGACCGGGCTAGTCTGCCGCAATTCGGGCATCGCGGCGAGGAACTCGACCAACTGGGCTGTCGCAGCGAACCGCGAATAGTCAGGGGCACCACGGATCGTCAGATACCAAGACACTACCGTGTGCCCTCCGCGGCCGAACAGTGAGCTCAGCAGCCCCGGCCGCGCTGTGGGCTATGGATCACGGTAAGCTTACTCGCGGCCGGGGTCTGCTGCAGCGTGGGGTTCGGCATTACGATTTCCCCACGGACCGGACCTTCAGGGACCGCTGGGAGCACTGCGGGCAGGGGAACACCAGGCGGCTCTCGACTCCGGCGTACCGACCCGACCCACACCGCGGGCAGCTCCGCAGCCCGCCCACCTCCCGTGCCCGCCGACGGAACCGCACCCGGGTATACGCCCAGCCCGCCGCACCCACGACGGCCATGCACCCGAGGACGGTCCCGTAGGCCGTGCCGAAGCCCAGCCAGAAGCTCCGCCACCACACCCCGGCGGCGACCCCGGCCACCAGCCCCGAGACGCAGCCGATCTGACAACCCAAGGCCGGCGGACAGGTCAGACGCCGCACCTCGAACAGCGTGCCGCAGTCCCGGCACACCACCTGTCGGACCCGGACGTATCGCCCGGCGATCGCCAAGCCGGTCCAGGTGAACCCGGTTTCGGCGAGGATGTGTTCCTCGGCCGGGTGGGCAAGTACCACCAGCCGCGGGTCCGACTGCTCTGCGATGCGGGCCTCGCCGGCCGCCCCGTGCAGCACCGCCCCGGCCACCACCGCCCCGGCCATCGCCGGCCCCGATCCGCCGACCGGAGGCACGTCCACGAGCACCGCCCCGTACTCCGCGGGAAAGACATCACTGGCGTAGGTGCAGCGGCCGCAGCGGGCCTGATAGATCGTCGGCAATCAGCAGTCCCCTCCGGTCGGCTCTCCTCGCCGAACATCAAGCTCAGCAGCCGCGGCCCGAGCTGGCTGAGGATCACAAGCCACTACCGAGGCCGCGGTCTGCTGCAGCGTGGGGTTCGGCCGAACCACGTTCCTTGTCGCAGGTCGGCTCGATCACTGCTGGAGAACTCGCCCCTTGGAGCAACGCGACCAGTCGCAACCGTTCCACGTCCGGGATCGCCTCCTCGACGGCAAGTCTGACACCAGCGAAAGCATACGGGTGGGTGTACCCGTACTCCGGGTGGGCCGACAGGTACGTATGCCAAGCAGCGAGGTCAAACCCGAAGTCCTGCCCGGTCCGCTGGCGCAGTCGGTCCCGCCCCTGCCGCATGTTCGTCAACCGCTCCGGGTCCGGCAAAGCGACGGTGGCTTGCGCCATCGTCAGGCGATACCCGATCAGCAGCAGCACATCGCCCTGGATCGGAACGATCTTGCCGAAACGCGCGATCGTCACGAACGCCCTCCGGTGGCCGAACACCAAGCTCAGCAGCGGCCGCGCGCATGAGCTTCGCGTCCCAGGATAGCAAAGACGGCGGCCGTCTGCTGCAGCGACCGGTTCGGCATCGCCCTGGGGCCAACCGCCGACGCCACCCGGGAGGCGCCACCCGTCACCTCCGGAGGTGACCCGTCACCGACGCCCCCGGGCCGTAGGCCACCCCCGTCAGATCCGGAGATGGCCTGTCACCGACGACGCTCGGCCCAGCGACTCTGGTGGCCGAACATGAAGCTCAGCAGCCGCGGGGGCCAGGTGAGCTACGGTCACGAACCGCTGATGCCCCCGCGGTCTGCTGCAGCGCCGGGTTCGGCCCCTCTGCCCCCTCCTCCGGCGAGCTCGCCTGCCAGACCAAGCACCCTACCGCGGAGAGGGTAGCCATGCCAGCCGAGCACACCGCGCTGACGAGCAATCGCTCAGGGCCGCGGGGGAGCTCGTAGTGTACCCGGTTCGGCGGCGGGCCGGCGAACAGTTCCTTGAAGGGGCCGAAGTAGTACACCACCGCGCAAAGCCCGGGGGCCAGCCCCAGCCCCAGCCGCAGGGGCTGGGCTCCCGGGAATAACCAGCCCGTCGCCGAGAACAACAGCGCGGTGAAGAGCGCGAACGGCACCCCAACAGTCGCCGCGAGGAGCAACTGCTGTTCGGGGTCCGGCGGGCTGACCCATACGTCTTGGGCGGGGTCACCGACGTATGGGGTGAAGTCGCCACACACGAACAGCACCGCGGTCACGGCGAGCGCCAAGCCCGCCACGGAACTGAGGGGCTTCACGCCTCCACCTCCTTGCGGCACGACGCCCACACCGCTCTCCGGGGCCGAACACCAAGCTCACCTGCCCGGCCGCGATGCCAACACGCGATGACTACAAGCCGGTGAGTATCGGGAAACAAACTACGTGGCCGGGTCAGGTGCAGCGACCGGTTCGGCCGGCCTTACCGGGGCGGGACCAGCGACCCTCAGCACGAATTGCGGACCGCCCTTCGATGCCACCCAACCCGCTCGAACCGCCTCCCGGACCCAGTCAGCGACGTGCGACGGGAGGACCGGGACGACGCCCCACGGCTCGGTGCCAAAGTCGGCTGGGTGTGG
>JAFKFQ010000686.1 GCA_017308215.1 bacterium | reverse complement strand
CCTGGAAGCGCTGTACCGCGCCGCCGAGATCGGGCACGTCCCGGCCGGCGTCACGAACGGCCGGGCGATCCGCAACCCCGGCAGCCGGCTGACGGTGCCGGCGTCGCGCGTCACCCGAATCCTGTGGCAGGGGAAGGTGTTCACCGACGACGGGATGATGGTGAACCGCGTGCTGGGGGTGCGCGCCGTCCACGCCCGGGTGTACGTCGGCGAGAGCTGGCTGGACGGCCGCCCGGCGGTGATCATGGACTACGCCGGCACGTCGCGGCTGTTCCCGGACGTGCGCGACGAGGTCCGCGAGGTGAGCCCCGGGGTGTGGCTGGGCGTGATGTACGTCCGCAAGCCGACCGGGCCGGAACAGTCGATGTTCTTCGCGCTCGCGGAGCGGCGGTGACCCTCCTTGCGGCCGGTCGCAAGCCCCGGTAGGGTTACACAACTCAGCCCGCCGAGGTCGCCCGTGCCCCGCTCACTCCCTCACGGCCTGTTCGCGGCCGCCGTCCTGGTCTTGGTCGCGGGGTGCGGCGGCGGGTCGCCGGCTCCTGCCCCGCAACCCACCACGAAACCCCGACCCCGTTCAAGCCACCCGTACCGCCCGCCCCGGCGCCGGCTCCCGCGCCGCCTCCGAAGGCACCGGCGCCCGAGCCGGTCGAACCGGTGACGCCGGCCGCTCCGAAGTACGACCTGAGTGGCGGGCGCCGCCTGGTTCACTTCGGCGAAAACCGAACTCGCCTGCTCGTCGAGACGATCGACCCGGTCAATCGCATCGAGATCGAGTTCACCAAGGTTTACGAGGCGACCGACCGGGGCCGTCCGAAGCAGCTCGGCCGCGAGCTGACCAAATACTTGGGGAAGGCATTCTCGCCCGACGGCCGGTTAGTTGTCGGGCACGACAAGGAGACAGCGTGCGTGTGGGACGCCGCGACCGGCGAGCGGGTGGCCGGGCCGTTCGCCCACCCGCCGGGCGTTCGGTCTGTCGCCCTGAGCCCGGACGGGAAGCGGTTGGCCGTCGGCGGACAGAACGCGGTCGTGCGGGTGTGGCACGTGGACACGGGTCGACCGGCGGTCTCGCCGAAACAGCGTGAGTTTTTCCACCCCGCCCGCTTCGTCTGCTTCAACCACACCGGCACCCGATTGGCGGCAGATGTCTTCAACGGGTTCCGGGTGTGGGATGTGGCCACCGGCGAGCCGGTCACGCCGGAGATCCGCCACGAGGGCATGCTCAACTCCCTCCGCTTCAACATCGACGACACACTGTTGGTGTCGGCCGTGCAGGAAGGGACGGCCCAGGTGTGGGACGCGGCCACGGGAAAGGCCGTCGGCCCGCGGCTGAAGCACGCCGGCCCGGTGCGGGAGGCGGTGTTCAGCCCGGACGGGAAACGGGTGGCGACGGCCAGCCTCGACGGAACGGTCCGGCTGTGGACGGCGGCTACCGGCGAGCCCGTCACCGCACCGTTGAAGATGCCGGGGGGCCGCCACCCCACCGGCGTTGCGTTCGATCCGGCCGGGAAGCGGCTGGCGATTCTGTGCGGGGACGCGCCGGGCACGATCTGGGACATCGAGAGCGAGATGCCCCGTGCTGCACTCCGCGTCCTCTATTACCACGGGATCGAGCACGTCTACTTCAGCCCCGACGGGCGGTACGTCGCTCTGCTCGGACCGCAGGAGGCGGTGGTCTGCGACGCCGCGACCGGGCAGGAAGTCCATCACGTCTCGGACTCCGGCCCCCAGTAGCACCTCACCCCACGTACACGCCGTCGATGGTCGCCGGGTTGCCGAACGGGCTCGTCATCGGCGTCGTCGGGGTGTTGAATTGGTCGAACGGGATCACCCGCACCGTCGCCGCATCCTTACTCCCGCTGCCGACGACCAGCTCCGCCCGGCCGTCGCCGTCCACGTCCTTCGCCGCGATCCGGATGCCCGAGCGGTCGTTCGCGTCCCAGGTGAAGAAGTCGGCCAGCGCCGGCAGCGCGGCGAGGTCCGCCCCGGGGTTCGCCACCAGCACCGCGCCGCTCACGACCCGCACCCGCGGGCCGCCGGTGTTGCCGGTGCTGTAGATCACGTCCGCGTACCCGTCGCCGTCCACGTCCGCGGCGGTCACGTACACCCCGCTCCGCAGGTTCGGGTCGAGGGCGAAGAAGTCCGGCACCAGCCGCTGTGCCCCGCTGGCGGCGAGCATCGCCCCGTCGTACACCGCGACCCGCGGGCCGCCGCCGAGGCCGGCGCCGACCACCACGTCGTCGGCCCCGTCGCGGTTCACGTCGGCCATCGCCACCCGGCTGCCGCCGCGGAAGTTCGGGTCGCCGAACGCCAGGAAGTCGGCCGCCAGCGTCAGCCCGCCGTTCGCCACCCGGTACACGCTGATCCGCGTGCCGCCGCCGGCGTCGGCCGACACCGCGAGTTCGTCCCGGCCGTCGCGGTCGATGTCGCCGGCCGCGATGAACACCCCGCCGGCGAACCCGTCGAGGACCGCCGTCCGCGCCACCAACTCGCCGCCGGTCTTCCCGTCGAAGATGCGGACCGTGGCGGCCGTCCCGGTGCCGGTGGCGAAGGCGTAGTCCTTCGTCCCGTCGCCGTTGAAGTCGCCGACCACCGACCGGATCACGCCGGTGTACGAGCCGAACGGGGTCTGCCGCCCGCCGACCGGGGTCAGGGTGTTGTCACTGCCGAGCGTGTAGACCTGAGCGGTGCCGTCGGTCGGGCCGGTGAGCACGACCGGGGTGCCCGGCGTGTCGGCCGTGACCGGCGGGGTGAACGACGGCCCGGCGCCGGGCACCCCGGGCACGTCGGAGACCGTCCACCCGAGGTCCTTCAGCGCGGCGTAGTCGAGGCTGGAGAGGGGGACCCGCCCACCGAGGGTGGCGTAGGGGTCCATCGACACGTCCTTCCCGCCGGCCTGGATCCCCTCGGCCCAGTGGTCGCCGTCCGGGCCGAGCGGGACCGGCCCGCCGTAGACGGCCACCGCCGTCGGGCCGGTGAACGCGCCGGTCGCGGTGAGGGTGTTCCATAGCGGCGCGGTGCCGATGCCGAGGGCGTGGGTGATCTCGTGGGTCGCGGTGCTGTAGAAGTCGAGCTGGCCGGCGCCGATGCCGGCGGTGGTGGAGCCGAAGAACCAGTCCGTGCCGTGCGTGTCGAACGCCAGCGCCCCGCCCCACAGGCCGAACCCGGCCCGGCCGCGGATCGAGTCGAACCACGCCTGGTTGCCGCTGGCCGAGTACCCGCCGTACCCGCCGACCCCGGCCTCGGCCCCGTTCAGGTCGTGGCCGCCGGCGAACAGGACGATCGTGTTCGCCGCCACGGTCAGGTTCGGGACCGACACCTCGCCGCCGGTGGCCGGGTTGAAGAACCGGGCGCTCCAGCTGTTGCCGCCACCCGGGATCAGGGCCGGGAGGGTGTTGTCCAGGTGGGCGGCGATGTCGTCGGCGGCCTGCTGGAGGATCGCCCGGCGGGTCGGGTCGTTGAAGAACCCGTTTGCGTCGAACGAGTAGTCGATCTGGATGGTGACGGCCGGGACTTCGCGGGCTTCGAGGCCTTCCAGCGACAGCACGGTGCGGGTCATCGGGGTGCTCCGTCCGGCCCGGCGCGCACCCCGGACGGGACCGGCGTGAAGCCGGCCTGCGCGGGTACGGGCGGGGCGTGTGTACGGCCCGGTACCGGCCCCGCGGGCTGCGGGGGCGGTCGGCCGGGCGATCTGGGCGGGGGCGTTGACCGACGACGGGCGAGTCGGTCATAGGCGCTGGCTTCGCTGTCGAGGAACAGCTAACCAGTGCCAAAAATTAGCGTTCTGACGCCCGCAATGGTTGTGCCAATTTTGTGATCACATTCCAGGTCGTTCAGGCCGACTCCCGAGGGAAGGAGCCGCCGCGACACTCAGATGTAGAACAGCCCGGCCCCCCACCGCACGCGGGTCGGGCCTGAAATGTGTCCTGAAATGCCGGGGGTTTACGCGGTGTAAACCCCGGGAACGGGGGTTCACGGGGTGGCGAAAAACCGGCCCCGAATTCGGCCCCCGGCAGAAGTGTGGCCGGGGCCGAAAAGTGTGATCCACTCGAACCCGGGGCGCGGACGACGGGCCGGGTGAGCCGGCCGCAGCGGGCCGCTCACTTCCCCAGGTGCCGCGCCAGGAACGCGAACGTGCCGCGGCTGAAGACGCGGTGCCCGCCCGGTTGGTACTCGATCTCCGTCCGCCCGGGCAGCTTCAGCCGGTTGGCGTACAGGTAGCGTACCTTCGCGTACTCGTAGCTCACCATCTCGTCGGTGCCGACGCCGTCGTCGTGGCCGCGCTCGACCATGAACGGCCGCGGCGCGATCAGGTACGCCATCTCCGCGTAGTTGAACGTGTTCCCCAGGTCGAACTCGTACATCTCGTACTCGCCCGTCCACATGTAGCTGCGGTCCAGGTCCGCCGACACGTTCTTCCCGACCCACTCGTTGAAGTCGCCGGAGCAGATGGAGAGGCAGTAGCGGCGCTCGATCGCGGGCACGCGCACCGCCGTCTTCCCGCCGTAGCTCAGGCCGTAGAACGCGATGCGGGTGTGGTCCACGTAGGGGAGCGTGACGAGCCAGTCGATGGTCCGCTGGTGCTGGCGGATGATGAAGCTGAACAGCGACAGCTTCAGCGGGTTCGCCTTGCGCTGGAGCTGCCGGAACGAGTTCTGGCCGGTGTACGGGTTCTGCGGCGCGTACACGATGTACCCCTGCTCGACGAGCCGCCGCGAGAAGTGGTCGTACACCGGGTTCTTCTCCACGTCGATCGTGCTGCGCGGCGTGCCCTCCAGCCCGTGCTGGCACACCACGACCGGCCGCTTCTCGCCCGCCTTCAGGTCCTTCGGCAGCAGCAGGATGCCGAACGCGAACACGTCGTCGTACACGTCGAGCACGACCTCGTGGCCGGTGAACTTCTCCTCGTCGTACACCTGTCGGGTGCGCGGGTTGAGCGGCATCGTCGGCTCGGGGAGCTTGCCGATGACTTCGGCGTGGAAGTACTCACGGAGCGCGTCGCACGACTTCTCCCACGCCTGCGGCGAGCTCGCGTCGGTCTTCGCCTTCGCCCAGAACTCGCGGCGCGTCGCGTCGCTCTCGCGCCACAACTTCTGCGTGAAGCCGACGAGCTGGTCGAACTGCCGCTTGTGCCGTTTGGCGACTTCGAGTGGGGAGAGCGGGCGGGCGAGCGGGTACGCCGGCGCCTTGTCGTTCGTGACGCCGAGGACCAGCGACAGGACGTTCGCGTCGGCGTCGAGCGGGAGCTTGCCGACGTGCAGCTGCTCGCCGCGGTGGATCTCGTCCGCGTACGCCTTCACGTCGGGGACGACGAGCTTCCCCGGCGCGGCGCCGCCGCG
>JAFKFQ010000685.1 GCA_017308215.1 bacterium | reverse complement strand
CCGCCGACCGGGCGTTCCTGGACACCGCCGACAGCCGCCGGTACGACTTCGCCCGGCTCGCCCCCCTGGACTTCGCGCTCGTCGACGGCGGGCACGACGCGGCCACCGTCCGGGCCGACACCGCCGGGGCGTACGCGGCCCTCCGCCCGGGCGGGTGCCTGGTGTGGCACGACTGGGCCAGCCCCGTCCCGTGGGTCGAGGTCACCCCGGCCGTCCTCGGGCTCGGCCTCCCCGAGCCGGTCTACCACGTCGCCGGGACGGGGGTGGCGTTCCTGTTCAAGGGGGAGGGCGTCGGGGCGGCCGCCGGCCCCGACCACCCGGTCGTCGACCTGGCCTGGGACGGGGAGCTCGGGGCCGTCCACTCGCTGGCCGCGGTCAACCGGGCGGTGTGCGCCGAGCTGGCCGCCCGCGGGCACCGGCTGGCGGTCGTCCCGAGCCCGCCCCGCCTCGCCGGCGCCACCCCCCTCCCGGTCCCCTCCGAGCTGGCCGCGCGGGTCGGCGACGGGGCGGACGCGGACGTGGTCGTCCGCCACCGGTGGCCGCCGGACTTCGAGCCGCCGGCCGGCCGGGGGGCGTTCGTCCTGGTGCAGCCGTGGGAGTACGGCCGGCTCCCCCGGGCGTGGGTCGAGCCGATCCTGGTGGGGGTGGACGAGGTGTGGGCGTACTCCCGGGCGGTCGGGCGGTGCTACGTCGCGTCCGGGGTGCCGGCCGACCGGGTGCGGGTCGTCCCGCTCGGCGTCGACCCCGACCGGTTCCGCCCCGGGCTGGACCCGCTCCCGCTCGCCACCGCCAAGCGCGTGCGGCTGCTGTTCGTCGGCGGGACAACCCGGCCGAAGGGGTTCGACGCCCTGCTCACCGCCTACCGCCGGGCGTTCACCGCGGCCGACGACGTGTGCCTGGTGGTCAAGGACGTGGGGGCCGGGACGTTCTACCGGGGGCAGACGGCCGAGGGCTTGATCGCCGCCCACCGGGCCGACCCGGCCGCCCCGGCGGTCGAGTACCGGGCGGCCGACCTCCCGGAGGACGAGCTGCCGCGGCTGTACGCGGCGTGCGACGCCCTGGTCCACCCGTACCGGGGGGAGGGGTTCGCCCTGCCGGTCCTGGAGGCGATGGCGTGCGGGCTCCCGGTGGCGGTGACGGCCGGCGGGCCGACCGACGAGTTCGCCCCGCCGGCGGCCGGGTGGCGGGTGCCGGCCCGGGTGGCGTACTTCGCCGAGGAGGCCGTGGACGGGCGGCCGACGGCCGGCCGGCCGTGGTGGCTGGAGCCCGACCCGGACGCCCTGGTGGACGTGCTCCGGGCGGTCGTGGCCGACGCCGCCGGGCGGGTGGCGCGGGGGGCGGCGGCCCGGCGGGCGGCCCTCGGGTGGACGTGGGCGCGGACGGCGTCCGCGGTCGAGGACCGGGTCCGCGCGCTCCGCGCCCGCACCCCCGTCCGGTTCCGGCGGCCCGTCCCGGCCGTCGCCCCACCCGCCGCGGGCGGGCGGCCGGCGGGCGCCCCGGTGGTGGTGCCGGCGGAGCCGCGGGACCGGCCGCGGGTGTCGCTGACGATGATCGTCAAGGACGAGGCCCACAACCTCCCCGACTGCCTCGGGCCGGTCCGCGCCCTGGTCGACGAGGTGGTGGTGGTGGACACCGGGTCGGCCGACCGGACCCGGGAGGTGGCGGCCGACCTCGGGGCCCGGGTGTCGGAGTTCCGGTGGGTGGACAGCTTCGCCGCCGCCCGGAACGCCGCCCTCGACCGGGCGACCGGCGCGTGGGCGTTCTGGGTGGACGCCGACGACCGGGTGGACGCCGAGAACGCCGGGAAGCTCGCCGCCCTGTTCCGCACGCTCGGGGACGGGAACGCGGCGTACGTGATGTCGTGCCTGTGCGTCCCCGACGGGCCGGGGGCGGCCGGGACGGCGGTCGACCACGTCCGCCTGTTCCGCCGGGACGACCCCCGGCACCGGTGGCGGTACCGGGTCCACGAGCAGATCCTCCCGGCCCTGCGGGCGACCGGGGCCGACGTCCGGTGGTCCGGGGTGACCGTCCGGCACGTCGGGTACGTCGACCCGGCCCTCCGGCGGCGGAAGCTCGGCCGCGACCTGCGGCTGCTGGAGCTCGAGCGCGACGAGCAGCCGGGCGACCCGTTCACCCTGTTCAACCTCGGGTGCGTGTACCACGAGCTGGGCGACCTGCCGGCCGCGGCCGCCGCCCTGGAGGCCAGCCTGGGCGGGTCGGACCCGCGGGACTCGATCGTCCGCAAGGCGTGGGCGCTGCTCGCCCGGTGCCGGCGGGGGCAGGGCGACCGGGGGGCGGCACTGGCCGCCTGCCGGGCCGGGCGGGCGCACTACCCGGACGACGCCGAGCTCCTGTTCGTCGAGGCCGGGCTGCTCCGGGACGCGGGGGACGACGCGGCGGCGGAGGAGCGGCTGCTGCGGCTGGTGCGCGGGTCGGACGGGCCGCACTTCGGGAGCGTGGACACCGGGCTGCGGGGGGCGAAGGGGTGGCACAACCTGGGGTGCCTGTACCTCGACGCCGGGCGGGCCGGGGAGGCCGGGGCGGCGTGGCGGGCGGCGGCGGCGGCCGACCCGGGGTTCGCCCCGGCGTGGGCCGGGCTCGGCGAGGTGGCGGTGCGGGCCGGGGATTGGGTCGGGGCGGCGGCGGCGGCCGCCGCCCTCGCGGGCCTCGGGGCGGACGGGGAGGCGGAGGCGGCGGTGCTGGCCGGGCGGGCGGCGGTCGCCCGGGGCGAGTGCGGGGCGGCGGCGGCCGGGCTGCGGGCGGCGGCGGACCGGTTCCCCGGGTCGGTCCCGGTGCGGGCCGGGCTGATGCAGGCCCTGGCCCGGGGCGGGGCCGGGCCGGCGGAGGTCGCGGCCGCCGCCCGGGCGGTGCTGGCCCTCGACCCCGACCACGCCCAGGCCCGGCACAACCTCGCCGTCGCCCTGCACCTCGCCGGCGAGCCGGAGGCGGCCGACGCGGCCCGGCCGGGCGGGGCGGCCGACGGCCCGCCGGGTTGAGCCGCCCGGCCCCGGCAACGGGGTCCCGGCCCGCTTCCGGGGCCACCCGGGGGCGGCCGGCCGGGCCGAACGCACGCACCGGAATCGGGGCGGATCCCCGCCCGCTCGGTGAGCAGGTGGCGCGCGGTCGGCCGCCGTTCGTCGGCGGGATCCCGCCGACGGACGTGACGCCGGGACGCGAGGGCTCACGCTTCTGCCCCCCCGTTCGTGCCCCGCCGGCGGCCCCCCGCGCCGGCCACCGGCCCGCCGACCCGCGGTCCGGTCAACGCGCCGAACCCCGCGGCCCCCCGGACCCCGCCGATGCCACGCACCCCACTCCCGATCCGCCCGCGGGCACCGAAACCCCGGCTGACCGTCGCCCGGGTCCTGGGCTGGGCGGACGCGTTCCGCGACGCCCGGGGCCGCTGGCCCACCGGCGGCGACGGGTTGGTCCCGGGGACGGCGGGCGAGACGTGGGGCGCGGTCGACCGCGCCCTGGCCGCGGGCCACCGGGGCCTGCCCGGCGGGACGACCCTCGCGCAGGTGCTGCTCCGACACCGCGGGCGGCCCCACCACGGCCTGCCCCCCGACCTCACCGTCCCGCAAATCCTGGCCTGGGCCGACGCCCACCACCGCCGGACCGGGGGGTGGCCGGGGCACCTCGACGGCGCGATCCCGGGGACCCGCCTGACCTGGGCCGCGGTCGACACGGCCCTCGTCCGCGGCCGGCGCGGGCTGCCGGGCGGCACCAGCCTCGCCCGCCTACTCGAGCGGCACCGCGGGGCCCGGAATCACCTGTCCGCCCCGCCCCTGACGCCGGCGGTCATTCTGGGCTGGGCGGACGACCACCGCCGGCGGACCGGGCACTACCCGAAGCCCGCCGACGGGCCGGTCCGGGCCGCGCCGCCGGAGACGTGGGGGGCGGTCGAGATCGCCCTCGTCAAGGGTCACCGCGGGCTGCCGGGCGGGGACTCGCTGGCGCGGTTCCTGGCCCGCCACCGCGGCGTCCGGAACCAGGCCGCCGCCCCGCCGCTGACGGTCGAGCAGATCAAGGCGTGGGCCGAGGCCCACCGGGCCCGGACCGGGGGGTGGCCGACGGCGCAGTCGGGGCCGGTCCGGGGGGCCCCCGGCGAGTCGTGGGGGGCCGTGGCGTCCGCGCTCGACGGCGGGCGGCGGGGGCTGCCGGGGGGCGACGGCCTGGCCCGGCTGCTCGCCCGCGCGTGCGGCAAGCGGAACCCCGCGGCCGTACCGCCGCTCGCGCTCGGGCGGATCCGGCTGTGGGTCCGGCTGCACCGGGCGCACACGGGGCGGTGGCCGCACGCCCAGTCGGGGCCGGTCATCGGCGTGGCGGGGGAGACGTGGGGGGCGGTGGCCAACGCCCTGCAGAAGGGCCGCCGGGGGTTGCCCCGGGGGACGACGCTGGCGCGGCTTGTCGGGGAGTGCCGCGGGAAGACGTGAATCCGTCCCCGCACGTCCTCCCGGTTCAATTCGGCCTTGGCGTCATCGCCGAGGAGATCCGGGCGGGAAGACGTGAGTCCGTCCCCGCACGTCCCCCGGGCCCGTCCGCCACGCACGTGAGCCCCTCCTCGCCGGATGAGCTCGGTCACGGACCTCGGCGCCCGAGCCGGCTTCGGCGCGACCCGGGAAGGAGCCGGCCGGCCGACCGACCGCCACCGCGGCTCCCGCCGCGAGCGCACGGTCATCATTGATCCCCGTTCCACCACGCCAGACGGACGGCAAACGTCTTCGCCAGCTCGCCCGCCACTGACGCGGCCGTTCGTAGTGAACCGGAGGCGGACTCCCCCACCC
>JAFKFQ010000684.1 GCA_017308215.1 bacterium | reverse complement strand
CGGGCTCGCCATCGCCACCACGTCGGTCGCCGCCGTCCACCTGATCCTGGCGTTCGTCGTTGCCAACAACGAGCGGTCGGCCGGCTTCGGCAGCGCGTCGATCCCCGCCCTGTCGATGGTGAACCGCGAGGAGCGGCGCCAGAACCTGAACAAGGAAATGATCAAGGAGATGCAGAGCAACCCGAACGGCCAGCGGGTGAAGGACCTGCGGGCCGAGCTCGCCGACTCCGGCCGCGACCTGAGCCGGATCGGCGGCTCCGACGGGATGCGCTGGCCCGACCTCGCGACCGCGCTGCCCCGGCTCGACTCGCTGGTCGCGGTGCTGGCGTACAGCTCGCGCGGGTTCGAGTACTACCTGTGGAGTCTGTTCGCCGGCCTGTTCGAGCTGGCCCGGTTGGTCCTGCTCGGGTTGCTCCTCGGGGCGCTGGCCCGGGCGGCGAAGGACCACCGGGCCGAGGATCAGGCGAAGTTCGGGTGGATCGCCGGGTCGGGGGCGGTCGGGGTCGGGCTGCTGGTGGTGTTGCTGGCGGCCGTGATGGCCAAGAGTGCGGCCGAGGACGCCGCCCGGGCGATCACCGCCGGCCCGTCCACGCCGCCGCCGTCGTTCCAGTTCGCCCCAGGGGGGAACTTCCAGCAGCAGCAGGCCGAGCACCAGCGGCAGATGGACGACTGGCGGCGGCAGCAGCAGGACGAGGCCGAGCGGGCACAGCAGCGGTTCCGGTCGCTGGTGCGGGCGCCGCTGAACTACCTGAGCGCCGCCGAACTGCTCGTGTTCGCCCTCCACGCCGGCGCGCTGGTGCTGCCGGCGCTGGCGGCGTTCGGGGTGTTCCGGTCGATGGGCCGCCGCCGCTAACCACGCCCGAGGTCGTTCCCGTGTTCCTCACCTGCCCGACGTGCGCCAGCGGCCTTCAGGTGCCGGACGGGACCACCGCCCACGTCCGCTGCCCGGCGTGCAAGACCGTGTTCCCCGCCGACGCCGGGCTCGCCCCGGCCGAGGTGGTGGAAGTCCCGCCGCCACCCCCGCCCTCGGCGCGGCGCCCGACCCCGCCACCGCGGCGCCCGGAGCCGAAGCCGGAGCCGCCGGTCAACCGCGACTTCGACCCGGAGCCGCCGCGCGACCCGAAGAAGCCGGCGAAGCGGGTGCGGCCCGACGACAGCAAGTTCACGCCGGCAGAGCGGCGCGTCCTGCGCGGCCAGTTCACCCGCGGCATGTGGGGCTGTCGGCTCATCTGCTTCGGGTACCTGTTCCAGATGATGGCGCTGTTCGTGTTCCACGGCGTCCTCCGCACCATCCCGACCGACCTCCTGGCCTACTTCCCGTCGAACACCTACCTCGTCGCCGGGTTCGGCGGGCTGTTGAACCTGTTGCTCGTCCCGGTCGGGCTCGGGCTGGTGCTGTCGTCCCGCCCGGTGCCGGGGTTGTACCGGTTCGGGTGGGCGGCGGTGGCGGCAACGGCCGTCCACGCGGTGCTCGTGTTCGCGGTAGTGGCCCGGGCCGACACCGTCCCGCTCCCCCGGGGGGTGGAGGTGACCCGGGCGATCATCGTGTTCCAGCACCTCATGACCAAGCTCGACGCGCTGACGTACTACATCGCCGCCGCGGTGTACCCGAACGAGTCGCCGTTCGACCGCCCCGGGGTGGTGCTCGACCTGCTCACCGGGTTCGCGGAGATGGTGCGGCTGGTTCTGGTGATGGTGACGATCGGGGCGGCGGCGAAGGGGGCCGGCGACAAGGAGTTGAACCACAAGTGCATCCGGGCGGCCGGGATCGGGTCGTTCGGCCCGGCCGTGTTGGCAATGGCCACGGTGCTGTTCATGGCCTCCATGATCGAGACCGGCGGTCGCGACACGAAGTTCGGGCTGGTGCTGTTCCACGTCTACGCGATGGGGCTGTACGCGATGCTGGCGTGGACGCTGGTGCCGGTGGTGGAGGTGTCGCGGCTGGCCGCCGAGGCGTGCCAGTACCCCTACGAGTCGCAGAACTTCGAGATCGGGGACTGAGGCAGAATGAAGGGGTGAAGGGGTGGGCGGGTGAAGGGGTGACGAAAGCCCGCGTCCTTCACCCGCTCACCCCTTCATCCGGCGGAACGCCGCCTCCCACGCCGCGAATTCGTCGGGCGTCGGCGGGGGCACCGGCTTGTCGTCCGGCGGGGGCGGGTCGTCGGGCGCGCGCGGCGGGGCGAGGAGCCAGTCCACGAACCCCTGGCAGGTGAACACCCCGCACCCGCGCCGCCGCGCGGCCTCCTGCACCGCCCCGTCGTTCGACACCACCACCGCCGCCTTCGGCACGCTCGCCGCCCGCACCAGCTCCTCGATCTGTTCGTCGGCCGTCTGCCGGAACGCGAACCGGACGCGCACCCCGCGGTGCCCGTACTCGTTCGACGGCGCCGGGCCGTTCTGGGCGTCGAACACCACGCGGAGCGTGTCGGGGCGGGCGCGGGCGGCGTCGGCGAGCCAGTCGAGGAACCGGGTGCGGGCGCCGGCGAGGTGCTTCTGCGGCAGCCCGACGCGGAGCATCCCGACCGCGTGCATCAGGTTGTACCCGTCGATCAGGAATACCACGCCGCACCGCGCATCAATAAGTATGGGCGGGGTCCATTCTAGCGCGCGCCCGACCGCCCCGCCCGGTTGCGGTAGACACGCCGCGGCTTGTGACGCACAATCTCCCCGCCCCGACCCCGCAAGGAGCAGGCGTGACGACCCGCACCCGACACTTCCTGATCGGCCTCTTCAAGTACGGCCTCGGGTTCGGCGCCCTCGCGTACATGCTCGTCAGCAACTGGAACCCGACCGAGAAGTCGCCGGGCATCCGCGGGCTGCTCGACCAGACGCCCGACCTCGCGGTGTTCGCCGCCATCGGGGTGCTCTACGCCGTCGTACTGGCGCTCCAGTACGCCCGGTGGTACGTCCTCGTCCGCGGCATCGACCTGCCGTTCACCCCGGGCCTGGCGGCAAGGCTGGGGCTCGTCGGCACGTACTACAACGCGTTCCTCCCCGGGTCGGTCGGCGGTGACCTGGTGAAGGCGTATTACATCGCCCGCGGCCAGCCTGGCAGGCGGGCCGCGGCGGTGGCGACGGTGGTGATCGACCGGCTCATCGGCCTGTTCGGGCTGCTGTGGTTCTCGGCGCTAATCGGCGGCGCGCTGTGGCTGGCGGGCGACGAACGGGTGGCCGGGAGCGAGTTCCTGCAGAAGGTCGTGCGCGTGTGCGGCGTGCTGGTGGGGCTGGCGGTGACCGGGTGGGTGGTGATGGGGTTCCTCCCGCCGCACCGGGCCGACCGCTTCGCCGGCCGGCTGGCGCACGTGCCGAAACTCGGGAAGGCGCTGGCCGAGGTGTGGTACGCGGTGTGGACGTACCGCCAGCGGCCGCGGGCGCTGTACCTGTCGGTGGCGCTGACGGCGGTGTGCCACGTGGCGATGGTGCTCACGTTCCACCTCGGCGTCCGCGTCTTCCCGGTGACCGAGCCGGGGTCGCTGGCCGAGCACGTCGTGGTGGCGCCGGTCGGGTTCATCGCGCAGGCGTTCTTCCCCGCGCCGGGCGGGGTCGGGGGGGGCGAGGCGATCTTCGGCTACCTGTACACGCTCATCGGCCGCCCCGAGGCGACCGGGGTGGTCGGTCGGCTGACGCTGCGGGTGATCGAGTGGCTGTTCGGCCTGGCCGGGCTGGCCGTGTTCCTGCGCATGAAGTCCGAACTGCCGGCGGTGGAGGCCGAAGCGGAAGCCGAAGGCTACGGCGGCCACGAGGAGCTTCCGCCGGCGACGACCGAGCCGACGCCGGAAGCGAAGGTGGGGTGATGGTTAGCGGAATATCACCCGCGCCATCGCCGCATACAGAGCGCGGTCGGCAGTGTGGTTGCTGACGAGTTGCTCCACCTCGGTCAACTCACGGCGGTCGGCCAGCGTCGGCGCGGACGCGACCCGCCGGCGCAGTTCCACCCTCACCCGTTTCACCACGCGGAGGAGTGCATAGAGCTCGCGCCGGGCTTCGAAAACGGGAGTCGGTTCAGCCCAAGAATCTCGATAGTCTTCTGGCCGCGCCGGTTGTGGATCCGCGCGACCACCATTCCACGCCGAAACGTCAGGGGGCAGGTCGCGTCGTCCCGTTCCGGGTGGAGGAGCAGCGGCCTCCCGCGCTGGTGCGGGTCGTGGTGGCAGCGTACCCGGTCGCGCTGCTCGGACGGCGTCGAGCCGACCGGGAGCGCGTCGAGTTTCGACTTCCGGCGAGCGAATGGACTCCAGACCGAACAGGTCGCTCGTGAGCGATCTGATCGACCCGCCAGTTGCGGATCTAGAACTCGGTGTACCCGTCGTCGCCACCGAGGGCATCCAGTTCGTGCCGTCCGTTGGCGTGCCCATTCAAGGGTCCGTGCCCGTTCAGCGCCTTGGCCACCGCCGGCCGCGGCTTCCCGGCCGACTTGGCTGGCTTGACCGCCTTCGCCGGGACCGGACGGGCCGGGGCGGCGGTCGGGCGGGCGTCGTCGGACAGCTTGAACCGGGCGACGAGGTCGCGGAGCTGGGCGGCCTGGTCGGTCAGGGTCTGCGCCGTCGCCGACATCTCCTCCGTCTGGCCCGCGTTCCGCTGCGTCACCGCGTCCATCTGCGCCACCGCCTTGTTCACCTGGTCGATCCCGGTCGACTGCTCCCGCCCGGCCGCCGCGATCTCGGTGATCAGGTCGGTCACCCGCTTGACGCTCGTCACGATCTCGCCCAGCGACTCCCCGGACCGGTTGACCAGGTCGGTCCCGGCCTCCACCTTCCGCACCGAGTCCTGGATCAGCGCCTTGA
>JAFKFQ010000269.1:45865-70055 GCA_017308215.1 bacterium | reverse complement strand
CCGGCCGCTCTTCGGGCCGGACGGGATCTTGAAGTCGTCCGAGCCGGGGTCCGACGCGTCGAGCGACGCGAGCGGCAGTTCGGGGTCGCTGGCCGCGCCGAGCTGGCGGGACAGCTCCTCGATCTGGTTCTCGCGGAAGCGGAGGTTGGCCCCGTCCCGCATCGGGACGACGTGCGTCCACTCGGTCTTGAGCCGGCGCTTGACCTCCTCGGCCGGGATGCCGAGCCGGCGGGCCGCCTCTTCGAGGGTGATGAACTGCGTCGCCATGCGGGCCTCGGGGCGGGCCGGACCTGGGTGGACGCGCCCGCGCCGTGGCGGCGCTGGGAGTCGCGTATTAGGATTGTAAACCCCGCCCGGGTGGACACAAGGGAAGAACGCGGCCGCTGCGGCGGCGGCCGATCCCGGGATGCCGGCGGCGCCGGTCGTGCGGCCCGTAAAATAGGAACTCCGACCGCCCGCACCCCGGAAGACTGATGAAGTTCGACCTCCACCTGCACACCCGCCGCCACTCCCCCGACTCGGTGACCGACCCGTTCGACCTGCTCCGCTCCGCCCGCGCGGCCGGGCTCGACGGCGTGGTGCTCACCGAGCACGACTACTGGTGGCCCGACGAGGAACTGGCCGAACTCCGGGCGTTCGCGCCCGACCTCGTCATCCTCTCCGGGGTCGAAGTGACCGGCCGCGGCGGCGACATGCTCGTCTACGGCATCACGGACCCGTCCCGCCTCCCCCGCGGGATCGGCTGGGCCGAGCTGGTCCGCGAAGTTCACCAGCAGGGCGGCGCGGCCGTGGCGGCGCACCCGAACCGCTGGGGGCAGCCGTTCGAGAAGCTCGTCCGCGAGACGGGCGTCGAGTTGGACGGGATCGAGGTGATGTCGAACAACATGGACGACGAGTTGCGGGCGAAGGCGGCGGACCTGCTCCTTCGTTACCCGCACCTCGCACAGCTCGGCAACAGCGACTCGCACGACCCGGCCACCGTCGGCTGCTGCTACACCGACTTCGCCGCCGACATCCGCACGCCCGCCGACCTTGTGGCGGCGATCCGCGGGCGGGCGGGAGTGGCACGCGTCAACCCGGCCCGGCGCTGAGCGGGGGGTTCGCGCTGGTGCCGCGGTCGCTGGACAACTGGGCCAGCCCCTCGGGGCTGAGCCCGTGGCTGACGTGTACGCCGTACCACTGTTCGAGCAGCTCTTCGATCGACACCCACCGGCCGCCGACCTCGAACCGCTTCGTCAGGAAGCACATTCGCACCATCCCGCCCGCCTCGGGCTTCTTGATTTCGCCCTTGAGCCGGTCGTTCTCGCTTTGAAGGAGTGTGTTCATCCCCCGCGCCTTGCCGACGTCGGTCTGCGAGCGGATGTACTCCAGCGCGAGGGCGGTCGAGTCGGCGAGCGACTGGAGCCAGCGGACCTCGGTCGGCGTCGGGCAGGCGGTCTGGGCCCAGTACACGCCGATCGCGCCGACCGGGCCGAGCGAGCGGACGGGCACCACCGCGAGGCTGCGGACGAACGTCGGCCGGTAGGCGTCGTGCGGGATGCGGGGGTCGAGGTAGATGTCTGGGATCAGGACCGGTTGGCGGTTGAGCATCACCCACCCGCTGATGCACGCCGCCATCGGGAAGCGCTTCCCCTTCCACAGCGGGGCGATCGCGTCCTCGTCGGCGTAATAGCACTTGTCCTCGTCGCGGAGGATGAAGCACGCGCCGTCGGCCCCGGTCACCCGGCGCGCCGTCGTCTTCACGATGGTGGTGATGTCGGGAACGGTGCCCGCCGTTGAGAGGCGCTGGACGGCGTCGATCAGTAGTTCGGCGGCGATATCGGCGGACGGCGAGATGGCGGGCGAGGTCGGTTCGGTCGTCACAGCCCAGAATCCCGTCGGGTCAGTTATTTGGCAGCGGCAGTATAGTACCGCGCGATCCTTGGCGCGGAGGGGCGATTGCTATCGAACAATCCGGGCCTGCGCTCCGCCCGCCCACCGCTTGCGCGTGGGGATGCGAGCGGAAGACGCCGGCTGTGAAAAACGGGAACGCGCGAGGCTTGGCGACAAGAAGTCTTCACGAGCCGCGTCCTGGGGCGCGCGACGGCGGACTACCGTCACCGCGCGGGCGACTTAACCTGTCTTGAATCCCCACCAGTTGCGGATGAGTTGTGGCCCTACGCCAGCGCCTCGCGGACAACGCGGCCGTGCACGTCGGTGAGGCGGAAGTCGCGGCCGGCGTAGCGGAAGGTGAAGCGCTCGTGGTCGAACCCGAGCAGGTGCAGCACGGTCGCGTGGAGGTCGTGGACGTGGACCGGGTTTTCGACCGCCCGGAACCCGAACTCGTCGGTCGCGCCCACCACCGTCCCGCCCTTCACGCCGCCACCCGCCATCCAGACTGTGAAGCCCCAGTGGTTGTGGTCGCGGCCGTTCACCTTGCCCGCGTTCGAGCCCGGCGTCGGCAGCTCGACTACCGGCGTGCGGCCGAACTCGCCGCCCCAGATGATAAGCGTGGACTCGAACAGCCCGAGCCGCTTCAGGTCGGAGATGAGGGCGGCGATGCCGCGGTCCACCTGTCCGGCGAGGCGGCGGTGGTTGATCTCCAGGTCGTCGTGGCTGTCCCACGGCTGCACCGGCCCGTGGCTCACCTGCACGAACCGCACGCCGCGCTCGACCAGCCGGCGGGCCAGGAGCAGGCTCCGGGCCTGCTCGCCGGGGCCGTAGGCGTCGAGCACCTGCCGCGGCTCGCGCGTCGTGTCGAAGGCGTCGGCGGCTTCGGTCTGCATCCGGTAGGCGAGCTCGAACGAGCGGATGCGGGCTTCGAGGTTCGGGTCGTTCGGCCGCGCCTCCTGGTGCATAGAGTTCAAGCGCCCGAGCAGATCGAGTTGCCGGCGCTGGTCGGACGCGCTCGTCGAGCGGTTACGAATATGCTCGATGAGCCGGTCCACCTCGGTGTGCCGCGAGTCGATGTACGTCCCCTGGAACACGCCGGGCAGGAACCCGCACTGCCAGTTCTGCGACTCCAGGAGCGGCATCCCGCCCGGGCACATCGTGATGTAGCCGGGGAGGTTCTGGTTCTCGGTGCCGAGCCCGTAGGTGACCCAACTGCCGACGCTCGGGCGGATCAGCCGGGCCTCGCCGGTGTTCATCAACAGGAACGACGGCTCGTGGTTCGGCACGTCGGCGTGCATCGAGCGGATGACGCAGATGTCGTCGATGTGCCGCGCCGTCTCCGCGAACAGGTCGCTGACCTGAATGCCGCTCTGCCCGCGCGGGCGGAAGGTGAACGGCGACGGGAACGCGGCGCCGGTGCGGCGCTCGGTGCGTAGGTTCGTCGTGGGCAGCGGCTGGCCGGCGTACTTCTGGAGCGCCGGCTTCGGGTCGAACGTGTCGACCTGGCTCGGCCCTCCGTTGGCGAAGATGTGGATGACGCGCTTCGCCTTGGCGGGGAAGTGGGGCTGGCGTGGCGCGAGCGGGTTGACCGCATCGACCGCCCGCGCGTCGTCGGCGAGGAGGGGCGCGAGGGCGGTAAGGCCGAAGCCCATCCCGGTGCGGGCGAGGAAGTCACGGCGGCTGAACGGGGTCATGGCGGCTCCGGGCATGTCGGCGTTGGTTCGATCAGTCCTGGAAGAACTCGGCGACCGGGCAGCGGAACCCCGGGAGCACGTCGCCGCCCGTCAGCGTCGCGTCCTCCCACAGCACGGTGCCGTCGCCGGGCTTCGTGTACACGATCACCGTCCGCTCCTCGGGGTGGACCACCCAAACGAGCCGAACGCCGCTGTTGAAGTACTTGCGCACCTTCAGCGTCATCCGCTGCTTGGTGTTGCCCGGGGACACGACCTCGGTCACGAGGTCGGCGGGCTCGTTCGCGTACACGACTGGCACGTCCCCCTGCGGCACGCGCTGGTAACTCCAGAACGCCACGTCTGGCCCGCGCACCGTGTCCGGCCCTTGCTCGGTGATGACGCCGCTTTCGACCGTCACGCGCCCGAGCTTATGTTGCCTGACGTGCGCCTTGAGGAGCGACGCCACGTTGCCCTGAACAAATCCGTGGAGAAACCCATTCGGTGGCAAGGTCACGATCTTCCCACGGACCAGCTCCTGCTTCGACCCGTCGGGAGGGTTCGGGAGACGGGCGAACTCCTCCGCGGTCAGGCGATTCGCGGCTGCTGTGGACACGCGATCCCTCCTCAGTCCGCGAAAGCGAACTCGTTACTCAGCAGCAGCACTTGGGCGTATTGCTCCCAGCGGCCGGCGGAGGAGTCGGCGACGAACTCGCGGCCGAGGGCGAGTTCGGTCGCGGTCGGCGTGCGGCCGAGGGCGAGGCGGTACAGGGCGATGACCCTCAAGTCCGGGTTGCCGGCCGAGGCCATCTCGGGGCGGGCGGCGAGCGCCTTCGCCTGCTCCTGTACGAACGGGCTGTTCATCAGGAACAGCGCCTGCTGCGGCACCGTCGTGAGGAAGCGCTGCGGGCTGTGCTGGTCCGGGCTCGCCACGTCGAACACGCGGAACGTGCCGGGCAAGTTCGAGCGGTCGATCATCCCGTACACCGATCGCCGCACTGTGAACGGCGCCTTGAACAGGTCCACCGCCCGGCCGCCGACCGTGCGGTCGAGCTTTCCGGCGGCGACGAGTACCGTGTCACGCATCGCCTCGAAGTCGAGCCGGCGACGATTCTGGTGGCCCAGGAGCTTGTTCTCCGGGTCGGCGCGGAACACCGCGTCCGGCGCCGCACTCCCCTGCCGGTACGTCGCCGATGTCATGACGAGTTTGTGCAGCCGTTTCACGCTCCAGCCGTTGGTGACAAACTGATGGGCAAGCCAGTCGAGAAGTTCCGGGTGCGTCGGCGGGTCGCTACGGACGCCGAAGTCGCTCGGTGTACGGACGAGACCGTGTCCGAAGTGGCCGACCCACACGCGGTTCACGTAGACGCGGGCCGTCAGTGGGTTCGCCGGGCTGGCGATGGCCTGGGCGAGTTCGAGCCGGCCGCTGCCGCTCTTGAACGGCTGCCGCCCGGCCGGCGCCGCGACCGCCACCATCTGCCGCGGCACCGCCGGCCCGCGGTTACCGGGGTTGCCGCGGAGGAACACCACCGGCTCCTGCACCCCACCGTCGTTGAGGACGTGCGCCCGCGGCGGGGCGTTCGGGTTCATCGCCTGGAAGGCGTCGATTTTCTTCTTGATGGCGTTGAGCTGGTCCCGGTCGAGGCGGTTGAACAGCTTGTCGCCGTCGACCGCGGGGATGTCGAGCGGACCGCCGGCAGCGAAGACGGCGCCGAGCGCCGGGTCGCCCTTCCCGTCCACGATCGCCTTGCCGACGGCGTTGGCCGCCTCGCGCAGCGTCTTCGGCTTCGCCGCCGCAAGTGCCGCCTTCACCGCCGGGTGCGTCTTGTCCTTCGGCAGGCTGTCGATCGCGGCCGTGGCTTTCGTGGCGAATTCCGCCTCCGGGATCGTGTGGAGCGCGGCGAGCGGCGTGAAGACGGGGTTGCCGGCCTTGAGCTGGTCGGTGAGGTACGGCCGCCAGCGGCCGAATACGACCTGGCTCAGGTCGCGATCGCGGACGAACCCCTGCATCTGCTCCGGGTTCTTGCCGCGGGCGTCGAGTACGGCCCGCAGGTAATCGCCGATGGAGTCTGGGGTGCGGAGTTTGGCGAGTGCCGCCGTGTAGCGCCGCGTCCGCTCCGCGTCGTAATCGGCCTTCTTCTTCGCCAGTTCCTTCTCGTACGCCTCGGTCTCGGGCGTGTGCTTTGCCTCACCGATCAGCGGCAGTTCCTTCGGCTCGACCGAGGACGCGAACACGCCGTAGAGGCTGTAATAATCCTTCGCCGGGATGGGGTCGTACTTGTGATCGTGGCAGCGGGCGCACGCCACCGTCAGGCCCATCATGCCGCGCGTCACCACGTCGATGCGGTCGTCGATGATGTCGTGCGAGTTGTTGAGGAAGCGCCGGCCGAGGGTGAGGTAGCCCATCGCGGCGAGCGGCGACTTGTCGTCCCCGAGCGGCAGGCGGTCGGCGGCGAGCTGCTCGACGAGGAACCGGTCGAACGGCTTGTCCTCGTTGAACGAGCGGATGACGTAGTCGCGGTAGGTGTACGCGAACGCGAAGTTGCGGTCCTCCTGGAAGACGTACCCTTTCGTGTCGGCGTAGCGGGCCACGTCGAGCCAATAGCGGCCCCAGCGTTCGCCGTAGTGCGGCGACGCGAGGAGCCGGTCGATCACTTTCTCGAACGCGTCCGGCGCCCCGTCCTTCTCGAACACCTCGACCTCCTCCGCGGTCGGCGGCAGGCCGATCAGGTCGTAGTAGGCGCGGCGGATGAGCGTGCGCTTGTCGGCCGGCGCGGAGAGTGTCATCCCCTTCGCTTCGAGCTTCGCCAGGACGAAGCGGTCGATCGGGTGCGCCGCCGGCTGCTTCGTCGCCGGCGGGTCCGGCACCCTCACCGGCTGAAAGGCCCAGTGCTTCGTCGGATCGGCACCGGTTTTCGGCCCGGTCATGTCGGCGGGGAACGGCGCGCCCATCCGCACCCATTCGGTCAGGTCGGCGACCTGCTCGGCGGGGAGTCCCTGCTTCGGCGGCATGGCGAAGTCGCCCTCGCGCTTCACCGACTTGACGAGCCGACTCTTCGCCGGGTCGCCGGGCACTACCACCGCCCCGTCGTCGGCCCCCTTCTGCACGCCAACCGCCGTGTCGAGCCGCAGGCCGGCGCTCTGCTTCTTCTCGCCGTGGCACGAGTAGCACCTCTCCGCCAGCACCGGACGGATCTTCGTCTCGAAGAAGTGCGTCTGTTCGGGCGTGAGCTTCGCGGACGGGTCGGCAACGGCGGGCGCGGCGGCGAGCGCGAGTACGGGGAGGGCGGCGAACCAGCGGGTCATGCGTGATCCTCGTCGGGCCGGGTCCGGCCGGCGGGAGTCTGGGACGGGCGCATCTGGCAGGTGAGTGGATTTTACGCCACGAGCCGATCCCGGGCGAACCCGATTTCCTGAGCCGGCGATGAGAACGGGCGGCGATACCGTCGGACTTCCTGGTTGAACACGTTCTGGATTTCGATTAGAACCAAGTTGATTCTGTAGAATCCCGCCGCGCCTGGAGGTCGTCATGATCCGGCTGGACGCCCCCCGCCCCGCCCGCGTCTGCAACGGCCCGTCGCGCCGCGACTTCTTCCACGCCGGCGCCGTCGCCCCGATCGGCCTCACGCTCGCCGCCTACGAGCGGGCGAAGGCCCAGGCCGACACCGACGCCGACGTGAACTGCATCATGCTGTTCCTGGTCGGCGGGCCGAGCCAGATCGACACGTTCGACCCGAAGCCGAACGCCCCCGAAGAGGTTCGCGGGCCGTTCCGACCGACGCAGACGAATGTGCCCGGTATTCAGATCAGCGAAATCTTCCCCCAGGTCGCCCGTCACGCCGACAAGTTCTCGCTCGTCCGCTCGGTGTACCACACGGCCGCGGCCGTCCACGACACCGGCCACCAGATGATGCAGACCGGCCGCCTGTTCGCCGGCGGCGTCGAGCACCCGAGCGTCGGCTGTGCGCTCGGCTACGTGAAGGGCGGTCGCGGTGAGCTGCCGCCGAACGTGTTGCTACCCAAGCCGATCGGCCGCACCGGCGGGAACCTGCCCCACGGCCACGCCGCCGGCTACCTCGGCAAGCCGCACGACCCGTTCATCCTGAACGCCGACCCGAACGCCCCCGGTTTCCGCGTGCCGGACCTGCTGCCGCCGGACTACATCACCGGCGTCCGCGCCGAACGCCGGCAGCGGCTCCGCGAGGCCGTGGACGGCGGCACGGCGGCGTTCGAGGGGAGCGCCGCGGCCCGCCAACTCGACGAGAACTTCGGCCTCGCCTACCGACTGATGTCGTCGCCGCGCGCCCGCGACGCCTTCGCGCTGGAGAAGGAGCCGGACCGCGTGAAGGAGCGCTACGGCCGCACCCGCTTCGGCCAGAGCTGCCTCATGGCCCGTCGCCTGATCGAGGCCGGCGTGCGGTTCGTGACCGTGAACATGTTCGAGACCGTGTTCGACGAAGTCACCTGGGACATCCACGGCTCGAAGCCGTTCACCGACATCGTGCAGATGTCCCGCGAGGTGGCGCCGAACTTCGACCGTGCCTACAGTGCCCTCCTCGAAGACCTGAGCGAGCGCGGGCTGTTGTCGAACACGATGGTGGTGGCGCTCGGCGAGTTCGGCCGGACGCCGAAGGTGAACCCGGCCGGCGGCCGTGACCACCACCCCGGCGTGTGGACGATCCTGATGGGCGGCGGCCCGCTGAAGGGCGGCCGGGTCGTCGGCGAGTCGGACGATCAGGGTGGCACGCCGAAGACGCGCCCGGTGACGCCCGGCGAGGTGGCGGCGACGCTCTACCGCGGCCTCGGCCTCGACCCGCACCGCGAGCTCCCCGGTCCGCAGGGCCGCCCGATCCCGATGGTGGACTACGGCGTACGCCCGATCACCGAGTTGTTTTGAACCCACCACGCCCCGTCTCTCCAGGTGGCAGCACATGCGGTTCGCCGTTCCTTCCGTGCTCGCGTTGTTGGCCGCTGCGCCGGCGTGGGCCGGCGAGTTGAAGGTCTACCCACCTGCGGTCACGATCTCGGGACCGAATCGCGTCCAGCAGCTCCTCGTGGTCGAGGAGGAGAACGGTCGTGTCGTCGCCGACCACACCGAGAAGGCGAGCGTTACGAGTTCGGCGCCGACGGTGGCGAAAGCCGAGCGCGGCGGGCGCGTGGTCGCCGCCGGGAACGGCGAGGCGACGCTCTCCGCCACCGTCAACGGCAGGACCGTGTCGGTGAAGCTGACCGCCAGCGCCGGTGACGCGGGCTGGAGCTTCCGCAACCACGTCGTCCCGACGCTGACCCGCACCGGCTGCAACTCGGGCGCGTGTCACGGTGCGCTCGCCGGCAAGGGCGGGCTCAAGCTGTCGCTCCGGGGCTACGACCCCGACTCGGACCACTTCGCCCTCACGCGCCAGGCCGTCGCCCGCCGCGTCGATCTCACGCGGCCCGAGCAGAGCTTGCTGCTCCAGAAGGCCACGCGGTCGATCCCGCACGCCGGTGGTGCGCGGTTCGACGTGGGTTCGGACCACCACGCCCTGCTACTCCAATGGGTCACCGGCGGAGCGCCCGCCCCGGCCGACGCCGACCCGGAGCTCGTGCGGCTCGAAGTGTTCCCGCGGGCGGCGCTGCTCAAGCCGCGCGAAGCGGTCCGCGTCATCGTCCGCGCCGTCTACGCGAACGGCACCGTCGAGGACGTGACGCGCTGGGCGAAGTTCGTGTCGAGCGAGGAGCAGGTGGCGACCGTGTCGGAAGACGGGCAGATCACCGTCACCGGGTACGGCGAGGCGGCGGTGTCGGTACTGTTCGGGACAAAGGTCGCCGCGCTGACCGTCACCGCCCCCTACGGGAGCGCGGTTGACGCGGCCGCGTTCGTCCCGCCGGCCGGGGCGAGCTTCGTGGACGTACTCGTCCTCAAGAAGCTTGAACTCCTCCGCATCCCGCCGGCCGGGCAGTCCACCGACGCCGAGTTCGTCCGCCGCGTGTACCTCGACGTGTGCGGCATTCTCCCGAGGGCCGAGGAGACGGCGGCGTTCGTGGCCGACCGCGACCCGAAGAAGCGCGAAAAGCTCATCGACCAACTCCTCGACCGCCCGGAGTACGTCGATTACTGGGCGATGAAGTGGTCGGACCTGCTCCTAGTGTCGAGCCGACGACTGCCGCAGCCGGCGATGTGGGCGTTCTACCGCTCGGTGCGACAGTCGGTCGCCGACAACCAGCCGTGGGACCACTTCGCCCGCGACATCCTCACCGCGTCCGGCAGCACTCTCACGAACGGCCGCGGCAACTACTTCGTCCTCCACCGCGACGTGTCCGACCTCGCCGAATCGACGGCGGTCACGTTCCTCGGCATGTCGCTGACGTGTGCCCGGTGTCACAACCACCCGCTCGAACGCTGGACGCAGGACCAGTACTGGCAGTTCGCCAACCTGTTCGCCCGCGTCGGGCTGAAGAACGGCGACCGCCCCGGCGAGGTGCTGGTCGGCCCGCGGGCCGACGGCGACGCGCTGCACCTGCGCCGCGGCGTGGCGATGCCGCCGACCCCGCTCGACGGTAAGGCGGTGCCGCTCACCGACCCCGGCGACCGCCGCAAGCACTTCGCCGACTGGCTCACGGCGCCCGAGAACCCGTACTTTGCGAAGGCAGCCGTGAACCGGGTGTGGAAAAGCCTGATGGGCCGCGGGCTGGTCGAGAGCGAGGACGACCTGCGCGACACGAACCCGGCGAGCAACCCCGACCTGCTCGACGCGCTCGCCGCCGACTTCGTGAAGCACAAGTACGACGTCAAGCACCTGATCCGCACCGTGACGCGGTCGGCGGCGTACCAGCGGTCGTCGAAGGCGACGCCGGCGAACGCCGCGGACGACCGCTTCTATTCGCGCTACCTGCTCCGCCGCCTCCCCGCCGAGGTCATCCTCGACGCCTACTCGGACGTGACCGGCGTGCCGACGGTTTTCAACCAGCTCAAGTCCGCCGCCGGCGACTCGACCACGCCGACGACGAGCTACCCGGTCGGCACGCGGGCGATGCAGCTGCCCGACTCGCTGGCCGTGTCGCGGTTCCTGGAGGCGTTCGGCCGGCCGGAGCGCGTGCAGACCTGTTCGTGCGAGCGTACCGCCGACGCGAGCGTGTCGCAGGCGCTTCACCTCAATAACGGGCAGACGTTGAACGAAAAGCTCCGCAGCGGCACCTCGGTCGTCGCCCGCTGGGTGACCGAGAAGCGGTCCGACCGCGAGGTCGTGGACGCGCTCTTCCTCGCCGCCCTGAGCCGCGAGCCGACTGCCGAGGAGCGCGACCGGTTCGTCGGCATCCTGAGCGAGGCCGGGCGCGAGGGACCGGCGGCGCGGCGCGAGGCGCTCGAGGACTTCGCCTGGGCCGTCCTCACCGGCCGCGAATTCCTGTTCAACCACTGACGCGGAGCCCGCCCGTGGACCCGTTCAACCCGACCGACCTCGACCCGAACGGCGAGCCACTGCCGCCGGCCGAGGAAGAGACCGACAACGCCAACCGGGCCGGTGACGCGCTAGCCGACGTGGTCGGCGGCGCGGCCGACGGCCTCGACCTGGTCGGGAGCGTCGTGGAAGGCGTGTCCAGCGCCGCGGCCGGGGTTGCCGACGCGGTCGGCTCGGTCGCGTCCGGCGCCGCCGAACTCGCCGGCGGCGCCGTCGAGGCGGTGGGCGGAGTCGCCGAAGGACTCGGGAGCGCGGTCGAGGGCGTCGGCGCCGTCGCCGAAGGCTGCGGCAGTTGTTCGCTCGCCCTCCTGTTGACGCTCGCCTCGGTCGGCGCCGCCGTCGCCGCCGTCCTCCGCTAGACCCGCCCTTCCCTCGTCACGAGTCTCGCACCGATGCCGCGATTCCTCTCCCTCGCGCTCGTGCTCCTCGCCCCCGGCCTCGTGGCGGCCGCGCCGCCGGCGGTGTCCGCCGCCGCCTACCACCCGCAAGCGAAGGCGGTCGCATTCGGGCTGCACGGTGAGGTACGGCTGTTCGACCCGGCGAACGGCGAGCAGACCGGATCTGTGACGGGCTTGACGGGCCGTGTTACGGCGCTCGCGTTCGCGCGGACGGGCAAGTGGCTTGTGGTCGCGGCCGGTGAGCCCGGGCAGTCGGGCGTGGTGTCGCTCGTGCCGCTCGACGCCGCCGGCAAGCCTGCCGGCCCGGCGAAGACCGCGGCGACGCACAAGGACATCGTGTACGCGGTCGCAGTGTCGGACGACGGCACGCGCCTCGCCACGGCCGGCTACGACCGTGTGATCCAGGTCTACGAACTCGCGCCGGACGGCACCGCGAAGCTCGCCCACACGCTCCGCGACCACAGCGACACCATCTATGCCCTCGCCTTCCAGCCGGGCGGGCTGCTGCTCGCGTCGGCGGCCGGCGACCGGGCGGTAAAGATGTGGGACGTGCTGACGGGCACGCGCCTCTACACGCTCGGCGAATCGACCGACTGGCTGTACGCGCTGGCGTGGGCGCCGGACGGCCGCCACCTCGCCGCCGCCGGAGTGGACCGCAGTGTCCGCGTGTGGGCGGCGGACCGGGCCGGCGGGCGGCTCGTGCATTCGGTGTTCGCGCACCAGCGCCCGGTGTCGCGGCTCGGCTACACCGGCGACGGGAAGGAACTCTTCACCGTCGGCGAGGACGGCGTGGTGAAGGCGTGGGACGCGGCGAAGATGGCCGAGGCGCGCGTCTTCCCCGCCCAACCCGACGTGCCGCTCGGCTTCGCGGTCCGCCCCGACGGGAAGCAACTCGCCGTCGGCCTGTTCAACGGCACCGCCCTCCTCCTCGACGCCACCGGCAAGATCACCGCCCAGCCGCTGCCGGTGAAACCGGCCGCGCCGAAGGCGGAGAAGCTCAGCACCACCGGAGTCCCGCGCGGCAAGACCACACGTGTCGGAGTGGTCGGGCAGAAACTCGATCATGCGACCACTGCGAGCACAAACGTGGCCGGGGCGCAGGTGAAGATCGTCCCGACCGGCCGCACGGCGACCACGCTCGAAGTCGAAGTGACCATCCCCGCCACTGCGCCCGCCGGCGGCGCCCAGCTGATGCTCGAAGGCCCGGGCGGCAAGTCGGCGCCGCTGGCGCTCGCGGTGGACCGCTACCCGGCGGTCCGCGAGGCGGGCACCACCGACTCCGCGCGGCAGGCGATGCCGATTACCTTGCAATCAACCGTGGTCGGAACTGTGGACCGCGCCGGCGACGTGGACTACTTCCGGTTCACCGCCCGCGCCGGCGAGGAGGTCGGCGCTCAAGTTGTCGCGGCGCAACTCGGCTCGAAGCTCGACCCGGTGCTCGTTCTCGCCGGCCTCGACGGCCGGGTACTGGCCGAAGGAGACGCGGTGCTCGGCTTCAAGGCGCCGGCGACCGGCGGGTACGCCATCGGCGTTCGGGACAAGGAATACCGCGGCGGCGCCGACTTCACTTATCGCCTCAACATCGGCGACGTCCCGGTCGTCACCGGCGTGTTCCCGCTCGGCGTGCCGCGCGGCAAGGCGGTGCCGGTCCACGTATCCGGCGTCCACCTGGGCAAAGCCGCGGGCGTGCCGGTCACGGTCGCGCCGCCGGCCGACGCGGTGCCCGACTCGCGCGTCCCGGTTCCGATCGAGACGGGCGACGACCGCCCGCTCGGGAAGGCCGAGGTGCTTGTGGCCGAATTCCCGTCGGTCGTGCTCGACCCGGCCGCGGGCGGCGAGATCCGCGTCCCCGGCTCGGCGGACGGGATCCTGGCGAAGGCGGGCGACGCGCAGACGGTGCGGTTCGCGGCAAAGAAGGGCGAGAAGCTGGTCGTCGAGGTGTTGGCGGCGCGGGCCGGGTCGCCGGTCGATTCGGTCGTCGAGGTGCTCGACGCCGCGGGCCGGCCGGTGCCGCGAGCCGTACTGCGGGCCACGGCGCGCACGTTCGTCGCCTTCCGCGACCACGACTCGAACGCCCCGGGCATCCGGCTGACGACCTGGCCCGACCTGGCGATCGACGACTACCTGTACATCGACGGCGAGGTGATGAAGATCCTCGCCCTCCCCCGCAATCCCGACGACGACTGTCAGTTCTACCAGACCGGCGGGCGCCGGGTCGGGTTCCTCGACACCACGCCCTGCCACCACAGCATGGACAGCCCGATGTACAAGGTGGAGGTCCACCCGCCCGGCCGCACGTTCCCACCGAACGGCCAACCGGTGTTCGCGCTGAACTACCGCAACGACGACGGCGGGCCGGGGTACGGCACCGACTCGCGGCTGTTCTTCGAGGCGCCCGCCGACGGCGTGTACCAAGCGCGCGTGAGCGACACCCGCGGCGCCGGCGGGCCGACCCACGCCTTCCGCGTCACCGTGCGGCCGCCGAAGCCCGACTACTCGCTTACTTTCAACCCGACCGCGCCCGCCGTGTGGCGCAACGGCGCCGTGCCGGTGAGCGTGACCGCCACCCGGCGCGACGGGTTCGACGGCCCAATCCGCCTGAAGCTCGATGGCCTCCCGCCCGGTTTTCACGCGCCTGAAGCAGTCATCGAAGCCGGGCAGATGAGTACGGCGTTCGCGCTCTTCGCACCTACCGACGCGGCGGTCCCCGCGAACACCAAGCTACGGCTCACCGGGACCGCGACGATCGGCGGGAAGGACGTGGCGCGCGAGGCGGCCGGCGGCGCGCCCACGGTCGCCGAGAAGTTCGACATCCGCACCACGGTCCGCCAGGACACGCTCGTGATCCGGCCCGGTCAGGAGACGAAGTTCGTGGTGGACATCGAGCGGCGGAACGGGTTCGCCGGGCGCGTACCGCTGGAGGTCCGCGGGCTGCCGCACGGGGTCCGGGTGATGAACGTGGGGCTGAACGGCATCCTGGTGACCGAGCGGGACACCAGCCGCGAGGTGACGCTGTACTGTGAGCCGTGGGTGCGGGCGACGGACCACCCGGTCGTGGTCCTCGCCCGCCGCGAGGGGTCGAACGCCGAGCACGCCGCCCGCGCCGTTACACTGCGGATACAGGCGCCCCGGTAGCTTTCGTTCGGGAGGGCCACCGCCATGTACACCCGGACGCTGTTGGTCGTGTGTCTCGTTGCGGGGGCCGTCGTCGCGCAGCCTCCGGTCGCCCCGCCGCCGCTCGAGGTCGAACCGCTCCCCGTGCCGCAGCCGGTCGCCGAACCTACGCCGTTCACCGCCAACCCCGCCAACGCGCCGGTGCTCATTGCACCGCCGAAGGTCGACCCACCGCCGTTGCCGCCGGCGAACGTGCCGACCATTCCGCCGGCGCGCAGGCTCGGTGACCGCACGTTCCTCGGCCCGAACCCGTCCCACTTCCTCTCTGCGGCCCGCGACATCGTCGCGGCCAACCGCGACGGCAGCGTGATCGCGTTCACGCATCACCAACCGGCACTGGTGGTGTGGGACACGGCCGCGGCGAAGGTAATCCGCCAGCACGACGACTCGATCAAGTCCTACTCGCCGTACTCGCGCGTGGAACTCTCACCGGACGGCCGCACGCTCTACGCCAACCGCGGCCAACCGGGGGCTCACACGCCCGCCGTTCTCCGCGTGTGGGACGTCGCCAGCGGAAAGGCGCTGCGCGAACGTCACACCTGGCTGTGGGCGCTTTCCGCCGACGGGAAGACTCTGGTGACGGCGGACTGGTACCACGACCCCTCCGACAACGAGGATCGCGGACTGGGGTTGCGACCGAATTGCGCGCTAGCGGTGTGGGCAGCCGAGACGGGTACGCTACGCCGCGCCTTCGCGTACAAGGGTTTCTTCCCCGGGGCACTCATCGTCGCGCCCGACGGGTCGAAGGTCGCGTGTACCGTCGGGTCGAAGGTCATGGCGTTCGACGCCGCGTCCGGCAAGGTGCTCTGGCGCACCGAACTGGTTGACGAAGCCCGGCACCGAAACGGGGAATACCGCATCGCGTTCGCCCCGGACGGCAAGTCCCTCGCGGCGTGCCCGGTGAGCATTTACCCCGCCACGCGATCGGTCTGGTTGCTCGACGCGGCGACCGGGGCGAAGCGAGCCCTCGTCACGCTCTCCGACCAGTACGCCTCCAACCGGCCGGAGTTGATCGGCCTCGGCTTCACGCCGGACGGCAAGACGGTGTTCGTGGGGATGAAGGACGGCCTCGTGCCGGTCGACGTGGTGAGCGGGTCGATGCCACCGGAACGCCCGTCCGCACCGCAGCGCGGCAAGTGGCAGGGGCGCGACGAGTTCTTCCTGCGCGGGATTCAGCCCGACGACCTGAATCTGCTGTTCGGTTTCGCACTCTCCGGCGACGGGAGCAAGACGGTCCTCGGCGGGTTCTTCGAGAAGGACGCCTGTGGGCTGCGCGTAATCGACACGAAAACGAAAGCAATCACATACCCGCCGAAGATGGCGCCACAACTCACCCCGCCGTTCGTGTTGGCCCCGCCGTTTCCAGAACCGTTCGAGGCGTTCGAGCCGCGCCGCGGCTACCCCGGGTGGGTAAAGTTCCCGGACGGCCGCTGGCTGCGACAGGGGTACGCCGCCGATCAGGAACGCCTGACGATGGAGAACTACAAGCGGCGAACGATCCGGCACTTCGGCCGCGGCCAGGTGACAGGGTTTTGCGTCACGCCCGACGCGGAGACGGTCGTTACCAGTGGCTACCTGGCCGGGAAGGACCGGTTCGTCTACGACTCGGCGGTCCGCTTCTGGGACGTGGAGACGGGCCAAGAGTGGCCGGGCGGCGTGGCGTTCAAACCCAAGGCGCTGCCGAGCAACCGGCCGATGCTGCGGCTCAGTCCCGACGGCCGTACCCTTGTCGGGTCACAGGACGACGGCAGCGTCTGGCTGTGGGAGGTGGCGACGATGCGTCCGCGGCTGCGGCTCGACCCGGCCGGCACCGACACCATCTTCATGGTCGCCTTCTCGAAGGACGGCCGGCATCTGATGTCGTCGGACCCGACGAACCAGACCGGACTGGTGTGGAACCTGGCCGGCGCGGCCGGTGCGAAGAACGACGCCGCGCCGGGCCCACGGGAACTCGCGCGCCTGTGGGACGACTTGAAGGGTGAAGATGCGGCGTGGGCGTACCGGGCGGTGTGGCGGCTGGCGTCGCACCCGGCGGCGGTGGTGCGGTTTTTCAGGGGGAAGGCGCGGGACGTGCCGGCCGTGACCGATGCGAAACGCCTCGCCGCACGGCCGTTCGACACCGACATCGTGCTGGCCCGGCGTGTGGTCGAGGCGCTAGAGTTGTCGGCTTCCGACGACGCAACGGCGCTGTTGCGAGAGCTGGCCGAGACCGCCACCGTCCGCGCCCCCGCTGCCGCAGCGGTGAGGCGGATGACCAAGAAGGAGTGAGTTGGTGTTCGCTGGCCTAGGCGGGGACGCGAGCGACGGCTCGCGCCCCGAACGAGTTGTCAGTCGCTGTAGCGGATGCGGACGGTGCCGTCGTTGCGGAAGTCGATGTCCACGTCGTAGTCCGGGTTGTCGATGTCGATGTGGATCGAGGACCGGTTCACGCGCACCCGGTCCAGCCTGCCGCAGTTCGGGAGCACGAAGCACACCTCGACCGGCCGGCACGTCCGCGGGTGGACGATCCAGTAGTGGTGCTGGCCCGGTGTCGGCGCGAACACGCGAGAGAATTGGTCGAGCGTCAGCGCCCCGACCGCGGGTGGAAGTGGGCCGGGGTTGGCCGGCGGCGGGTAAGCGACGGGCGGGGGAACGACGATCGCCGGCGGGAAACCGGGGCGGTACACCGGCCCGCCAGGGAATTGCGGGAACTGCCGCACGCCCGGCGGTAGCGGTTGCGGGTACGCCGGGAGCGGCGGCTGGGCGGGGGTGGTTGTCAGGGCGAGGCCGAGGCCGAGGACGAGCGGGGTCACGAGTGGTTCCTCACGACGACGGGTTCTTCGCCGGAGGAACGCGGTAGGTTGGGGGACTTGCGCCGGTTATTCGCCCATCTCCTCGGTCAGGATCGCGTCGGTGACGACGTTCTGGACGTCGTCGTGGTCGTCGAGCGCCTCGATCAACTTCACGACCTTTTTCCCCGTCTCCACGTCAACCGCCTGCTGCGTCTTGGCGAGGTACTTCACCTCGGCCTCGGCCGGTTCAACGCCCGACGCCTTGAGTGCGTCGAGCACGGCCGAGAAGTTCGACGGGTCGGTGGTGATCTCGAACACCTCGCCCTCGCGCTTCAAGTCCTCGGCGCCGGCCTCCAGCGCGACGGTCATCAAGTGGTCCTCGTCGGGGTACTTCGCGGCGTCGATGGCGAAGAACCCCTTGCGGTCGAACAGGTACGCCGCCGACCCCGGCTTGCCGACCTCGGCGTTCGCCCGCTCGAAGATCTTCTTGATCTCGCCGGCGGTGCGGTTGCGGTTGTCGGTCAGTACCTCGGCGAGGATCGCGATCCCGCCCGCGGCGCGGCCCTCGTACAGGATCTCGTCGTAGGTGACGCCCTCGAGCTCGCCGGTGCCGCGCTTGATCGCCCGCTCGATGTTGTCCTTCGGCATCGACACCGCCCGCGCCTTGTCGATGGCGTAGCGGAGCTTGAGGTTCATCGTCGGGTCGCCGCCGCCGTTCCGGGCGGCGATGATGATGTACCGGCTGAGCTTGCTGAACAGCTTGCCGCGCTTGGCGTCGACGATGCCCTTGTGGCGGGCGATGTTCGCCCAGTGGCTGTGGCCGGCCATGTCCTCAACCTCGGTCGCGGGACTCGAAAGCGTCAGTATACGACCGGGTCACGGCACCCGCCGCAGCTTCCGCCGCACCTCCTCCAGCCGGCCGTCGCGCTGGCCGCGGTGGTCGGCCGGGTAGAGGGCCGCGGCCCGCTCCCACGCGGCCTTCGCGGCGGGCTTGTCGTCGAGCCGGAAGCACACGTCGCCGAGGTGGTCCCACACCACGGCGTCGGCCGCGCCGTCGGGCGTTGCCGATACCCGCTCGAGGAGTACACGGGCCTCCGGGAGCTTGTCGCGGCGGAACAGCACCCAGGCCAGGCTGTCGAGGTACGCGGGGTTGTCCGGTTCTGCATCGCCGGAGCGGCGGCGGTCGAGGCGGTCGCGCGCGACGGCCCGGCGGACCAGGCGCTCGGCCTCGTCGAGGTTGCGGCCGCGGTCGGCGAGGTGGTAGCCGAGGTCGTTGCAGGCGCCGGCGTGGTCGGGGTGCGAGTCCAGGATCAGCCGTAATTCGGCCTCGGCCTCCGCGTCGCGCCGGGCACCCCAGTACGCACCGGCGAGCACGTAGCGCGTGCGCTCGCGGTCGGCCGGCGCGTCGAACTCGTCGAGCAGCCGTCGGCACAGGGCGATCGCCTCGTCCCAGCGGCCGAGCACCTTCAGCACGGCGGCCTTGCGGAGGCGGACGGTCAGGCGGTCCGAGTCCCCGGCCTGTGTGATCGCCCGGTCGGACGCGGCCACCGCCTCGGCCCCGTCGCCGAGTTCGGCCAGGGCGTAGGCGAGGTGGAAGTGGAAGTACGCGGGGGCGACACCGTCGGCGGCGCGCAGCCCGTCGCGGCACGCGGCTGCGACGTCGGCCGGCTTCCGCGAGCGCCACAGCACGTCGATGAGTGCCCCGTAAGCGGCCGGCTGCGTGTCGCGCGGCGCGGTGGCGACCGCCTGCCGGAATTGAACCACGGCGAGGTCGAGCCGGCCGTGCCGCGCGGCCAGCACCCCGAGGACGTGCCACGTCGCGTACTCGCGCTTGCGCCCCGCCGAGAGGTCGTCGGCCGCGGCCGTGATGACGGCGCCGGCCCAGTCGGCTTCCGCGCGCAGCAGTTCGCCGAGCACCCGCGCCCGCTCCGCGGCGAAGTCGTGCTCGGCCGCCCGCGCCGTCCCGCCCGCGTCGCGGTCTTTCAGTGTTTGGTACGCGTGGTCGAGGTCGTCGAGGACGGACCGCGGCCGGGCCGTCTGGACGTGCGAGCGGACCACGATGCGGAGCACCTTCGGGTCGTTGCTGAGCGTGCCGATGCGGCTGAAGAGGTCGTCCGCCGCGGCCCGCGTGGCGGGCGCGCGGGCGAGTTCCGCCGCGAGGACCGCCTGCACCGGAAGGTTCGTCGGGTCGCCCGCGCTGTGCCGCCGGAGAGCAGGAATCACCTCGTCGGGTTGCCCGTTCTGGCGCAGTACGTCCGCCAGCCGCTCGAACGGCTCGACGGCCTGGGGCCGGAGTTTCAGGAACGATTCGAGGTGCCGCAGTGCCGCGGCCGGGTCGCCCTTCGCCGCGAGCGCGGCCGAGAGGTTCCAATCGAGCCGGGCGGCGGCCTCGGGGTCGTTGAGGCGCTTCGGGTCGTTGTACAGGGCGTGCGCGGCCCGGAAGGCGGCCGCCGCGGCGTCGGTCTTCTTCTGCGCAACGAGCGCCTTGCCGAGTCGTTCCTGTGTGTTGGCCAAGGCGACGTCCGCCTCGGTCGGCGTGAGCCCGCCCGGGACGACGAGCTGCTTGCGGTGCGTGACGAGCACGTCTCGGGCGCGCGTCAGGGCCGCTTCGGCGCCGGCCGGGTCGTTCGCTTTTTCTAGCAGGGTGCCGAGATCCCGGGATAGCGCCAGCGCCTTCTCCGGGCGTCGCGCGGGATCGACCCCGGCCGCGGCGGATCGGGCCACTGACACCGCCTCGTGCAGTTCGCCGAGGTCGTACAGCAGCCGCGCGAGGGCGTGCGCGGTGTCGTGGTCCGCCGGGTTCCGTTCGAGAACGGTACGGGCGGCGCGGACCGCGTCCGGCTCGCGCCCGGTCTGGCTGTAGAGGCGAACGAGTTCCTTGAGCGGCTCGGTCGAGTCGGGATCGTCCTTCGCCGCCTTCTCGAACGCCGCAGCCGCGGTGAGGAGCCGGTCGCGCCGGGCCTGCATCAGTCCCGCCCCGTAGCGCGCGAGCGCGTCGCGGTGGGCGGGCGACCAGTCGGGTGTGGGTGGCGTCGGCGGCTGGGCGAGGGTGAGGAGGAGAGCACCGGCGATGAGCCCGGGGGACATGGGCACCTCCTGTCGCGTGGCCTGGACGGCCGGCGGGGATTGTACAACGACCGTGTTGCCACGCCAACTGCAGCACTGACGCTGGCCCGGGCACTTGCGGAACTGTCCCGGCCGGGCGAAACTCGATTCGACATCGGAGCGCCCGCGATGACGACGACGTCCGACTGTGACAAGTGCGGCACTCCGTTGCCAGCCGCGCTCGACCCACCCCGCTGCGGCAAGTGCGGAAAGTGGTTCGGCCCGACTACACCACGCGTGGACGGCCACCCCAGGTGTGAGGACGAGCCCGGCAGCACTCCGCGGTCCACGCCCGACGCACCGGACCAACCCCTTCCGACCACGCACGCAGACTTCGACCAGCGTTACAACCGCGGGCAGGAATTGGCGAGGGGCGGAATGGGGGTCATCTACCGGGCGTTCGATCGGGTGCTCCGGCGGCCGGTTGCGATCAAGATGCGGCAGGTGCGACCAGGCCGGGGCGACGACCCGGTCATGCGCGGCCAGTTCGTCCGCGAGGCCCGGGTCGCCGGCCGTCTCTTCCACCCGAACGTCATCCCGGTGTTCGACCTCGGAACCGATCAGTTGGGGCAACTCTATTACACCATGCGCCTGGTCGAGGGGATGAACCTGGAACGGTGTCTCGACGCGCTCTCCAGTGGCGTCGCCACCCGATTCACGGAGTTCCCGCTCCGCCGGCTGGTGGAGGCGTTCGTCGGGGTCTGCCGCGGCGTCGACTACGCCCACGAGAGTCGCATCCTGCACCTGGATCTCAAGCCGCAAAACGTCCTGGTCTCCGGCTTCAGTGAGGTGTTCGTGATCGACTGGGGCTTGGCCCGTGAGGAGGGGAGCGGCGAACCCGACGACTTGCCACACATCTATTCAGCCCCCGGGAGGGAGGAAACGGGGTCGGAGACCCGCGTGGCGGGGCGGGTGATCGGGACCCCGGCTTACATGGCTCCCGAGCAGAGTTTGGGCGACCCCTCCCGTCTGACGCCCGCGACGGACGTGTACGCACTCGGCGGGATCCTCCATTTCATCCTGGGTGGGGTGCCGCCCAATGTGAACGGCGCCACGCCCACCCGCACCGCGCCGCCACTCCGACCCGGGATCGTACCGCGCGGCCTCCAGCTCCCCCAGGAGCACCGAGAAGCCGTGCGGGAACTCATCAAGATTTGTTTGAGGGCGTTGGAGATCCACCCCGCGAACCGCTACCCGGACGCGGACGGGATGGTCGCCGATCTGACCGACTGGCTCCAGCGCACCCGCGGCGTGATCGCCCAGTAAATGACGCGGCCCGCCAGCGCGATGGCTGGCGGGCCGGTGTGTCCAACCGCCGGGGCTTGGAAAGGATGGGGGTGCCCTGAGCCGCACCCTCTAGCGCTTATGGCTGCTGCTTCCGCCCTGACCAGGTTCACACCTTCAGGTCGGTCAGGCCCCCACCCCTCCAAACCCCGGCGGCCGTGTATCCAGAGATCAGAGGACAGATGGCAGAGAGCAAATCGCCACATTTCCTCTGCTTTTCTGTCCGCTGCCGTCTGCCCTGTTCTGCGTTACTTCTTCGTCTGACCCCGGGCGAAGATGCTCGCCACGAAGTTCAGCACGTCGGTGGCACTCGACTCATTGTAGCCGTAGTTGCGGATCAGGCGAGACTTCACCACGTCGATCTTTTCCTGCGTCGCCTTGTCCACCACGTTCGACACGATGCTGCTCAGCTTGATTGAGTCTTTCTGGTCCTCGAACAGCTTGAGCTCGAGCGCCTTCTGGAGCCGCTCGTTGGTCTTGTAATCGAACTTCTTGCCGTCGATGGCCAGGGCGCCGATGTAGTTCATGATCTCGCGGCGGAAGTCGTCCTTGCGGCCCTCGGGGATGTCGATCTTCTCCTCGACCGACCGCATCAGCCGCTCGTCCGGCTCCTCGTAGCTGCCGGTGTAGCGGTTGCGGACCTTCTCGCGCTGGGTGTACGCCTTCACGTTGTCGATGTAGTTGGCGCACAGCCGGGCCAGAGCTTCCTCGTCCGCCGCGATCGCCCGCTGGACCTCGTTCTTCACGATGTCCTCGTACTCCTCGCGGACGACGCTCAGGAGTTCCTTATAGTGCCGGTACTGGTCCTCGTCCTTGATGAGCGAGTGGTGGCGGAGGCCGTCTTCGAGCTCCTTCATCACCATGAACGGGTTGATGTTGTCCTCGTCCGGGTGGGCGACGAGGGCGTTGCTGATCTTGTCCTGGATGTACCGCGGGCTGATCCCGGTCATCCCCTCGTTCACCGCGTCGCGCTTCAGCTCGATGACGTTGTCCTCGGTGAACCCGGGCATCGTCTTGCCGTTGTAGAGCTTGAGCTTCTGGAGCACGCTGAGCGAGGCGTGCTTCGGCGGGTTGAGCCGCGTCAGCACCGCCCACATCGCCGCCACCTCGACCGTGTGCGGGGCGATGTGCTTGCCGCGGACCTTCACGCTCGAGTAGTCCTTCTCGTAAATCTTCACCTCGTCCCGCAGGCGGGTGACGTAGGGGATGTCGATCTTCACCGTGCGGTCGCGCAGCGCCTCCATGAATTCGTTGTTCTGGAGCCGCCGGTACTCGGGCTCGTTCGTGTGCCCGAGGATGACCTCGTCGATGTCCGTCTGCGCGAACTTCTTCGGCTTGATCTTGTGCTCCTGCGACGCCCCGAGCAGGTCGTAGAGGAACGCCACGTCGAGCTTGAGCACCTCGATGAACTCGACGATGCCGCGGTTGGCGATGTTGAGCTCGCCGTCGAAGTTGAACGCCCGCGGGTCACTGTCGGAACCGTACTCGGCGATCTTCCGGTAGTTGATGTCGCCGGTGAGTTCGGTGCTGTCCTGGTTCTTCTCGTCCTTCGGCTGGAACGTGCCGATGCCGACCCGGTCCTTCTCGGACAGGGTCATCCGGTACACCTTCACCTCGTTGTCGAGCATCTTCAGCCAGTCGCCGTCGTACTTCTGGAGGCGCGTGCTGAACTCGTACCGGCTGAACGGCGACAGGTCGCCCTTGATGCGGATCTCGTAGGGGTACGGCTTCGCACAGTTCTCGTTGAGCGACGCGACGAGCGTCGTCCGGTATTCCTCGGGCACGAGTTGCAGCGGCTCGCCGTGCATCGGGTCCTTCACCCACGTCCCGTCCGGCCCCTTCCAGGCGAACGTGAACAACTGCCCGGCGTCGGTGCGGCTGTACTCCTCGAGGCCGCGCTTCAGCAGCCGGGCGATGGTGGACTTGGCGCTGCCGACCGGGCCGTGGAGCAGGATGACGCGCCGCTCGGTGCCGTAGCCGAGCGCCGCGCTCTTGAACGTGTTCACCAGCTGCATCAGCGGCCGGTCGAGGCCGTAGATGCCGTCGGCGTGGCGGGCGGCGAAGTCCGTGAAGAACTTGAACCGGGTGAGCTTGTCCTTGTTCTCGTAGATGTCCTCGACGCCGTGCGACAAGACCATGTCGTACAGGCGCTGGTACGCCGTCCGGGTGATGCCCGGGTTGGCGAGGACGGCGGTCAGGTAGTCCTGGAACGACCCCTCCCAGTGGAGCTTCCGGTAGTCGGTCAGGTCGATCTGGGAGCGGAGGCTGTCGAGGATGGTGGCGGCGGCCATGGGGCAATGTCCTCGGGTGGCGGCGGCGGCCGCCGGGTATCGGGCTCCGCCCGGTTGTGCCCCGGATGGGCTTGGGCACGGCCCGCCGGCGCGGTGCGGGCGGGGTCGGGAGGGGAGAGTCGTCGGGAACGCGCCGGGGACAGGGTAACAAATCCGCCCGACCGGGTGCAAGCTCCGACCGGTCGTGCA
>JAFKFQ010000269.1:0-45855 GCA_017308215.1 bacterium | reverse complement strand
GGGTCGATCCAAGTCTGGCACACGGTCGGTGTGCATCCCGCGCGCCGCGCGACGTACACTGGGCTAGGCGCCGTCGCCCGGCCCCGGGTAGACCGGCCGGGCGGCCGGCGGGTTCGGCCGCTTCCACGGAACGGAACGGGGTGTCCGATGCGCAACTTGCTCGCCCTGATCGGGGCGCTGGTCGTCGGGTTCGGCGGTGTCGGCTGGTATCTTGGCTGGTACAAGCTGAACATCTCCCACGGCACCGACGGCACCCTCCAGGTAACGACGAACGTGGACACGAGCCGCGTGGTGAAGGACGCCGGCGAGGGCGCCCGCCACGTCGGCGAGCTCATTAGCAACCAGATCGACAAGGCGAAGAAGGACGCCGCGGCCGCCCCGACGCCGGCCGAGACGCCCGCCCCGAAGGCGGTGCCGACGCCGGCCGAGGCGGGGGCGTGGCTGTTCGGGTTCGACTACGGGGCGCCCGCGCCGAAGAAGTAACGTCACGCCGCCGACCGCCCGCTCGACGCGGGCGCCGCGGCCGGCCGCATCCGCTGGAACTTCCCCGTCGCCGGGTCCGCCTCCAGCCGTGGCACCACCTCGAAACTGACCTCGGGCACGCCGGCAAAGCCGGCCAGTGCGAGTCGGTCGTTCAGGCGCGCCCGGGTCGCGTCGCGGTCGAGTGTCGCCCCCGGCAGCAGCTCAAATCGCACCCGCACCCGCCGGCCGTCGAGCTGTGTCGCCTGCCACTCGCGGACGCCGCGGAAGTGGTCGAAGGCGTGCTGGAAGGGGTACGCGGTCAGCACCTTCGGCCCGGTCGCCGTATCGATGCGGAACACCTCCGCCGCCCGGCCGTCGATCGTCTCGATCCGCGGCAGCCGGCTGCCGCATGCGCACCGCGCTGTCGCCATGCGCAGCCGGTCGCCGAGCTCGTAGCGGATGAGCGGCTGGACGGGGTTGGCAAGGTTGGTCAGATACACCTTGTAGCCCGCCTCGCCGGCTGGGACCGGGCGGCCGTCCGCGCCCACCACTTCGAGGATCGCCCAATCGGCGTTGACGTGCGCCCCCGGGTGCGTCGGGCAGCCGTTCGACAGGAACAGGCACTCGCCGCAGCCGTAGGTGTCCCTCACCGGCGCGCCGTAGGCCGCCAACAGCCGCTCGCGCACGCCGGCGGTCAGTGTCTCGCTCCACGTCACGACCTGCCTCAGCGCATCGAACCGCGGCCGGTCCGGGCGCAGCGCGAGGAGGTCGAGCGTGGTCGGCGTCGAGGTCAGGACCGTGGGGCGGAATGCCGCCAGCTTCGCCATCAGGTCCGGGTCGCCGGCCGAGACGTAGAGCAACCGCACATAAGGCCGCAGGCCGCGCGGCAGGTGCTTCCACACCCACGCCGACGGGAAGAAGCCCGGCCGGCTGATGACGACCGCCAGCCGCGCCGGCGAGAACAGCCGCTTCGCCGCCTCGACGAACCCGACGCGGTAGCCGGCGTTCCCGCGCGTCATCTGGCAGGCGAACAGCACGTCGAGCGTGAGCTGGTTGTGAACGAGCAACAGCGGTTGCCCCTGACTGCCGGACGTGTGACACACCGGGAAGCGGTCGAGAAAGCGTTTGCCGACATTCGCCGGGTCGTCCACGAACCGCTCCAGATCGGCCCGGCGGACCGTCGCGTCCGTCACGACCCGGTCGAAGTCGGCCATGAGCTCGGCCTTGTTCGTCGGCGGGATTGCCGTGAGCGGGCAGTGGTCGAGGTCGAGGCCGCGCAGGCGATCCCGGTAGAACGGGGAGCGGTCGGCGGCGAAGCAGAGGAGTTGACGCAGCCGCCGTTCCTGGACCATCCGCAGCTGTGCCGGCGACGCCCGCGACGGACCGAACTGCCGCAGGGTCCACAGGCTCTGACCGACGATTTCACGCAAGCTCACGACCATCCTCCGGGCGCGGACCGGCCATAACTGGTGCAACCCGGATGCCTTCCGTTCAAACCCGACCAAATCCGCGAAATGAGTTGATAGCCGTTCAGTAGCCAGCACTTCAATCGGGCATCCCGGTGGGTTCCGTGTGGAATCCGCCCACCACCCTGAAATACCATGACCGCTCCGCCGTTACTCGGTCGGGTGATTTGGCACGTCGCGGAGGTCCGTCATGCGCCGCCTGTCGCCGTCCGGTCAGCGCAAGGTGTTCGGCCTCGGAATGCTCCTCGTCGCCGGGCTCGCCGGGTACTGGATGTTTTTCTCCGACGGCCTCCCGATCATCTGGGGGCCGAGCGCCCGCGCCTCTGAGATCGCCGCCGGGCGGGAACTGTTCGAGCGCGAGTGGAGCCCGAACGACCCCGAGGCGCACGGCGACGGGCTCGGCCCGGTGTTCAACGCCCGGTCGTGTGCGGCGTGCCACTTCCAGGGAGGACTCGGCGGCGGCGGGGCGAACGAGCACAACGCCGTCGGCTTCGAGGTACTGCCGCGGCCGGGCGACCACTCGTTCCTCACCGGCACGGTCCACAACTTCAGCACGAGCCCGGCCGAGAAGGAGACGAGCGCCCGTCTCAACAAGATGTACCCGATGACGCCCGGGCGGTCGTTCACGACCGGCTCGCCGGGGTGCCAGACGACCGTTACGATCCCCGACTTCAACCCGGTGCGGACGCAGCCGGTGCAGGCGACGGCGCTGTTCGGCGCCGGCTGGATCGACCTGATTTCCGACCGCGCCATCCTCCGCAACGCCCGCAACCGCGGCATCCGTACCGCCGCCCGCGAGTTCGCCCTCCACTTCGACGACATCCCGGTCGGCAAGGTGCGGCACGTGTCCGGCGGCGTCGGCAAGTTCGGCTGGCGCGGCCAGTTCCACTCGCTCGCCGAGTTCGTCTCCGCCGCGTGCGCGAACGAGTTGGGTCTCGGCACGCTGACGGCGCAGCAGGCTCAGCCGTTCACCGGCCCCGAGCGGGCGAGCGAGCCCGACCTGGACCGGAGCCAGGTCCGCGCGCTGGTGTCGTTCGTGAAGACGCTGCCACGCCCGGTTGAGGCCGACGGCGGCGAGCCGGCGGCGCGCGGCAAGCACCTGTTCCGCGAGATCGGCTGCGCCGCGTGCCACGTTCCCGACCTGGGCGGCGTGACGGGCGTGTACAGTGACTTTCTCCTGTACGTGATGGACGACCCGACCCCGCCTGGTGGCAGCGACGGCTACGGCCCGGCCCCGCCGCAGTTGAACGTCCCCGCCCGCCCCGACACGGGGGCCGAGCCGGCCGAGTGGAAGACGCCGCCGCTGTGGGGCGTCGCCGACTCGGCCCCGTACTGGCACGACGGCTCGGCCGCGACGCTGAAGGACGCGATCCTCCACCACAACGGCAACGGCAAGGCCGTGACGAAGCGCTACCAGGCACTTCCGACCGCGGACCAGGCGGCGGTGCTGGCCTTCCTCGGTACACTGAAGGCGCCGCCGGACGCGCTGCCGCTGCGTAACCCGGCGATCACCCGCCTGGCCCGGAAGTGACGAAACCGACCCGCGCCGACCTGCTCGCCGCCGCCGGCAAGACCGTTCCCGATGTCATCGCCCCCGGGTTGAAGGTGCTGTTCTGCGGCATCAATCCGGGGCTTTACACGGCCGCCATCGGCCACCACTTCGGCCGCCCCGGCAACCGCTTTTGGCCGACCCTCCACGCCGCCGGCTTCACCCCGCGCCTGTTCGATCCCTCCGAGGAGCAGGAGCTCCTCCCGCTCGGCTGCGGCATCACGAACGTGGTCGAGCGCGCGACCGCCGCGGCCGACGAACTCACCGACGACGAGATTCGCTCCGGTGGCGCGCGGCTCGCCGAGAGGGTGCGGGCGCTGGCGCCGGCGTTCCTCGCGGTGCTCGGCGTCGGCGCGTACCGTGTGGCGTTCGGAAAACCGAAGGCCCCTGTGGGCGAGCAACCCGACCGCATCGGCACGACGCGGGTGTGGGTGCTGCCGAACCCGAGCGGGCTGAACGCTTTTTACCACCACCGCTTTGCCGACGAGTTCCGTAAACTCCGGGAGGCCGTAGAAGCCGGCGATCCCAAGTAAATCGTTGCAAAAATCGCTGCCGAAACCAAGGAAAATCTCGGCGAAGTCCTGTTTCGGCGCATGAGGACGCTGAATTTGTGAGGCGATCATTTCTTGCTCGACAACCGACAGTCGGGCAATGTCGTATGCCGCCCTTCACGAGCAGAGTTATTCGCGCTCTTCCCTGACTCGCCTCGTCTTCCGGGAGTGGTTGAACATCACTACCTTCCCATTCGCACCGACCCCGGTGCGGCGGACCTCCAGACAGCGCTCGATCAGGTCTGCCGGATAGTACGGTCGCCGGCCCGCTTCCCTCGACGGTCCCGGGAACACCCCGGCCCGTACCAGGAACGAGAACCGGGACCGGGACAATTGACACCGCTCGGCCATCTGGGTGACGCTCAACGCAATCGGCCCCGGACTATCCTCCGGGGCCGCGGCACGCTTCTTGGCCATGTTCGACTCCTGGTTCGCATCATTGCGGGAGTGCGGCGTCGATCCCGAGGCCGACCACGAACAGGGCCGCGGCGGCGTCCTCGCACCGGTCCGCGGTCCGTTCGTCACCAGCCCTTCGGGCCTCGGCTCCGTCCTCGCGGACAACCTCGGCCAGCAGGTGTAGCACGGTGCCGGCGGTGAACACATCGAGCACCGCCCGCAGGTGCTCCCTCGCCGCGTCCTCGGTCATGGCCGCTCCCTCGGTAGCGGATGAAGGTGAGTACGAAGCCGACCGGCGGGCCACGCACCCGCCGGTCCGAGAGACGCTCACGCGGCCATGTCCAGGGCGATCTGGAGTGCCGACTTGTTGAGCGCGGCCCCGTCCCCGAACCAGAGCGAGTCGAGCCGGGTGGCCGGGGTGCGACCGCGGTTGTGCCCGAGCCATTCCGAGACGCCGTTGTACGCCGCCCACCACGTCCCGCGAACCGCCGGCAGGTCGTTCCCGCGGCCCGCCTCGGCCAACCCGATGATCTGCTCGACTTGGTTCGCCAGCCGGGCGGACGGAACCTCTGCGTCGTCCACCTTCAGGACGTGGCGGACGTACTTCCGCAGGTCCGCTTGGTTGATGTCGCGTCGGGCCAGTGACCGGTACTGCTCGGCGGTGGCCTCGAACTCTTGGTTGGCGAGGTTCATTACCTCGCGGACGTGGGCCAGGTTCGTGACCAGCGACTTCGAGTGCCGTAGGCGGACCAGCTTGCTGGCGTCCGCGTTGTGGGCCTGGGCCATCGTGTTGCTGCAAAGTACGCGAACAGGAGTAAAGCCGACCCGCACCGCGAGACTCCCGTCGTGTCCGTGGGAGAGCAACAAGAACTTCTCCACGAGGTCGTCGCGGGCGATCTCGATGGGGGCACGAGCGATTTTCGCAAGCACCCACACGCGGCTGCCACCCCGCAACGCCCCGGCGGTTTCCAGGCGAGCTTCCTTCGCGTCGAGGAAGGGCTGGAACCAGCCGAAGGCGTCAGTATTCTGGAGCGGGGCGAACCGCGGCCCCACCACGCCGAGAACCTTCCCGTCCGTTGAGCGGCGGACCCCGCGGTGCTCGACCGTGACGTGTGTGTCGGCGGTCTGGAGCGGCACCAGTTCGACTGACCAGTCCAGCCCTGCCTTCTTCGCCGCCGCCGGCCAGTCGTAGCACTCGGCCTCGTCCAGCACGCTCCCCAGCCCGTGCCACGGCTTGGCCCCGAAGTAGGTCATGGTTTCGACTTCGTGCGGCATGGTCGTCCCTTTCGCGTCTCGTTTGTGTCCTGTTCCTGTCCTCCCCCTACGCACTTTGTCGCATTCCTTTGCCGCGTCGGTCGCGACGCTCGCGGGGACGCGCGGTGCGCTGAAGTTCGACGGGAGCGAGTGCGAGCGTCAGCCCGCCTCGAAGTTGCTCTGTGGGTAATAACGGCGAAGTGCCGGTGACGACGAGCGCCGCGATGATCGCGGGACGGTGAAAGTCGCGCGGCGGATGGCGTCGGGAGGGCTGACGTTGAGCGAAATGCGATCCGGCGAGAACCGCCGTCTGTGACCTGATCGGGCAGAGGCTCAAGGTGCGGCTGGCACCCTCGCCGGTTGACGTTTGAACGCCAGGGAAAGTACGGCCTCCGTCGAGTCGTCACGCACCGGCCTGTCCCCGGCTGGAATCACCCCCGCCCGTCGCTCGTCGGTAGCCGTCAAGGTAAACCTGCCGGTACGGCTCTGGGATGGCTTCGGCGGCGCCCATCGGCCTGCCCCGGGCCGCGTCCGTCCGCCCCCACTCCGTTACGACGGCGAACACCTGCGCGCGTGTCAGGTACACCTTCTTCACCCGGCAGCGGAGCACCCACGGCATGTCCTCCAGGGTCCGCCACCCGACGACACGAGCCAACGCCTCGGTCGAGACGAGCGACACGATCCACTCGCCCAGGTCGGCACGCCTCGTGGCGAAGACCGCGAAGTACATGGTGGTCACGACGCTCCCCCCTTCGTCTCGGTCGATGGTGTCCCGCCAAGCCGGAACAGGAACTTGACCCGGCCCACGCTCATTCCCGGGCATGGGTCCGACTCGGGCGTGGCCTCGAACGTGCCGTCGATCTCCCCGGACTCGGTGATGCCGACCGTTCGCCGCCGGCTCAACACCACGAACACCTTCTTGTGGTGGCGGGCGGCATACGCTCGACCGAACGCGACGACCTCCTCGGGCCTGGTCACGTCCACGGTCACGGCCAACTCGACCATGAACCCGGGGACCGCCCGCACCACGACGCGGACCGGCACCGGCTGGTCGGCCCACTCACGCCACGCCCGCTCGTAGGCGAGCCGGTCCGCCCGGCAGAGGTAGGCGACCACCCCGTCGCTGATGCCCAGCACCGCCGCGAGCCGGCGGACGAAGTGGTCGTCGGCCACGCCCTCCCGCTCCAGCCGCAGCACCTTGTTGGCACACTTCGAGATGTTCGTGTACCCCAGGCGCCGGGCGACTTCGGCCAAGGACCAGCCGCGCTCACCGCGGATACCCGAAAACCACTCCCCGACGTAGTTCGTCATCGGTTGTGCTCCTCGCGGGTGGTCAGTATTCCGAGGACAACATGATCGTGGTCGAACTTCGATCCGCCTCGGTGAGCACCCATACCGCGGTCCCGTCGCGGAGCCGGTACGCCGAGAGCACCCGCTCGCCGGCTCGCACCGCGGCCTCGTTGAGTTTGCGGTCCTCGTCGCTGACCTCCCCGTAGTCCCCGCCTTGGTGGCGGGCGAGGAACCCGGCGGGCGACTCCCCGGTCGCGTCCAGAGCCGCCAACGCCCCGGGGGGCGCCACCAGCCGACCGAGCGGGAGTGCCGCGTGCGTCACCATCGTTCGTCCCTCCAAGTTCAGGTGTGGTCCGGCTCGATCAGCCGCTCGCTGGTCCCGGCCCGGAGCACCCTGCCGGTCAGGTGCCCGCGGGCGTACTCGTCGGCGTTCCGGGCCGGGGCCGCGAGGGCGAACCCGTCCTCGAACCCGACGACCCACTCAGGGCCGACGCCGAGCACGGTCGCGGCAGCGGCCCGCCAGTCCGCGGCCACCGGCTCCGCGACCAGTGCCGCCTCCAGCGGGTGGCACGAGCGGGCGTCGTCCGCGACCCCGTAGTACCCCTCGACGCTCACCAGGCACCCGGACGGGCGGACGGCCACCGGCAGGGCCGACCGGACGATCCAGTACACGGCCCAATCCAGGGCCAGGAACGGCGAGGTCATGAGCGGCCCTCCCCGTCCCGCCTGGCCTCGAACTCCCGTTTCGTGCGGAAGAACGTCGCCCGACTTTTGCCGGTAGCCTCGCACCAGAATTCCTCCTGCTGCCGGGCCGACGCCGGGAACTTTTCGACGGCCAAGGCCATGCACCGCAGGTCGTGCCCTTTGCTGTCGAGCGGCTTCGGTATGCCGTCCCGGTCCTTGCTCCCCAACTGGTCGAGTTGTGATCGCACGAGGTCACGCCAGTCGGTGCCGGTGGCGACCGCGTACTCGACCTTGCGGAGCGACGACTCGTACAGCCTCATGCTCAGTTGCCGGTTCCCGCCCGCGTGCCGGATGTAGTCCACCACCGCCCGGCAGGTGGCCGCGTCGAGCGAGCCGAACCCGCTCCGGGCCATGACCTCCATCTGGTCCAGCAACTCGTCGTTGGTGGCGGTCAACTCGAACACGTCCACCCGCGACAGGACGGCCTTGAACGCCTCGTTCCTCTTCGGGATCGAGTTCGCGGTGAACACGATTCTCGACTCGAACTGGAAGCTGCCCGGCAGGCCGTTCAGTTGGGTCGAGGAGTACGTCACCACCCTCCCTTCGGACGTGCCCCACAGCGCCGACCGGAGGAGGCCGAGGATGGGCATGTTCGAGTACACGCTGTCGGCGTCGTCGATCCACAACACCTTTCCCTGGCGGTGCTCGAACATGGCCGCGTACAGTGACAGCGGGGTGACGTGGCTGTTGATGAGCACCGGGTTGACGCCCTCGGACGCGAGCGTCTCGGAGATCACCTTCGACTTCCCGACGCCCCCTGTCCCGGAGATGAACAGGCCGTTGGTGAGGCCGCGGGCCACCATCTTGACGTGGTGTGCCAGCAACGCCTGCCGTTCCTCCAGGGCGGTTCGGGGGAGGTTCGCCGGTGCCGGGGTCGCGTGCGACTCCGAACGGGCCTTGCGACCGCCGTTCTGCTTCCCCGCCATCTTCGTTCTCCACTTCCTGGTCGCCGTCCCGCCCCGCATGGTCGCCTCCCCGGTGTCAGTCGGACGTACCGAGTCTCGTGAAACTTGAAACCCACCCACGACACTCAGCCGCCCCCGAAGTACGCCGCTATGACCTCCGCGGTGGTCGCCAGTTCGACCCCGACCGGGCCGGCGTTCACCACGTCCTGGATGTCGTGGAGTTCTTCGAGTTTCCCGACCCGGACGGGGTTCTCCAGCACCATGCCGACGAGCAGTTCGACCTCGCGGCGAAGCCGCTCGCGGTGGTCCTCGTCGCGGATGACGTGATCCCGCCCGAGGTCGGACAGGGCCGACCCGTCGCCGCCCCGCCACGGCTCCGCGGTCAGCACCGCCCGCACCCCCTTCGCCCGGTCGTAGGTAGGGACTCGCAGGCATTGCCACGCCCCGTTGCGGGCCAGCCACTCCTCGACCCGCCCGGCGTCCTCCCCGGCGAACAGGTGGAACAGGGGCGTCCGTTCCCCGACGCGGCGGTGTAGCTGCGACCTCGGGACCGGGCCATCGACGTACAGCCGGTACTCGTCCCCAACCCGCTCGTAGCCGGAGACGCACGCAAACAAGGTGTCCAAGTCCATCACCCCTCCGACGGACGCAGGTCGCGGAACGCCCCGGCCCTACGCACTTTGACGCAAAGCCGCGACTCGCCAGATGCCGGACGGTTTGCATCAAAACCCGGCGTGAGCGTGCCTTGCGACGGCGACCGTGGCCACGGGTCGCGTCAAAGTGCGTAGGGGTAAGGGGCCGCCTCGGGATGTCCGGGCGGTCTGTCTCACTCCCGAGGAGGAAGACCGATGTCGGAGTCGAGCGGCGCCCGCCGGGTCCGTCGGGGCCAGATCGTAGAGTGGGAGAGTGATCGTTACCGCGTGCTCCGGCGGCGGGCGGTGGACGGGCTGGCGATGGTCCAGACCGCCAGCCACGAGGTCTACCTGGCCAGCCTGGACGGCGGCACCGACCCGGAGTGGGTGCCCGAGAATGAGCCGGTCGGGGTCGGCGGCACCGGAGGAATGCCGTGAGCACCAGGGTGCGGCGAGGCCCGGTCCGCCCAGCCCTCCGACGGGTATTACTGGTTGAAGACCTTCCTCAACCTTCGGGGCGGCGGTTACAGCGACGAGCAGAAGGTGGCCCAGGTGGGTGCAAGTGTTCGGGTCGGACACCGTGCTCGATTTGGGGTGCCCGTACCTGGCACAGGCCCGTTGGCTGAGGATCGACCCGCCGGGCACCGCCACGACTGCGGTTCGCCCGGTGGCGGACAAGAGGGTGCTGCCCCGCGCTCCAAAGGCTGCAAACCCGGACGGCTCCCGGACCGTCCCGAATCGGGTGCGGCGGGTGGCCGAGGGGATCGTGGACGCGATCCTCTCGGTCCACGACTCGGCTGCCGGGTACTATGCCCGGAATCCCCGGCACAAAAAGAACTGGTGGATCGGATCGCCCGGCTGGTCGCGTCAGCGCGCGAGTGACGGGTCGGGACTTCGACTTGGCCGTCATCGGGACGTGCGAGACAGGACGACCCGGGTTGGAGATGATTGGCATGTCCCGGCTCCGACCTACAGCCCCCGCTGGTACGTCCGGCATGAGCAGCGCCCCCGGGGAGCGGCATTTAGGGGGCGGGCAAGGACGGTCTGTCATCGCCCCCGCGGCGCATCGCCTCGGCCAATCGCCGGACTTCGGCCCGCATCTCGGAGGCGGGTAGCCGTATACGCTGGCCGTGGCCGGGCAGCACCCACTCGAAGCGGTAGTCGGCCAGCCTCGCCATCGACTCGGCCTGCTCCGGCCACGAGTACCAGCAGTAGTCCTCCGACGCAGCGAGCCGCCGCCCGTTCCGGTCCCAGTCCAGGTGGTCGCCAGTGAACAGGAAGCGGTCCTCCACCAGCAGGACGCAGTGGCCTTCCGTGTGGCCGGGCGTCGGGACGGCGCAGAAGCCGGGGGCCAACTCCCACGGCCCGTCGCCGTCGAGAACGACCTCCGCACCGGGCTGCGCCGGCAACTCGGCCCGGTGGATGATGCGGCGGGCGTGGAAGTGCTGGGCGTACCGCTCGGTGTCGGCCACGTCGTCCCGGTGGGTGAGGAAGATGTGGGCGACCCCGCCCACCGCCTCCAGCCGCCGCACGAGCGGGGTGACGAACTTCGGGGCGTCGATCAGCCAGTTGCCCGCCGGGTGGCGGACGAGGTAGCTGTTCCCGCCATAGGACTTCGGCGAGTTGTACCCGCAGTAGTACACCGGCCCCTCGACCGGGAGCGGGAAGTCGTCCCCCACGGCCTTCACGTCGTCGTCACCGAGGCAGCCGATGGACCCGGTGGGGCAGGCCAATAGCGCCCGCAGCGCCAACCGCCGGTCGGCCTCGGCGACCGTGTGGTCAGCGAGATCGGCCAAGGAGTGTGGCGGTTCACGACGGTGAAGTGGTCCAGCAGCTGTGTGGGCCTGTCCCCGGCAAGAAAAGCCCGGCGGCTGGGTGACGTCCAGCCCGACGCGCCGGGGGTGAACCACGTGGCGCGGTACGTCGCGGGTGTATGCTCTGAGAGAAACCGCTTGCGGGGCACCTCTCGAGGGCATTATGTTGGCCGGGTGTGGGTGAACCTTCAACTCGGCGGACCTCGCCCACCGGCTTTTGGTGTAGATGATTCCAATCGGCTCCACCTCTGGGATGGACCAAGCCCGGCAACCCAGCGTCAGTCAGACAGCGTGGACAGTCTCTCATTCGCGAGATCTAGTCGCACACGGTGGAGCAGACTATGGACAGTGGATCTGACCGGCTGCTGTCAGAACGTAGGGACTACCTACTGCGATTTCTCCCCACACATCTGGCCGGGAAGGGTCAAGCTGCTCAACTCGAACGGCTGCTTACCACCTTCGACTTCTTGCAGGCGAAGCTGGATCACTCGGGACCACAAAGCCTATTGGGTGATTTCGAGATCGCGCGGTCGTGCGGCTTGGCGGAGCGGCGATCAGGGCTGCGCCACCTCGGCGAGAGCATTCGACTCGCACGCCACATTTTGGATCAGGACAGCAAACAGCTTCGTTCGCAGCTTTGGGGGCGACTGCACAGCTCACCGGCCGTAGACACCGCGAGTTCCAGCGCCTGGCCGATGGACCGCTGACGCTCCTTGCCCACTCCGCCACAGTGACTGCAGTCGCCCTCCTCAATGAGGGTAAGTGCGCGCTGTCAGCTTCTTCTGACGCCACACTCCGGCTCTGGAATCTATCGAACGGCGAACTGCTGTACACCTTGCGCGGCCCCCAACCAGTCCGAAAGATGGCAGTGGCCAGCGACGGCCGGCTGGCTCTCACCGCGGCCGAAGACGATTCTGTCCGCCTCTGGGATCTAGGGCACCGACGAGAGCTTGCCTCTGTCCGCTCGGATGTCGGCGAGGTCGTTGCGGTCCGCTTCCACCCCGACTCGAGTCGAGCGGTCATCTGCGGCACCGACGGAATCGTTAACTGGGACCTTCAAAGCCGGGAGTTGCTCCCGTTCCTACGTCGGCAGCAGCGTCATCACCCATTCTCGGCTCTGGCGGTCTGTCCCCGGATGGAACAGGTGCTCGTCGGTTGCCGGAACGGGAAGATCTTGGTCTTGGACCACGAAGGGCAAACCGTTCGGGAGTTCGTTGGGCACACCGGGCACATTGGACCGGCGAACCGACTACTGGGGCCGACTGACGCCGTCACTGACATCGCGGTCAGCCGGGACGCCGCCGTCGCCGTTTCGGCGTCGGTGGACCACGGCCTCAAAGTCTGGGACGTTGCGACCGGCCGGGAACTGCGCGCCCTGACCGGTCATGCCGCGACAGTCAACTGCGTCGCCCTGCTTGCCCAGGATACCCTGGCCTTGTCCGGCTCGGACGATATGACCCTCCGGCTGTGGGACTTGGCTTCGGGCCGCAACCTCCAGAGCTGGGTCGGCCATGACTCCGCGGTGAACGCCGTCGCGGCGGACGCTACCAACAGGGTCCTCTCGTGTGCAAGCGACGGGACGGCGTGCCTATGGAACCCTGACTTGTCGGGCTCTGAGACGCCGGGGAGTCGACACTCCTCCCGGATCGCCCGCCTCGGACTAAGCCCCGATGGTTGGACGGTGTTCTCGGTGGAGGACGATCAGACGCTCCGGACCTGGGACGTTAGCGACGGCCGTTGCTTGGGCGAGACGCGCACGCCAACCCGCACCGCGAAGAACGAGGTCGTTCGCACCGACGAGTGCCGCATCAGAGCCCTGTCCTACCCCGACCAAATCGCGGTGTCCAACACCCCAGACCCCTGTACACTCCAGGCTTGGCGGACAAACAACTCGGCAGTTGTTTGCGAATTCCGCGGCCATTGGAACGACCTGATATTCGATGTTGCCGAGGATTCGGAAGTAACAACAAGCGTTATCACGGCAGATGGTTGCAGGGCTCTGTCCGCGGCGGTTCCCACCCGCGAGCGGTTTGCACCCGGCGTGCCCGGCATTCACTGTTCACTCAGGCAATGGGACTTATTGACCGGGACAGAACTTCGACCCCCGCGGAAGTTCCCGGAGATACTCGACACCTCGACCGTCTCCGCCGACGGCCGGCACCTCCTGACCGGCTCGTCTGCCGGCAGTGTTCGGGTCCTCGACCTAGTTACGGGCGAGGAAGTCAGCCGCGACGCTCACGCCGCCGCTGTCACTGTTGTCTGCCTCAGTCCATGCGGAAGGCTCGCCCTCTGCGGCTTCGCCGACGGCCTCATTCAAGCTTACCGCTTCCCCGAACTAGTTCCGGAGAGAGCCTTCGCTGGCCACACCACGAGGGTCACTTCGATCAACATGGCTGAGGGCGGGAACCTCCTCGTGTCTGGGTCGGCGGACAAGACTGTCCGGGTGTGGGATTATCCCCGCGGCGTGCTACTGGCGACCTTCTTCGCGGATGCGAGCGTCTCGGCCTGTGTATTCTCCCTGCCAGGATCGACGGTTTACGCGGGGGATGAACTGGGCCGTCTTCATCAACTATGCCTTGAGACCCCGAACGCAGCCCCAGCTTCCCCCGACGAGCTGGAGCGGCGCGCCTGCCAACCGTCCGAAGGCGCGGCGGCCAGACTGGCGGCGGCGGATGAGCTCGGCCGAACAGGTGGTGCGGAACGCGCGGTGCGAGCCTGGATGAGTCTCTGCGAGGACGCCCAGGTCCCAGCCACCGTGAGGTTCCACGCGGCGTCCGCGCTGTACCGACTCGGGAAGGGCGATACCGCGCGCGGTTGCCTGGTCCGGATAGCGGGCGAATCCGCGGTACCCGCGGGTATGCGCCGGGCCGCCGCGGATCAGTTGTGGTGCCAGGGCGATCGTGCCGAGGCCTTGACCGCCTGGCGGACCCTCGCCGCGGCACCGGAGCTGGACGTCTGGCATCGTCTCGCCGCGATCCAGTCGCTGGCCTCGCTCACAGACTCGGCCGAGTTGTCTGCCCTCCTCGCCCGATTCAGTAGGTCGGACCTCGACGCCGGGCAGGCTTATCGCCTGTCCGAATTGTACAGGGCTGCCGGGATTGAGGACGAGGCGTCGGCCGTGGGGTTTTCTGCGTCATGTCGGCCCGAGACAACCCACTCGATTCGGATTCATTGTGCCAGCCAGCTGGCCAAGGCCGGCCGGACCGACGCGGCTCTCTTCTTGCTGGTGAGGGTCGTTCAGGGGGAGAATGAAGAGCCGGACGGTCATCGACACAGCCGCGAGGCAGTCAAGTTGATCGCCGAGTTGATCCCGGCCAGTGACGCGGCCCCGTGCCTACGATACCTCGCCTTTCATTGTGTATCCCCGGACCGCAGCCTGGAAGGGTGGGAACATGGCCGTCATCCAGGCCGCAACAGACTCATGCCAATGGAGATCGAAGACCAGTTCCGCCGCCGCGACGAGATCGAGCGCCTGCGCGAGGAGATCCTCAAGGCCCTGGTGAAGGTCGGCGGGGAAAGCGACCTGCCCGACCTGTTCTGCCGCGAGGACAGCGTTCCGAGTACGCTGCGGTTGAAGGCGATCCGGAAATTCGCAAGAGTTTATGGGGGACACGCCCTCGCGCCCTTCTCACATATCGACTTCGTCGCTGCCTTCCGGAAACGGCTTCGCCGCCAGTCGAAGAGTCGTAAACGCGAGACCGGAGGGCCGCTGACGGCAGTCGAGCGGGTGAGATCACTCGGTAGGTTCAAGGAACTGACTGCCAAGACCTACGAGATCTCCGGCCGGCTGGTGAAAATCGCCTGCCAGGCGTTTCGGCTGCTTGGTGGAGACGACCTCCTTGTCGTCGCACGCGATCCGACAGTGAACGAGGCCTTGCGGAGGCACGCCGCCGAGGCAGCCCACCAGAGCGGGCTTTCATCAAATTCCACTCCCACGCTGCGAGATCTGGTTCTGAGGGATTCACCCAGCGCCCGAGAGGCGATGAAGTGCATCCAGGCGCTCGGCCGACTTAAAGCGGTGGACGCACTGCTGGACCTCGTGCTCGACAAGTCGCTCGCGCTTGAACCGCGTGTGAATGCCTTGCGGGAGCTCGCCAAGATCCAACCCCATGGGGACTCGCTGATTGACCGGTTGCTTCCTGCCGCACAGGAACGCAGCGAACACCCTGGCATCAGGCGTCGGGTGGCGGGACTCCTCCTCGCGGATAACAGACAGGATCTAGCCTGCGCCGTGTGGGTCGACATCCTTGGAGACGAGACGTGTGAGGAATGGCAGAGACTTACGGCCGCACAGTTCCTCCTCCGTCACGACCCAAACTCGCCGATCCTCGACGACCTTAGAGCCATTGCAGAGAATTCCAAACTCCGTCCCTCACCACGGCTCTTTGCCGCTGCCATGATGCTTGAGTCCCTTGGTCGTGCCGAGGCACCCGCCTCGGTTCCACGTCTTCTTGTACACGACGGGGTGGCGCGTGGCATCCGTCACAGGGTTGGTGCTCAACTCGTGGGTCGGGGAGAGGTCCAGCCGATCCTCTTGATCGCGGCAGATCCGACCGTGCGCACCCCGATCCGAGTCGAGATGGTCGCGCTGCTGGCGGGAGCAGGCGATTCACCGCTCGTCCGGGACGGACTCATGGCACTGGCCACCGACCATGCGGCGGATGAGGAGATCCGCGGGAACGCCATCGAGTGTCTGGCTCGCGACTATCCGGGTGACAAGGAGGTTCATGACACTCTGTCGGCTCTCGCCCGAGGGGGGGGACACCCGACTCTGCCTGAGCGCAGTCGCCGCACTCGGCGAGCTCAGCTACACGGACGACTTAGCCAGTATCGCCAAAGACATCTCGATTGCCAGCGCAATACGTGGTGCCGCCGCACGGGCGATGGCGAAGGCTGGAGCCGCTGCCGCAGTTCTCGAGTTGTTAGCCGGTCCGGCGGACGGTACAGAGGAGCAAGCCGAGGTGTGGTACGGGGCATGTGCCGGTTTGGGCGAACGCCAGCATTCAGCTGAATTGAAAGGCGTTCTGACCGGAACCGCTTGGTCCTCGTTAGCCCGCCTGTGTGCGGCGGAAGTACTCGCTGCGTTCGGGAGTACGTCATCGGCCGAGCGCGAATTCGCGCGACTGGCGGAAGCCACGACCGAGCCCGGCTGGCTCCGCGTTCGCGCCGCGCTCGCCTTGGGAAGGGTCGGCCGCGAGGCCGACGCGGGGAAGTTGGCCGAGGAAGTTACAAGGGGGGGGCAAGTGCCCCCGCGATGGCGTTTGATCGCGGCCACCAGACTTGGGGAATGGGGGCTGTTGCAGGCCGCTGGTGCCATCGCCAGTGGCCTCGCGACTGACCGCGGCATCGAAGCGGGGTGGAGGTGCAAGGCCGCGGAGTGCCTGTTGCGACTTGCCCGCACCGAGGAAGCAGAAGCAACACTGCGAGCTATCGCGACCGATCCGTCCCAAGACGTGGCATGGCGTCTGGAGAGTCTCCGTATCCTGTGCGCGATAAGGAGGATCGGGGGGGTTGCGGAAGTAGCCCAACTGATGCTCAGGGACGGGGCAGGTGAGTATGAGATTGGTGTGATCCAGTTGCTTGCGATGCTGGGTGACAAGGAAGCCGTCGCCTCGGCTGCCAGACAGGCGCTTGCCGCCCGAAAGCTCCCCGCCGGAGACCGGCTCGCGCTGGCAAAGTACCTCGCCGGGGCAGGCCAGAGTGGGCCGGCGCAAGAAGTTTGGCGTTCGGTCCTCGCAGACCCTGGAACCCCGGCCGATCTAGGTGTCGCCGCGGCCGCGGCTTTACACAAGGTAGAACCGTCCGAATCTCTCCTCAAGACGATCGCTGCACTCATTCCAGCTTGCGAGCCTGAGATGAAACTGAAAGCCGCTGTGGCATTCCAGAATGAGTGGCGGAGAGAGGAGCTATCGGAGGTGCGCTCGGCAGTTGTCTTCGACCCGCGAGTGCCCTACGCCGACCGAGTCCGGCTCTGCCTTCACATTGAGGACGAAGCGCGCTATGCGGACGTTGTTCCAGACCTCTTACAGCTAGCCGACGTGGGCGAGCCGGGTGAAGATGACTTGGAGAACGTGGTCCGTGCGCTCCAGCAACAGGGCGTTGAGTACTGCGGTCCCTACAGACATGTGGGGTTGCGGGGGTTGCAGGGTTTACCGGTCTCCATGTTCGTTTCGGACGACGCACCGCCGGAAGTGGAACAGATGATGATGCAACACCTCAATATGGAAGAAAACTATTATGGAGAGCTGACGGGCGATTACCCTGTGGCCTACCTGACGCGCCCTTGCGACACGACATCGGATCAAATCGACAAGTTGGTGTCCGACCCTGAAAAGCCATGGTAGCGCAGGGGGGCCGTCAACGTCGGGTGAAGCATGAATAACCACGAACTAACGCCCGAGATCCTTCTCGAATTATTGCGCGCACCGACGTGGGACATTGCGCGCCAAGTCGTTGAGCGTCACGGGGACGCGTTGCTATCCGAGTATGCGATCTCCCTCTTGGATCGTCTTATTCAGTCATACGAAGAATGGGGTGGAGGCACTTCGTTCTTGAGGATGAACCGACGGCTGCTCGAGGCCTGCCGTTCAGGAGGAATTGAGGCGGCGTTCAGGGGGATCTCGTCTAGCAATGAGGCCTTGCACAGGAACCTCGTTAGCGCGGCCGAGGCCCAGCAGCAATTCACCGAGACCGGAGACCTTCGCGCCCTCGACGATGCGGTCGAGACACTGGAGCAGTTGGCACAGAGCGATGTTTGGGAGACGACGGGGCTGGAGTTGCGTGCGGTCACTCTGAATCAGTTGGTCGCTGCACTGACCCACCGCTACCAAGCGGCGGGCAATGACCGCGATTTGCAGCGCGCCCGCACTCTGGCGGAGGAGTTGGGTGAAATAGCGATACCCGGTAGCGAAGTCGCCGCGATGGCTGCCGTGAATCGGGCAACCGTGCTGGGCATGTGTTACGAGCAGAACGGCAACCGAGCGGAGTTGGACGCAGCCTGCGCACTCCTTGAATCCTCCTTGTCCGACGGTACGCTCAACCTCCCAAATATTGCCAGCGCTTCCCTGAACCTAGCCAGTGCCCTCCGACTTCGCTACGAGCGAGAGGGCGACGAGCAGGCCCTTGATAGAGCGATCGACCTCCTGCGAGGCTTGGAGGCACGTCTCGATAGGACCTCCCCGGAGTCGGCCGACGTCACTGCACGACTCCTAAAGCTACTTCTCTCTCGCTACCGTCATCGCGGCTCCCACAACGACTTGGATAGCATCCTCGATCTCCAAGGACTGTCGGCGGTTCCGGAGGGTGAACAGTCTGATGTCGCCGCGCGGCTGATAGGCCTGGCGAACGACTTTGCTCGGCGTGGCATGCCGACCGAGGCCGCGACAGGCCTCGACCTAGCGATCCAGCTTCTTGAAGCCGCCCTCGAGCGCCTCTACGGAACCGGGGCGGCCGAGGCCGCCATCTCGGACCACCTGGGGCGCAGCTGTCGACTGCGCTACCAGGAAACCGGCGGTGTCGCTGATCTCGACCGCGCGATACGCTCGCTGGAGCGTGCTCACTCCATTGTCCCCAAGGGGCACGACAAGTACCCCTCCTACGCCGTTCATCTGGGCGACGCGTTGACCGAGCGAGCCGAGTTGTCGGGAGACCAAGCGGAGCTGGACCGGGCGATCGGACTGATCCGCACCGCCTTGGACGCCACGCCCCTGGACTCCAAAAACATGCCGGCATTCCTGAACTCGTTAGCGATCTCTCTCGGCCAACGGCACCAGCGCCTCGGGCGCCTGGAAGACCTCGACGAGGCGCTGGAACTGTGGAGGAGGGCGGCCGAGTGCTACGCCGAAGGCTCGGACACCTGGCAAGTATCTCTTTCCAACCGCTGCATCGGCCTCAGGGAGCGGTACTCGATGCTTCACAAGGATGACGACATTCAACAGGCGTTATCAAGCTGCGAGCGAATAGTGCAACTCACCCCCCCGCAAGCCCCAGCATTTCAGGAACACATCAAATTGTTCGAGAGCCTCATCCATCTCTACGCCGCCACGGGGTGTTGCAACGGGAGCCGCTTGAACGGGGCTCTCGGAGTGTGGAAGGCGGGGATCGGCAAGGTTCTGCAACGCCCCGGAGGGGTGGCAAGTCCAGCCGGCGGATGACCTGCGACCTCACACACTCCATGTCGGGCAGTTCGAGTGGCTGGTTCTCGGCTACCGGGAAGTCCGCAGGCCGCTCGGGGGACCGGGCTCCCCCAAGCTAACCAGGTCGGGCCCCGAAAAAAGATTCCCAGAGGTTATCCGCGATCAGCCCGTTGATCTCCTCAAGCGTCACCCCCGCAGCCTGGACGATGTCCTTGCGGTGCAGGAAATCTCGGAAGCTGGAGTGGTAGACGCTGTACCGCGGCTGGCCGTCGACCCATTCTCGGTGGAGGAACTGCTCCCACTCGTCGAGCACCTCTTGAACTGTGATCGCGTCCTCGGACACGAACCCGGTGATCAGATCCCGCGAGACCGGCTGGTGGACTTCGCTCAGCACGTACACGATTTTGATTTTGGTGCGGGGGACGGGCTTCGCCGTCATGCCCATGTGTTTCCAATGGTACTCATAATAACTCTCGAGACCGCTGGGAAGCGAGTCGATCTTGAGATCCCCGTACTTGCCCCGCGCGAGCTCTGGCAGGACGTACTTCAGGTACATAAAGTTGTTCTCGCTCTTGGCCGCTAGCACATCGACAAAGTGCTGGGGGTCGATTCCCCGTGCCGCAATCCACGCTTTCAGCCGCGGCCCCTCGGCTGCGTGGCGGATGTAGTGCCTGACATCGTCGAGTGTCTGTGCCCGATACTTGGAGTTGCCCAGTTCGATGACGTGCTCGGGCTCGTTCACCACCCAGGGCACGGCCACCCGTCTGCGGGTCACGACGAGGTACGTCTTCCCTGGCAGCGAGGACGGCAGGAAGAGGATGTTCGCCCCCTGCGGATGGCCGGACAGATCGACCTCGTCCAAGGCGTCGATCGCGACCACGAGGCGCTCGCCGTCACCCACCTTCCGGCTGGCCTCTCTCAACAAGCGATCGAGGAACTGCCCGCCACGTCTGGCCTCAGGCGGGATCGCGGTGTACGGCAGCTTGTAGCGGGTGATCAGTTGGCCACACAGGGACATCATGAACTGATCGGACCGGACGACGCCGTGCGAGCGAGAGTTGAAGTACGCAACGCACCCTGTCCGCTTGACGAACCACGCCAGGATCGCACTCTTCCCCTCTCCGGGATCCCCGGTGAGCGTGATGACGCCCTTCTCCTCGGCGGCCAACGCGGCTTCGACCTCCCGCATTACGTACTCGCGTCCCACAAACTCCGCCGTCTTCTCCTCGATGATCAACTGGAAGAGAGTGGCGAGGTCACCACGCACGCTTGACCGACCATCCTCAAAGGGGGGCTCCTCGACCATTCTGATCGGGAGTTCATCGACGAGCTCGCGGAGCCTCTCGGGGTCCCGCGGCAGGTAATCACTCAGCCGCTCGGACAGGTCATTGAACCGGTCCCTCTGGTCGACCCCGAAGCCCGCGGCGAGGGACTCCAAGAGGACGGCGAGCGCCGGCCGGCCGGGCTCGACCTCGCCGAACAGGATGAGCTGCCGGACGAGGGCGGGGGCGAAGGTATCGTTAGCACCCGTAAAGTCGATTTGGTTCAGAACTTTTTCGCCGGACTCACCGGAGAAGGCGGCCTGAAGAAGCCCCTGGCGCCTCGCCTGCGTCAGTATCGGCTTCAGGGCGTTGATGACCTCGGCGACCAAGCCCGCGTGACGATCCTCCACGATGTAGCTCCTGAGTGCTGAGGGAGCCAGGCGATGGCTGCTGGACTTGGGCCGTGTAACACTACGCCCGTTCCAAAATCGTGAGCAACTCAAGGAAGTTATCGATCGAATATGTCGCAATCTTTTGCAACTCGGGATGGGCGTTGTAGGCAATCGAGATCGGTGCCCGCTGAGCGATCGGCACGTCGTTCAGGCCGTCTCCAACGAACACCCAGTCGTCCTGGCCTAGTCCATACTCTCGCAGCATCAGCAGGATGAAGTCGTACTTCCCAGCGAAGTCGCATGGGAGGAGGTTGTACGAGACGAGTTGGCCTTCCTCGTCAAACAAGTACTCGCAAGCGGCGAACGCGTGGTGGATCCTGAGCTCGCGCTGGGCCCGTGCCGCCAGTTCCCTGAACCCGCCCGAAACGAGGACCGGCTCGAACCTCGTCCGGTCGATCCGCTGGAGCGTCGTCACGACACCGGGATTGTACGCCGCCGCAGCGATGAGCTCGCCGAACGTCGAATGGGTGAGTCCGTAACGAAGGTGGATCTGGATCGTCTCCTTCATCCACTCCAGATAGCTACGGTATCCGTTGGAATGCCATTTCTCGTGGGTAGCGACTTCTTCCCTCGTCGCGTCGGCCCCGAGTCTGTGCGCGATGCCTTGCCAGATAGTCGAGTTGAGCTTCGTGCCCTCAAGGCGGACGTGCGTCTGAAACAACGTCCCCTCGATGTCCATGATGAGCAGCTTCATCGCCCTTCCCCGGTGCGGTTGCCTCTCACTGTTCCCAGTTTCCAGTGCGGAACTGCTCGAGCATCTGTTCCCACCGCTTGTGGCCTTGCCCGCCCTGATGGGCTGCTACCACCTTCTGCAACAAGGTGATCGCGGCCGCGATCCAGCCGGTCTTGGCGCCGCGGAAGAAGACCACCCGCCCGACCTCTTCGAGCAGTCTCAAGGGCAACCCGTCCGACCGCCGCAGGAGTCCATCCACTATGCCCGTGCCCAGAGGGGTGTCAATGGTCGTTGCCGCCATCTCGACCAACGCCCGGACAGCGCCGTACTTCACCCAGTCTGACCGGTCCTTGTCGAGTGCGTGGAAGAGTACTGTGGCGTTTTTCTCGTCCGGGAAGACCCCGAGGGCATGGGTCACTCGCCAGCGTATGGCCTGACCCGGTCCCGACTCCTCCACGGGCACTCCGGCGTAGTAGATCGCCCGGAGCTGCCGCACTCCGGCCTCTTCGAGTTCGGGGAACCGGCGGATCACATTGGCCGCCGCCCACCCAATTACCGAGTGGGGGTGTGTGATCAACTGGACCTCCTCTTCCGTCAAAGGAGACTGAGACGGCTCACGTGCGAAGATGGCTTTCCAGCGTGCGAACCAGGGGATGGACGAATGGGTTGCGGAGGCGATTACGACAAGATCCGCCGAGTTGGACGCTGTCAGGTACTGTTCGACTTCGGCGACCCGGTACTTCTTCAACTCGGCTTCGACCCGTTCCCGGCTGGCTTGGACGCGGTCGAACCGCTTGTCCGTGACCAAGGCGAGTAGGGCGGTCTCCATCTCCTTCGAGTACACCCGCCCCGTGCGGCTGGACTGAAGGAGGCAGCTCAGCGCCACCCGCCAGTTCCAGTCGTACACACGCTCGAGGAACCGGTCCGCAGCGCCCGTCTCGGTCAGTTGCTCCAAGGTCATGATCAGGCCATACGGCGAGTCCGACTCGAAGCTAATTGCGTCGAAGGCATCGGACCCCCATAACGGCACGCCCGCCTTCGCAAGCCGCCTCGCCGCCAAGAAGTCGTGCTTGAGCTGGTGGTCGAACTTCACCCGGGTGGTATCGACTCGTTGTACCACGCCTTCGTGCAGAAGCCTGGTGAACAGGTCAGCACCGATGGTGGCCTCAAACGAATTGGAGTCGAACGACGGCGACCGTTCCGTCGCGTAGGCCGCGTAGGCCGCTTCCGCCAGCTTTTCGAGTTCTCCGGGGGTGACCTTCAGCGGTCGAGTGAAGTAGTCGTTGAGCGCGGCCGCACGCGAACCGAGCTGGGGGTGTTCGCTGCGGATGGCGAGTTGCAGGAAGAACGGACTCGCAAGCAGTTCCTTGTCGCCGTCCGTTAAGGTGTCGTACACCCCATCCGGGTGTCTCTCTCGGAACTTCGCATCGAGTTGCTGGCGTCGTTCGCCTTCGTCGAGGGGCAAGATCTGAAGGCGTCCCCACCCATCCGCCAGTTCTTTGTGTTCGGTCCGGTCAGTCACGATGAGATAGCGAGAGGGGGCCCTCCGTCGGAACTCGTCCAAGATGTCGAGGATCCGTGTCCTGGTCTCTTGGCGGTCAACTTCGTTCAGAGCGTCCGCGACGATAAGGACACCGCGTACCTTCTCGAGGTCCTCCACCTGATCGACGGTGAGAGAGGGTACGCCAGCGCGGAGGATCAGGTCGACCTGCCACCGGAGCCGCTTGATCGGGTCAAGTTCCGATTCGAATTTGATGAGCTGGTCGGAGCTCTCTCTCTTCCACCTTTTGAAGTCAATCAGGACTGGCGCGTGGGAAGAGTCCTGCCGAAGGCATTGGCGGACTACCGCCCCCACGACGGTGCTCTTCCCAGCCCCGGCTCCACCCCAAAGAACCGTCCGCCGTTCGCCCTCGGCCCGTACCCGATCCCAAATTTGTCCGATCTCGATGGTTACGCCGTCTTCGCAGCTGATCTTCAGACCGAACCGCGCTGAGGGCACCGGGCAGGGGGAGTCCTGTCGGTTCACCGCATCTTCCACCCTTGCGTGGTAAGCGACAAGTGCGGGCGGTAAGGGTACGGAGGACTGCCGTGGAAACTGGCTCAGCTGCGCTACTAGTTTGTCGAACCGGTCCCGCTGGTCGACCCCGAGGCCTGCGGCGAGGGACTGCAGGAGGGCGACGAGCGCCGGCCGGCCGGGCTCGACCTCGCCGAACCGCAGGAGCTCGTGGACCAAGGCGGGGGCGAAGGTGTCGTTCGCGCCCGTGAAGTCGATCCGGTCGAGTACCGCCTTCCCGCCCTCGCCGGCGAAGGCTGCCAAGAGCAGCCCCCGCCGGCGATCCTGCCCGAGGAGCGGCTTGACCGCGTCAATGATCTCGGCGAGGACGCTATCCGGATCCCCCACGGCGTCACTCCTGGGTCAATCCCGGACGGCGGTCGGGCGCATCGGTGGCTTCGATGTAGACCACCTGCACGTCAAAACCGGTGCCAGTGAGTGACAAATGCACCCGCCTGTCCTCCGCCCTGCAGTCATCGAGGTAGATGCCGCGGACGACGACCCAGACACAGTCAGGTCGTACGGGGCGGGAAGGCAGAACGACATCGTGCTGGCCATCCTGCAGTTCGAAAAGGGCCTGTCTCTGCGGGCCGAGCCCGGAGGGGTAGGGTGGAGGGAAGATCGGCCCTCGAGTTTTCAGGTACGTGCCTTCCGTCTTCGGGTGCAAGCGAGACCATGCCTCATCCACTACCTTCCGAGCACCGGGGTCCCGCCAGCACTCGTAACTCGCGTCCCAAAGGAGTAGCATCCGTTCATCGGGTGGAATCGATTTTAGGGCGTCTACCTCGCGAGTGTTCATGTAGCCGAGGTCGAGGAGCAGTTGAAGTTGACCGTTGCTGAAGAAGGGGACGTCGGGAGGTGCCGACCGCTCGATCGATCGTGCCCCCTTGTACCGGTACGTCACATCCAACAACACCCCCCGGTCGGGGCCGAATCCGCGTAAACGGAGGAAGCCGTAGTCCCACTCGTAAGGATACCGAGTGGTCCGCGCCGCGAATTCGGCTATCGCCCCGAGCACCCGCGAACTCCCAGGCGATAAATATATCTCCTGCACGAACTGCCCGTCGAGGGTGGCAAGCGGCTGGGTGGTAACCTTTCCGGAGGTGTCGGTGACGAGTTCAGTCGTCTGTTTGAGGGGTGCGGCATACACTCCCTGCTCGTTGATGCAATCCAGTTCGATCGCGGCCACCCGGACGCCGGTGCTTGTGCTTGACACGCTGGCGCGGACGGTCAACGCCCCCCCGAACCGGCCGCCCTTAAGGTCTTTCTCCTCTCCCCTTTGGCGTCCGAACCAGATCACGCCGGATACGGGCTCGATTCGTACCGGCAGCTCCGTTCCACTCCCCGTCGCTTGGGCAGTCGTAGGAGCTGTTACCCTGATCTGCAGCTCATCAACGAGCTCGCGGAGTCTCTCCGGATCCCGCGGCAGGTAATCACTCAGCCGCTCGGTCAGGTCATTGAAGTGGGCCCGCCGGTCGAGTCCGAGGCCCGCGGCGAGGGACTGCAGGAGGGCGACGAGCGCCGGCTGGCCCGGCTCGACCTCGCCGAACAGCAGGAGCTGGCGGACGAGGGTGGGGGCGAACGTGTCGTTCGCGCCCGTGAAGTCGATCAGGTCAAGCACACGCTCGCCGGCCTCGCCGGCGAACGCCCCCTGCAGCAGCCCCCGCCGCCTCTCCTGTGTCAGCAGAGGCTTGACCGCGTTAATCACCTCGGTGACCAGGCCCGGGTGCCGACCGTTCACGTGATTGCTCCTGGCTGCGGTGAGGGTGGCCAGTCATGACCTCCACACCTGCGGGGGCGATATCTGCTACGCGACGGGTTTGGCCACGCCGGTCAGCCTCTCATAGATTGCTGCACACCGGCTCTTCAGATCGCCGAGGATCGCGGCCATCGCGATCGCTTCATTTCGATAGCTGGGGTTCCCACTGGTCGGATCCGCGAGCTCCCCGCCACCGTGGTGCAGTCCGACAACTTCAAACGTGGTGTGTGCCAGCAGGGGCGCGCCCGACGCGCCCCGCTCGGTGCTCGTGGTGTAGAGAATGCGCCGCGAGTCCGAGAACTGGACGGCGTTGTTCCTTAGTGAAATCTGTTTGAGGTGGCCGCCAGGATGCTGAATGATGGTGACCGGGTCGCCGTTGGGTGGTGCGATCCTCCCGAGCGCCAGCGCCGGTACATCGGCCGGAACCGGCAATCGAAGAATCGCGTAGTCAAGATCTTGGTTGGCACACAGCAGAGAGCCCTCGGCCAACGTTTGCTCGGTCGTCGGACATGGCTTCCCGTCGACGCCGAGCTGATAGTTGAAAGTTACAGTCGTTCGAGCTGCTTCCTCCTTGGAACTGACGTTATGGTGGTTCGTCATCACGAGGTCGTTGGCAACCAGAAACCCTGTGCCAGACCAGAGAAACGGGGGACGAGCAGAGGCAACGGTGAGGTGAACCACCGAGCGGGCGGATTCGATTGCCCGCTGCAGTACGTGGACCGGGAACATCGTGTTCTCGCCTATCACCTTTTCCTGGGTGAAGTTCGTGAGCTCTTTGGGCCAGGGACCGACGGGTGGCTGTGGGGGTGTCGAGCCGCCGAGGGCATAGCGGCTGAACAATTCGCGGAGTCTATCAGCCTGTTCACTCCCGATAGCATCGATTACGCCGTTCAGGAAAACCCCAAGGGCCTCCCTCCCGTACTCAACCTGGCCGAACTGGGAGAGCTTGGTAACGACCTCCACCGCTACCAAGACCGGCTCCCCGTCGAGATCGAGCATGCCCAGAATCTTCTCGGACGCAGGGGTCCCGCCGAGTGTCGAATCGATGAACCGCTGCCTGTCGCGCACGTTCCTGAACTGCGGCAGCTTTGAGACAACCGCTATAATTTGATCCTGGTCTGCTTTGTTAAGCCTGACGCTCATTTAGCTCCTCCAGACTCACGGTCCCCACCCGGCAAGCTGATCATCACAATCGGCGTACCCGCAGCAGCGCGGATTGCATCACTTTACCCAATGGGCTAACCGATTGTGTCAGCTACATGGATGCGAGCACTCCGGCTCCCGACCAGCGGGATCAGGGCGGAAAGCCCCTGCCGCTCCACCTTCGCCTCGATCCGGAATCGACCTTGGACCTCAGACAGCCCGGCCGGGAACGATACCAGTACGCGCAGGTCACGATCGACGTGTAGTGGGGCGACAGGAACCGTCGAAAAATCCCACGTCGCCGCGGCGAACCCGACCCCGGCCCCCCTGATTTCAGGGAAGTACACCACATACTCTCGCTCCTGCTCGGCGGAGATCGTCGGCCCAAGTTTGAGCTCCTCCAGTTCGAACGACAGCTCGCCGGCCCGCTTGGTCACGATTTTGACCGGGTCCTCGCCGAGGACCTGGCGTGGGCTCAGATCCTCGATTGTCGCCTCCTGCCGCTCCCCATCCGGTCCCGTCCCGAAGTCCGCTATCAGCCGGACGTACCGGAACCGACACTCCGGGTGCGGGTGGGCGATGCATCGGAGTGGAATGTCGAAGACCACCCGCCTGCCAAGATCGTACTGGGTACGAATGACATCCCCGCGCCAAAGGGCAAGCCTGTTTTCGCGACCCCAGAGACGGATCTCCTCGTCGGCGAGGGGGCTCCCAGTCGCGCGCTCGAGAAAGTCTTCATTGACGTCGAGATCGATCTCGACGAGTGGTTGCATCTCTGCCATGGCGACACCTGCCTCGGATACTTCCGACCTGGACATTGTCCGGCCGCGGGCCGGGCGGGCCCACTACTCAGATCTCGCGCGGCGTCAACCCGCCGGCTCGAACTTGCCGCCGGCGATCTTCCACCGCTGAGGGCTTACCGGCATTGGCGGCTGAGGAGCGGCTTCCCAGAAGATTTTAGCCCGGTAGACGAACCCTTGCCTGGGCTGCACGACTTTCCACTCGAAGGCCTTTCGATCGCCGGACAGACTGAGTTCGCCACTGCCGTTGAACCCCTCGATCGGGGGGGAAGGGGATTTCGGGTGCTGTTGGAGCTCCGGCTTGTCCTGCAAGACCCGCCCGTCGGGGATGAGCACTCTGACCGTAAACTGCTTCTCGCTGCTGGAGACGATCTTCCCCACGTAGTTCTCGTTGTCCGCCTGGTAGGCGTTCCAGCGCACGGTCCTCACCTGAATCTCGAACGGGATGTTGAGCGACCGATCGGAAATGTCCACGAGCAGGTGCCAGACGTTCTCGTACCCCTTCCCCGCGATGTGGGCCGAGCGGGACCGCCGCACCTCGTACTGGTGGTTCAGGCAGACGACGTCCATGTTCTGGCGCTGCGAGGCGAACGCCAAAACGAATACCTTCGTCGAATCCTCGTGGCGGACCGCCCGGATGGCATACGAGTGCGTGCTCGGGTTGATCCGGATGTCCCGCTGCTCGATGGGGACCTGGACCTCGGGCCTCATGTCCACGGTGAGTTCCGTGTCCTCGACCGTGACTCCGGCGTTCGACTCGTCCGGATCCTTGATCGCGGCCGAGAGCTGAGAGCTGAGCGAAGAATACTGGACCTCGTAGCGTGGCGGAAATGCGGCCCGGTACAGGGAAGGCGCGAACGCGACGAGGAGCGTGAGTACGATGCCGAGGGCGAACCCGACGGCAATGACAACAAGGGAGCTCCGCGATGTGATAGTCCGAACCAGCGTCTGTTTCAGTCGCCGCTCAACTCTGGCAGCCAAGGCCGCCTCGTAGTCCTTGCTGTACGCCTCCTGTAACGCAGTCAGCTGGGCCTCAACATCCACGCCGCATCGCAATTGTTTCACGGCGTCGATAAAGACGATAAGTGCGAGATGGCCGTCTTTCAGTCGGCCGTATTCATCGAGGGTTCTAAGGAGTATCGGCAAACTGTCCGTCGAGCTCCCCTCGCACTCTAGCCCTTTCAGATGCTCGTTATCCGGAAAGGCGGCCTGCAGCGCGGCGACGCGGCTGTCCTTGTCCCGCAAGAACGGAGTGATCTCCTCAACAAAAGCTTTGACAAAAGTGGTTTGCTCGCTCATCGCTGGGCATTCCGCGGGTGCGACTGAGGACAGGAGGGCGCTCTTAGCCTAGGCCGACGGCGAATACTACCACGCCGTTCGCGGGGGTCACGACCCGTGCCGAAGTCGGCATCCCGTGCATCGGCGGCCCGCTCGCCCGCAACCGGCCCCCGTTGCCGGCCGCCCACGGGTTCGACCAGTTGTCGTACACGTCGCTGTTAAACGCTTCTCGCCACTCCCCGCCCCGTGGGAAACCGAGGTCGTAGCCCCACCACGTCTCTTCCCGGAGGCTTGCGACCACGACGACGTCGGACGCGCCGCCCGCGGTCCAACGGTGGAAGGCGATGACCCGGTTGTCGTTGTGGACATGGAAGACGTTCAGTGGATCGGCTCGGAGGGCGGGAAGGCGTTTCCTCAGGTCGATCAACTCCCGGGTGAACCGCAGGTGGTCTTGCATCGCTCGGTCGGAATCGAGCCCGTTCCACCAGATCAGGTTCTCCTTGTAGTAGTCCGTGCTGTCGCTCCAGTACTTGTCCTCGAGAAACTCCTGCCCCATGAACAGCATCGGGATGCCGGGCGCGGTGAGTAGCAGGCCGGTCGCCCAGCGGGAGCGGCTGCGGGCGTACCACGACCGCGGGTTCGACCCGTCGGCGAGTGCCGGGACGCGGGGCTGCCTGTCCGAGTCGTTGTTAACCCGGACCACGTCGTGGTTCTCTAGGTGGTGCACCGACCTCCACCCGCCGCCGTGCTTCGGGTAGAGCGCCTGCGCCACCGGGTCCAAGTTCACCCGCGCCGCACCGCCCGCCGCGGCATGCGCGAGGGCACCGCGGACGGCCTGACGGAGGCCGGAATCCACCACGGCGTCGAACCCGGCCCCCGCCTCGCCTCTCGGTCGGAGGACCGCGGACTGGTCGGCCCAGTACTCGGCGATGAGCGGGGCCTCAGGCTTGCGGTGGCGGAGCGTGTCGGTCAGGTTCTGAAGGAACTCCCACCCGCCGTTTCGGTCGATCACGGTGACCTCGTCGAAGCGGAACCCATCGACGTGGTACTCGTTGAAGAAGAACGCCGCGTTGTCGATCAGGAATTGCCGGACCTCCCGCTTCCAGTACGCGAACACCAAGCCCCCGGCCCACCCTTGGTCGGTGAAGTACAGGCTCCGGTTGTTATCCCCGGTCGGCTGCAGGTCCAGGAAGTACATACTCTCCTGGCCGAAATCTCCGCCAGCATGGTTGTAGACGAGGTCGAAGATTACTGCGATCCCGTACACGTGGCACAGGTCGATCAGTGCCATCAGCTGCTTCGTCTGGCAATTCAACTCGTTCGGCCCGTAGGGCGGCAGCCCCTTCTTACCGAGCAGTTCATTCGCCTTATCGAAGTACCGCCGGAAATCCGGGTCGGTCGGTCGGATGGTGTAATCCACTTCGGGCGAGAAGAAATCGACGCCGTTGTACCCGAGGGACCGCATCGTCTCGAACTCCTGCACTGGGAGGAGCTGGACGGCGGTCACCCCCAACTCGGCGAGATACTCGAGTTTGTACAACAGGTCGAGATATCGGCCGGTCTGCCGGGTTCTGACGTCGTGACCGGCGGCGTCGGCCGCGAAGAAGGCCCCGATGTGGAGTTGGTAGAGAATGAGGTCGTTAAACGCCGGCGGGCGGAACCCGGCGTCGTGCCATGGGAACGTCGGCGGGTTCGTCACGAAGCAGGCCGGCGGTGGCGGGGTCGGTGGGTCCCACGTCCTCGCCCGGCCGCACGGGTCGCGCTTGAACCCGTCCGACCCGACCCCACGGACGAAGTACTTGTACTGGTGCCCCTCTCTGACCCCGGGGACGTGGGCGAACCAGTACCCGTTCGCGTCCCGCTCCAGTGGCACGTCGGCCCACGCATTGAAGTCGCCGCGGACGCTCACCGAACGTGCGGCCGGGGCCCACAGCCGGAACGTTGCCCCGCTTGCGGTCAGATTCGCCCCCATCGGGGCAGTCTCGCCGGCCATGCGAAGCTCCTCAGAAGTCGTCTCCCGGTGCGGACAAGGCCGCCACGTCACTGACTCGCCGCTGGGTGCTGCTAGTCGTACCCGCCGAACATGAGCAAGAAGATGTCCGCGTCGGTCGCGTTCATCAGCGCGTGTAGCCCGCCCGGCTTCAACAGCGAGAAGTGCCCGGCTTGGAGCGTCCGGACCTCGAAACAACGCTCCCGCTGCGGGGTCTTGCACCAGTCCCCGGTGACCATGACCGCCTGGCCATCGAGCAGGAAGAACAACTCCTGATTGTCCCGGTGCCGGTGAAGTCCGATGCCGCAGTTGTTTTTCAGAATGTGCAGATCAACGTAATCGACCGCGAAGAAGTTCTCCCACCGCTCCCCGGAGTCCTTCCGCCCGGCCGCGTCGAATTGCCACGGCTCGACCACACGCCCCAGCTCCCGGCTGCCGGCGTAGCCGAAGTAGTTGGACAGCAGGTTCCGGTAGTGGAGGAAGCCAACCCCGCCGTGCGGGTTCGCGCTGACCCCGGCTTTCAGGTATGCGTCCCACCCCCGAACCACCATGTTGAACTCGTAGTGGTAGTTCGCCCCGTCCTGCGAGTCCCATTTCGTGCCCGACTCGTCGGCCCAGGCGACCTCGACGTGGAGGGGGTTGAGTGGGTGCATTGCGCAGTCCGGGGAGACCGCGCGGACGTCCACGTCATCCTTTCCCTCCCGGTCAAAGTCCGAAAGGGATCCCCGGATGAGGTCCGGTCGGGTGATCAGCTCGCCCGAGGCGAGGGAGTTCTGGCCGCGCTCGTCGCCGTCCTTGAACACCTGCGCCAGGTCGGCGCCGTGGTCACCCCACAGCTCGATTTCGTAGCGGTGCGTCCACTGGTTATACGGGACCGGGATCAGATCCCCGGCATCCCGCCCGTTCACCTTCAGCCAGAGGCGGATCGTCTTCCCAGGGAGGCCCCCCGCAGCTTCGGCCAGTTTGGAATCTGGCCCCGCCCGGTACGACAGCTTGAGGAATGGCACGGTCTTCTCGGGGATCGGCTCCCAGGCTTCCAGATCCTTCCACGCACGAGTCGTCACCCAGCCACGCATGAGGTAGGTGTCGGTGATCACGAAGTCACGAACGTTCTGCTTCTGGAAGTCGGTCTTGCTGTCCTGCTGGGTTGGGTCGAGCACGTCCGTGTCGCTCCCCTGCGGCCCGGCCATGTCGAGGTGGCTGAACGGGACCAGACACTGCAGGTGGTCGGTCAAGTAGAAGTGGCGCTCCGCGGCCAGCCGCTGGCCTTCGCCCATAGCGAGGAGCTTCATCAAGGGGTTGTTGCTGTTGTAGTCCGGTGGCGACTCGGGCGGCACTCGCAGCACGGTGTCGGAGGTGATCAGTTTCAGCATCCGTCGGGCCCTCGGACGTCATGAGGAGTGGTATCCGAAAGCGACGAACTTGAGGGGTTTCGAGTTCCCCTTCGGGTTCCGCACCCCGTGGATGCCGCCGCTCTTGGTGAAAATGGTGATGCCGGGGCGGACCGGAACCTCACGGCACGGCTTGGGGCCAAGGCCGTAGATCTCGGGATCGACCTGAACTCGTCTGACGTGTCCGGAGATGGGATCCTTCTCGTCCTTTCCGACGAGTGGGTACTTCGCGTCAACCGCCGGATCGTCCCCATCTCCGACGTAGGCGACTCCCTCGCCCTCGATGAAGTAATACAACTCCTCGGACCCGATGTGCTGGTGGGTTCCCTCGACGGCACCGGGCGGGAGCTCCACCTCGTGGAAGTATACGATCGTCCCGCCGAGCTCCCGCTGGATAATCCACCGCATTCCCATGACGTTCTTTGACCCGTCCATCTTACGGTCCGGCCCCGGGTCGGCCGGCGGCGGCCCACGGTAGAAGTCGGCGCTCGCCGGCTCCATCATCGCGTTCTGGTACAGGACCGGCTGGACCTGCCGCGCGTCCAGCACCCAGCCCCGCCGGAAGTTCACGAAGTAGTTCCGGTCGTCGATCGTGTTGCCGGGCGAGTTCGGGGCAGGCTGGTTCGGTTCTTGGTGGCTGCGGGTGTAGTCGTTGTCCCAGCCGACGGTGTTGTCGTCCCTGTCCCGGTTGCGAATCGGGTAGTTGAACGGGCGGTCCAAGTCGGTCTCCCGGAACGCCATGCGGACCTCTTCAAGGTCCCGAATGTTGCGGAGTGCATCGCGGAAGCCGGGGACGACGGTGATCGGCTTGTGAAGCCCCATCTGGTCGAGCACCTTGTAGGAGTGAGAGCCGGTCGGCGGTGCCTCCAGGGTTTCCCATATCTCGACCTGATACGCATCAACGTAGACGTCGTAGAACATCTTCAGGTAGCGCATCAGACGCGGGTCCTTCTCAGCGGCGTCCTTGTGCCTCAGCTCGACCCAGGCGAGCACCTCCCCGCGCAGGAACCGGCCCCGCTCCCGGACCTGTTCTGCCAACCGCCCGGCTCGGTACTCGAGCCGGAGGGCGTTGCAGAGGAACTTGCCGTCTAGGTACACCTCCGCCTTCATGACGATGAAGTCGGCCCGCCCGCGGACCTCGAGCACGTTGTACCGATACCGGGGGCTGCGGGTCGCATTCAGGTACTGGGCGTGGTAGATCCGGTCGGGGAAAAAGACGATCTTGAAGACCTTGTTCCACGGGGCCGTGAAGTTCTCGTTGAACGTGGCCTCGAACTCGACTCCTCCCGGCCCGACAGTCGGCCGTGTCGGTGCCTTCACCACCCTGTCTTCTTCGATCGCTTTGAGTCGCGGGTCCATGGTCTAAAGCCTCTTGAGCAGGTGGGCGGCGACCCGCAGGGCGTTCGCCTGGATGGTGAGGGTCGGATTCGCACCGCCCGACGTGGGCATGAATGATCCGTCGGTCACGTACAGGTTGTCGAACTCCCAGGCGCGGCAATTCGGGTCGAGCACGGAGTCGGTCGGGTCGGTCCCGAACCGGGCCCCGCCGAGGATGTGGTTGGCCATCCGGGCGAGAGCATTCTCGGCCTGGTAGACACCGCCAGAACCCAGTGACCCACCATACTCGTTATTACGATCGTACTTCCGGTTAAGATCGTAGTCGCTGGCAATGTCATAAGTTGGGTGTGAACTCGCCACACCCAGCCGAAGTATCTCCGCGCACTGATCGGCCATGAGCTTCATGAGATACACATCGTGCGGGTGCCAGGTCTTCAAGACATAAGCCACGGGCCGTCCCCACTTGTCCTTGACCGTGGGATGGAGCTCGACGCGGTTGTCACGCTGCGGCACTTGGTTCGCCATGAAACTGACGGATAGGCCCCGGCCAAATTCGTAGTCCAGGAAGTTGATGAACCCGTTCGCTCGCATTTGCGGCTTGTACATGAAACCCTTCCATAGGGTGTCGAGGTCGGTACTCCCGTGGGTCCGGAACAAGGAAAGCGGAAGTGCCTGGTCAGACGTGTTGTTGTAGATCGCGGCGCCGGCCCACAGGCCGTTCGCCTCCAGAAACTCGTCTGTCCCGCAGCAGTCCGTCGCCCAGTCGGCGTCCAGCGCCTTCGACTTGTCGTACCGCCCGGGGACGAGCGCCCGGGCTCCGCCAAAGCAGTGCGTCAGGAAGTAGCGGCCGAGAAGCCCGCTCGAGTTTATCCGCGTCGCGAACGCCGGATCCTCTTGGCCTGACAGCATCAACAGCCGGACCGACTCGACCGCGGAGCAGGCGACCACGACAAGCTTGCCCTCGACTGTCCGCCTGACGCCGCCCGGATCGAAGTAGTGGACGCGACTCACCCGCCCCTCGGTCGAGGTCAGGTGAGTGACCACGCAGTTCGGCCGGAGGGTGAAGTTGGGATTCCCCTCGAGGGGGCTCAGCAGCGACACCCAGGTGTTCGACTTGAGGCCGAGCGGGTCCCCGTACCGGTTGACGTAACTGGTCTTCGCGGCTTCCCGGTCGGGCTGTCCGTTCTTGGCGCGGGGGAGCCGGCGCCCGCTCGGCGCGTGGTCCTCGGTGATCACGGCGAGCGGGGGGCGGTACGGCTCGATGTTGCCCGGGAGACGTTGACCAAGTGCCACCATCCCCGCGTGTGCGAACGCGCTGATCGGGTTCGGGTCCAGTGGACGCTGGTAGCAGTAGTCACTAGGTCCAGGTCCGGGCGTCCCACCCGGACCGGTTCGGAACGGCTTTACCTGGTTCTTGGTTTGCCCGTTGATGCCGACCAGCTCTTCGGCGAGGGCGTAGTACGGTTCGAGCTCGTCATACGTCACCGGCCAGTCGCGAACACCGGCGAGAGCATCGCCATTCGGGTCGTCCTGAAGCGGGGTGCGGCGACCGGCATTGAACGACTTCAGCCGCAGATCCGTTGGGGTGAACCGGAGCGAGACGCCGCCGTAGAGTTGCGTCCCGCCGCCGACGAGCTGCGCCGTGTACCCCTCGATGGTGGCGTAGTCCGCCGGCACCTCGCTGCCGTCGGGTAGTTTCTTGACGCCCCGGTAGACGTGGGGCTCGTCATTGATGTCGGGCTCGGCGTGGCTGCTGTAGTACGACTCGCCGACATTCGCCACACCCGGGACGCGGAGGATCTTCTCGGTGCCGGACGCGTACACCTCGTCCCTGCGGAAGTCGCTTCGCTCACCCGGCACCTGGTAGGACGGGCGGAGGAGCGGTCCCTTCTCGAGTACGAGGACGGACTTTCCCTTCTCGACCAACTGCCGCGCGATGGGCGCCCCGCCGGCCCCACTCCCGATGATGACGACGTCGAACTTGTCGATCACGGCCTAGCCCCCTTATTGAGTGGTCCGATCACCGGTAGTACTCGCTCGTCCCCAGAGGTTTCTCCAGAGCGGGTTCCCAGTCGAAGAGGGTGGCACCGGCCTTGTCGGCGTAGCGTTCGGATAGGTAGGCCCAGCCCGCTGCCCCCACGTTGCCCGCGTACTTCGGGTGAGAGAAGGCGGTGCTGACGGCGTGACGGCGGAGGAGGTAAATGAAGAAGGCCGGATTGTCGTAAGCCGCGTAGTCCCATCCAGGGACCGACCCGTCACCGGGACGGCTGGCCGCCATCGAGTTGTACAGCTCGATGTACTGTTCGGCCGGTATCAGGTAGGGGTCCGTGTACGGGTTGAGCGCCCGGAGGGCGCGGTCGATCTGCTTGAGGCACACCCGGTAATCTACCAGCCGGTGCGCCTCCTCCCGGGCCAACAACTTGTCGATGGCGTTCACCTCGCCGACCGAGTCATCCAGCCGAAACGCCTTCGCCATCTGCGTCACCTTCTGGCCCTTGTCCAGGCTGAAGTAGTGACGCTGCAGGAAGTTCTCGGCCTCGGCGGTTCGGAAGGGCAGGATCTGCTCGACCAGCCGGTACAGCAAGCGGAGTTCCCACAGTTCCAGGATGAGGGGTTGGAGGTATTCGTCGGTGAAGAACCTGGACCACACCCGGCCGTTCCCGAATCGCACGCGCTGCGGGTTGATCGGGTCCGGGTAGTAGTTCCCCTGGACGAGGAACTTGTAGGTGTGGAGCTCGCCCTTCGGAACGGTCACCGAGACGGACCGGTATCCCGTGTCTTCGCCCTCGAATAAAACCGGCTTGAGCGGAAGTGGCTCGCACAGCGAGGCAAACGTACCAAGGACGCTGACAGGACTCTGGTCCCCCGACCGAGACTTGTAGACGAATGTGACCAAGTTGAGGTCATCGGCTTTGGGTCCGACGTCCTTCTCGCGCACCAAGCCGATTATCGGGAATCGCCAGGCTTCCGCGATCTGCCCACGGAAGGTCGCGGTCGCATTCTCGTCATCGGGCGGCGGCGGATCGCCCGACCGACCGAGGTGTTTCGTGCAGAAGTTCAGCACGTACTCTGAGCCGGGCTCGTGGATGCGAACCACGGTTGCCTCCCACCAGAACCAACTCTCAAACGGCGCAATCTCGCGTCAGTCCGGCGAAGTCCCAACCCGCGATGCGTGCGAGCAGGGTGAGTGGGCATTCGTCCGAGACGAGAACGGACAGTTTGACTGATGACGCGGCCGACCGCTACCGAAAACTGCAACCTGCCCGATCGAAGCCCGCGGTCATCCTCATCGAGCGGGAGAAACGAACGGCAGGTGGCTTCGATACCCTGCCCTGAATCACTAACGGGAAGCGTTGTTTTGTCCACCGAGACCTCCGCGACAGGGAACGGAGCGTCGAAGACCAGCCGAGTTCCGTTGACGACTTGGCGACAGCGGTGGGCCCACCCAGGCTGGAAAGCGAAGCCTCCGCCAGCGGCGGGGCCAAGGCCCACATCTCACGGTGCCTGGCCGCGGTCAAGGGCGGGAACACCGTCATCGTCACCGACCGTGGCAAGCCGGTCGCCCGCATCGACCCGATTTCGCCCGCCGAAGACCCGAACGTTGTTCTTGAGGTGCTCGTCGCCACGGGGCTCGCGCGGCCGGCCACGCACCTCCTGACCGACGACTTATTCAACTCGCCGCGGCCGAAAGACCCGGACGGGGAGGTCCTGAAGGCGTTACCGGCCGAACGCCGTTTGAACCGTTACTGAACGGATGTACATGAAACCAGAGTTTGACCAACAGCACACCCCAAACGGAGACGGCGCGAGCCTGACCGACCGGCCAGCCGCGAAATACATCGGGGTGAGGACCGCGGGCGGCGCGACCGTCGCCCGGGAGGACGATGCCGGTCGCGTCCGACCACTCCCCTTACAGACGCAAATCCGGTCGCACTCCCCGTCGGGCTTCGAGTGGGGGTACGGCGGCTCCGGACCCGCCCAGCTCGCCCTGGCGATTCTCGTCGACTCACTCGGCGTCCCTCGCGCCCGGGAACTTTACCAGCGGTTCAAGTTCCAGGTCATCGCTCGACTCGACGGCGACCGGTGGGAACTCACCCGCGAAGATGTCCTGCTCTGGGTGGCCGGGCACAAGGCCGGGGAGGACGAGTCGTGAGCAGAGGGTTGCCGGTCCTGGAGAAGTCGAGGGAGGTGGCCCGGGGCGAGGAAGCCGCCGGGCGGCCGGCGGTCATCCTCCGGGCCGGGGCCCGGGCCGGGGAGAAGTTCGTCGAGTTCTTCACCGCCGCCATCCGCAACGAGAACACCCGGATGGCGTACCTCTGTGCGGTGCGGGCCTTCTTCCGGTGGGCGGAGGGAGTCCCGGGGCCTCCGCCTGGAAGCGGTCCGGCCGGTCCACGTCGCGGCCTACGTCGAAGTCCTCTCCCGCGGGCGGTCGGCCCCGACCGTCAAACAGCACCTCGCGGCCGTCAGAATGCTGTTCGATTACCTCGTCGTCGGCCGGGTCGTGGAGATGAACCCGGCCGCCGCCGTCCGGCGGCCCGAGCTACTCCGCGAAGAAGGGCAAGACACCCGTGCTCGACGAAGACGAGGCCCGGGCGCTCCTCGCCGGCATCGACACCACGACCGTCGTCGGCCTGCGGGACCGGGCCGTCATCGCCGTCATGATCTATTCGTTCGCCCGGGTGGGGGCGGTCGTGGGGATGCAGGTGCAGGACTACTAGTAAGCGTCCGGTCGCCCTGTACCTCCGGCGGCTGGAGAAGGGGACGATCCGGTTCCCGACCGCCGCCACCGCCGAGGTCAGCATCACCGCGACGGAGTTGGCCATGATCCTCGGCGGGATCGACCTCGGGTCGGCCATACCCACGCGGGGCACGGGTTTAGGCGACGACCGCAAGTGACGCCGCGGCGCACGCGTGCCGCGTCGAGCCGTCAGTTTATCCATCCGGCGGCGGGTTTCTCGCAAGGTTCTGCCCCCTTAATCGTGGGCGTGATCCCATGCGAGCAGGTCGAGACAGATCGGTGGCACACCGGCTGCGCCGGTGATCTGCCTTATCAGGCTTTCGATCTGCGCATATTGTTCGGCAGATGCCATCCAGCCCATCGACGGATTAGATGGGATGGTGATCGGCGGGCCGAACTGACCGGACGCCGCGCACTGGCGGACAGCCATCAGGCTGAACTCGTCGAGCGGGACGTGCAGAAACCGAATCAGCCGTCGTCGGCCCTCTTCGGGAACTTCATCGCAGTGAATGCGTTGCCGAAAGTCGATCACCCAATTTACACAACTCGCGAGCCTCAACCTATCCGGGAACCGGTTTATAGTGTCGTGGTCGAATGCGGTGCCGTAGTGAGTAAACCGATTTGATTGCGCTCACAACGGGCCAACGAGTACCAAGAACGCTGACGTGGCAAGTACCACAAGCAGAATCACGCTAAATGCACAACCGCCGGACGCGCCGTGCTGAGCTGGTAAACTCGGACCAGACTGGCCCCGCCGAGGCAGTGAACCTACCTCCAGTCGATCCTGTTGAACGACCGCTTCGAGAATGCGCTTTGCCCCTGGGTTCCCCTGCTTCTCGGCGGCCTTTAACAGGACCAGCGCCTCGTTCCGCGCCTCCTCCGTTCCTTTCCGAAGGAGCAGGCCGCCCAGCGAAACTTGGGAGTAGGACAACCCACTGGCGGCCGCCCGCCTGTACCATTTTTCGGCCGCCGCATCATCGTAAGGGACTTTGCCCCGCCCCTTATGCGACCACAGGATGTCGCCGAGAAGATCCTGGGCCGGCGCGAACCCGCTTTCGGCGAGTGGCAGGAGGAGCTGAGCGGCCTCGGCGTCACTGGCCCCCGACTTGTCTTCCAGGCACTGAAACGCCCGTCCGAACCGGGGCCGCGTCGATTCGTTCAATTGGACGCCGCGGGCCGGTTCCCACGCCGGCGTGTCAGGGTCGAACCGGGGCGGCGTCGATTCGTTCAATTGGACGCCGCGGTCCGGGGCGGGGGTTCGGGCCGGTGGGACGTCGGTAACGTACTCGCTCTCGGACTCCAATCGGACGAGTACCCTCTGCAGCCACTTGTGAGCGGCAAGGCAAACCGCAACCTTTTCCCCTGGGCTGGCTTCGACCCCGAACATCGTCTGGCCGGTCCCGAATTGGTCCCGGTACGACCCCACGAACCCGAGGTCGCGCCCCGGTTCCAGGGCGCCGATCGTTTCTAACAGCACCTCGCGCAGCGCCTCGGGCGACGAGGGGGGACCGTGCTGCGCGAACCGTGCGGAGAGGGACCGGAGCACAGACACCCGCACGAGCGGATCGGGGTATCCCGCCCCCGTCTTCTGAACGAACGAGAAGAACGTTCTCGCCCCCGCCAGCAACCCGGAATGGTGTAACGGATCCACGAGCGCGAACGCGAGCGCGTCGGCCGCGAACTCCGACCAGGTCAACTTCGGGAGTTTGGCCCGCGCCGCGTACAACTCGTCTGTCGGTTTGTTTTGGAGGTGCGCGCACTCGTGGAGCACGGTGAACGCAACGAGATAGAGGTATACGATGTTGCTCCGGACGCCTGGGACCGTTCGCGCGTGTGCGTCCATCGGTAACAGGTCCACCGGCTCGAGCAAGAAGTCCGCCGCGATACTGTTCCGCACGCAATTGTAAAGCGTGTTGGCGCAAAAGAACGACCCGTCGGTCCGCCCGCCCGACTCGCGCGTCGCGTGCTCGATGAAGTCCTCGATCGAAGGGAATGTCTTGCGGTCAAAAGCCTCTCTCAAGATCCGCGTTTTTGTTGGCCCCGGCACGAGCGCGGGTTGCAGCATGCCGGCGCCGAAGACCGACGCCTTCATCACCTCGGAGTTTTCAGCCGCGCCGCCGACTAGGTGCTCGAACGCGATGGAGTGAGCAACGAATTCAAAGAACGCGACGGCGCCACTGGTCACGAAGACGTGCGCGTTCCCTTCGGGAAACAGAACCTTAACGTCGAACTCGGGCACGGGGATGACGTGGTACGTCGGCCGCCAAACGGCCGTCTTGAACTCCTTGGAGAGTATGAGGCTCAGAAAAAAGGCCATTCGCACTTCAAACAGAGCCGTCGATTCAAACAGCCGCTCCTCGAATTGGTCCGTGAACGGCGTCGCCTCGCCCCGCTGCATCTCTCGAAAATCGAGGTAGGTGCCCAGCGCGTCGCGCCGCTCCCCGGGGGGCGGGAAGTTTTCGGGCGGCCCCTCGGGCCACAGCGGGGGAAGTTCGTGCCGCGCGACCGCTCCCCCGACATCGCCCCACGCCGACGGGAACCGGACCGCCAGAACCTCGATGTCGTTGGCCGCGGCCATGTACGCGGTCGCGCCCCCAACAAGAACGCTGATCTCCGCCGCCTCTCGCGCGCGCACGTAGGCCCAGGTCGCCGAGTTGCTCCTTTGATCGGCCGGTAAGCCGACCGCTTCGGCGGCATACGCGACCGAGTACATCGCTTTGGATATGGTCTCGGCAGCGATCGCCACGCCGTCCCACCCGGAACACGATTTCCGCGCGTCGAACTTGTGGCGGGACAGGTGTTCGATGAGATCGAACGCGCGGACCCGGAGCATCTCCCCCGCGAGACCGAAGACGTCCGCGATCTCCGCCGGGAGGCCCTTGCCGATCCCGATTTGCTCTGGCGTTAGGATCGTTCCCGCGAAGTGTTGGACCAGTCCCAAGACGTGCGTCCCGAGGCCCCCTGCGTGTACAGATGTGGTGATCGAATCGAGATCCCGCCCTTCGGCGAAGTCCCAGACCGTGCCGGTGCTGTTCCGCAAGAACTCGGCCCCGGTCGCGAACGAATGGAGCGGGGCCATTCGCTCCGCGCACCGGGCCGCGAAGGCGGCGAGCGACCGGAGGGACAGCCGCGACAGTTGTAAGTCCCGAATGTCCATTGCTAGGTTTTTGGGGTCCCTTCGCTCGCGGCCGGCGGCTGTAGCGCGGCGGTAATGGCCTTTTGGATGTCCGCCGGATCCCCGCTCGCCACGACGATGCTGCCGATGCTGATCTTGGGCGTCTGTGTCGATTTGTTGAGCCAGTTCGACAGCATCTCGCCGAGCACCTTAACGGTCACACTCGTTGAGATGGTGATGGCGGCTTGGATCAGGAGTTCGGTCGCGGCCAACCCCGCGGCCTGGATCGCCGGCTTCCCTTGGAGCGTGACGCCGTCCGCGATCGGCACTTGAAATTTGGCCGCGACGTTCACACCCGGCAAGCAGGCTCGACACGCTTCCTCTGTTGGAAAGAGCAATTTTACGGATAAGGTTTGCTGACTCACGGGAGACCTCTCAGCCGATCTTTCCCAGCCAAATGGCCCTGGGAACACGAATCGGCATTGAGGTCACAGATTAACCCGGCGCCTGGTCGCCCGCAACAAGTTTCGTGTCCGAATGATGCCCCGGCTCCGGTCGAACAGTCCCCGAAACGACCGCCCCAGACGTTTTATAGCCCTAGATACGTCGAAAATGGCTCAACAGGCGCACCGCGCCCACTGGCGACGTTGGTCAGCCACGCTGGGCGGATTAGCTTTGCGAGCGGAGCCAACCCCACCCCGTGTCGCACGCCCCCATCGACGGTCAGGTTCAATTCAGCCACGGGCGGCGGTAGCACCCACGGCCAGGCAGGCGGCCTGGAGCGCCGCTATCGCCAGCGTGGCCGAGGCGAGGCGGGAAATGACGACCGGCTCGGGGCGGACCGGGGTGGGCATGTTCAAGGGTCGCATCCGTCGATGCCGATCTCCTCACGAATCGAGGCGACGGGGATGCCGAGGGCACGGCTCGCGGCGCTCCGGGCTACGGGGCCGGGACGTAAGCGAACCCGCGGGCCTGGAGGTTGATGACCGCCGTCACCGCCGAGGCCGCGACCGTCGCCTCGCCCCGCACCCGGCGCAGGTCGTACCCTCGCCGCGTGAACGCCTGGCCGCAGACGAGGAACCGCACCCCGGCGGCCTTCAGCTTCCGCATCACGTCCGCGTGCGGGTGGTCCCGGCCGGTCGCCTCCTTGTACGCCGCGTCGTCCAGCGCCGCGATCGTCGCGTCCCCGTGCAGCACGACCACGACTTCGAGGTCCGAGGCCTTCAGCCCGCTCGCCCCGCCAGGTTCAGGAGCGTCGCGGTCCGCACCAGCCCCGGCAGCGGCTCGGCCGGGTTCTTCCCGGTGCCGGTCGCCCGATGACGACCTTGCTGCCCTTCGCGGGCTGCTCCGCCGCGCCCGAGAGCGGGACCACCGCCCCGTAACCGCACTCGTCGGGTCAACCCACGGCCCGAGCCAATCCTACCCGCGTTCGGAGCCACTCGTCCGGGAGCAGGTCGGTCAGGTCGGCGCTCGGCGGCCGGGTCGGGAGTTCCGTCAGGACGTGCTTCAAGTAGACCCACGGGTTGATGCCCTGGCGCTTGATCGAGGCGCAGATGCTGAGCAGCACGGCGGTGGGCTTCAACCCGCCGTCCCCACCCAGGTGTAACCAGTTCCGCCGACCAACGGCCAGGGGTCGGATGGCTTGCTCGGCCGCCACGTTGTCGATCGTCACTCGCCCGTCGGTCAGGTACACGCCGAGGGTAGGCCACTGGTTCGTGGCGTAGGTGAACGCCTCGCCGATCGCGGACTTCGGCAACACGCGCGGGCGGTGCTCGGCCAGCCAGCCGGCGAACGCCGTCAGTACCGGGCCGGCGTGCTGTTGCCGGTACGCGGCAAGGGTCGAGCCGGTTAGCCCCTTCTGCTTTGCCTCCTGCTCGACCGCGTAGAGGGCGCGGATGCGGGCCAGGGCCTCGTGCGCCCGCTCAGGGTCGTTGAGTCTGGCGTCGAAGAAGTACCGGCGAACGTGCATCATGCACCCGGCATGCGTGGCCCCGCCCGCGTACACCGGGTTGTATCCCGTGTACCCATCGGCGTGGACGAACCCCTTGTACCCCTTGAGGAACGCGGCCGCGGCGTCCCCGGACCGGCCGACGGACAGGTCGAACACGGTGTACGGGTTCGCTGCGTCCCCGACGTACACCCATGCGTGGGCGGTGCGCCGCGGGGTCAGGAGGATTATCGAGGTGTCGTCGGCGTGAAGCGCGGCCGAGAGGCGGACGCGGTCGCACATCAGCCCGTACAGCGGCTCAAGCAATCCGGCGCAGGCGATGATTTGGTCGCACAGGGTGGACCGGGTCACCTCCCACCCGAGGCGGCCGAGTATGGACTCTTGGCGGTACAGCGGCAGGTGATCGATGTACTTCGACACGATGATGTGGGCGAGCAACCCGGCCGCCGCGGTCCCGCGCGGCATCGGCTCGGGTGGGAGCGGGGGTTGGATGACTTGGGCGTCGTCACCGGCGCGCTCACAGACGCGGCAGGCGTAACTCGGCCGCACAACCTGGCGGATGAACAGGGAGGCCGGTCGGTAGTCGAGCCGCTCGGACACCGAGGTTCCGATCCGGACCCGCGTGGCCTGGCAACACGGGCAGGCCTTCTCGGTCTCCGTCAGGTCGATCTCCACCCGCTCCCTCGGCAGGTCCGCTGGCCGGGGCCGACGGCCGTGTCCCCGTCGCTTCGCGGGCGCGGATTCGGACGGCGGGTCGAGTGTGACGGGTGGTTCCGGCGCGAGAGGAGGGTCGGGGTCGGAGATGTCGCCGAACAGGGTCGGGCCGGTGACCCGCTCGGAGCGCCGGCCGAAGGTCATCCGGACGAGCCGCTCGATGTGGGCCTGCTGCTTCTCGATGGTCATCCGCAGTTCGGCCACCGTGGCGAGCAACTCCCGGTTCACCCGCCGCTGGTGCGCGGCCTCGGCCCGGAGGGCGGCGAGGTCGTCATCCGGGACAGGTGATGGCCCCATACCCATGGTACGCGCGACCCGGTACAGGAGTTCCCCGATCGGGTCGGAATCCCGTGGAGTTCACCCCGGGGCCGAGCGTTAGTATCGCGGCCGATGGTTCGCCGAGCCGAGGTCGATCCCGCCGAGGATCATGGCCAGCTCGGTCGCGGTGATGCTGACCTCGGCGGTGGCGGCGGTCGGGAAGGCGAACGTCCCCTTCTCCAGCCGGCGGAGGTAGAGCGCGAACCCGTCCCCCTGCCAGGCCAGGATCTTCAGCCGATCCCCGCGCTTGTTGCGGAACACATACAGGTCGCCGTTCAGGGGATCGCGGGACAGGTGCGAGGTCACCACCCCGGCCAAACCGTCGAAACTCTTCCGCCCGTCCTGGGGCTCGACGCAGATCCAGATGCGGCCGGTGAGCCCGAGGGTCAACACGGCCGGCCTCCGAGCGCGGCGACGAGGTGGGACACAGCGGTCGGGTCGGCCGCGACGGGAACGCGGACGAGCAGCCCGCCGGGGAGGATGATCTCGATCGTCGGGTCGGGGATCACCCGGACGGCGGCGAACGACGTACTCGGGCCGTGTGTCGCGACCGGTCGCGGGGAAAGGCCTCGGTTGGTGAGTTCGCGCCGCCGCGCGAAGAAGGTGGCCTCGGCGACCCTGCGGGCGGCGCAGAACGCCCGGACGGACTGACCGGACTCCTTCCAGGCGGTGATCGTGTCTCGCCAGAACTCTTCACGGTCGGCGTGGCGGCGACGAGAGTTGGGCACGGATCTGGCCTCCTCACGAGTGAGAAAAGCCTGATCGTACATTGTCCCGCAAGGCGTACCCAGACCGGACGCTTACGACTACTACCCGCAGGGCCAGCGGTGGTGGGTCCGGCTCCACGAGAAGGGTGGAAAGCTGCACGAGGTGCCATGCCACCACAAGCTCGAAGAGTACGTCGACGCCTACGTCGAGGCTGCCGGGATCGCCGGCGACCGGAAAGGGCCGCTCTTCCGAACGGCCGCCGGGAAGACCGGTCGACTGACCGGCAACCCGCTGACACGGCGCGACGCATACCGGATGGTAAGACGGCGGCAAAGGGACGCCGGGATCGCGACGGACATCGGGTGCCACACGTTCCGGGCGACGGCGATCACCAACTACCTGACGAACGGGGGTTCACTGGAGAAGGCCCAGCAACTCGCCAACCACGAGTCGGCCCGGACAACCAAGCTGTACGACCGGCGGGACGACAAGGTGTCGCTCGACGAGGTTGAGCGAATCACTATCTGAACCGCGGTAGTGGCTAACGGACAGGGCACGATCAATGAGCCAGGTTTAGTCGCGAGCGACGAGCTCATGGGCCGGTGTCCCTCGAAATTGCTCAGACCTGTCGGACACATGTCGGACCGCAGCTGGCAGGACAACGCGAGCACAGTCTTGCGTGGTCCGGACGTCATGGCTGTGATCGCCCCAAGGGCATACCGCAATTAGTAACCGGACAAATCGCCGCTGCTCCGTCAGGTGGCGGGGTATGGCCGGGTTCGCACGCCGAGTGGTACGGCCGTCCGAGTCTGAGGGGACAGACTTGCACTTGCTCTGTTGAATCCTTCAGGCAGGCAACGGCCTCCAATGTTGCATGAAGACCCCAACCCCGATGACCAAGTCGCCACGGGCCGTGGCCCGGGAGGCGCTGGGGCTGGCGAAGGACGCACTCCCGGCGTACACGTCGGCCCGCAGCC
>JAFKFQ010000683.1 GCA_017308215.1 bacterium | reverse complement strand
TCAGCCACCGCACCGCCCGCGCCACCCGCCGCGCCGGGCCGCCGCTCGCCGCGATCTGGAGCAGCCGCAACCCCTGCGGGCCGGTGAGCAGTCGGTACGTGATCTCGCGGAGCACCAGCGGCGCCAGCGCCGCCGCGTCGCGCGGGCAGTCGAGCAGTGCCACCAGCCGGGCCACCGCGTCGAGAAGTGGCGGGTCGGCGGGCGTCACGGCGAGGCCGCGCGCCGGCGGGCCGGGCGGCGCGTCGGCCGCGGCGCCGTCGGCGAGCAGCTCCGCGACCGTCGCCGGGTCGAGCGACACCCGCAGCCCGAGGTACGGCTCGGCGGCGGTGGCCTCGACCACGCACCCGGCGACGGGCAAGTCCACCGACACGAGGAGGAAGTGCGCGGGGTCGTAGTGGTACACCTCGTCGGCGAGGCGCACGTCCTTACTCCCCTGCGCGATCACGCACAGCGACGGCTCGTACACGAGCGCGACCGGCTCCGTCGCCGCCGAGAGCCGGTACAGCGTCAGTTCCGGCACGTCGGTCGCATGGGCGCCGTCGGCACCGGTGAACCGCTCGATCATCGCCGCCAGCTCGCCGAGCCTCGTCGCGCCCACGGGCGTCCTCCGCGTGTGTACCCACAGTCTACGCCGCGCGTCGCCGCCCGCCGGAGGATTAGGCAAGCCACCGCGACGATCAGGTTACCGCGGGGGAGTGGCGCGGGCCTACCATCTTCTCGGCGGGCGCGGGGCCGATGCCCGACCGCCCGGCCGACACCGCGGGAGGGGACATGCTGGCGACACGAACCCTCGGCCGGGGCGGACTCCGGGTGACCGGGATCGGCCTCGGGTGCATGGGGATGAGCGAGTTCTACGACCCGGCCGCAGCGGACGACGCCGAGTCGGTCCGGGTGATCCACCGCTACCTCGACGCCGGCGGCAACTTCCTCGACACCGCCGACATGTACGGCGTCGGGCGGAACGAGGAGCTGGTGGGACGGGCCGTCGCCGGCCGCCGCGACGCGGTGGTGATCGCCACCAAGTTCGGGAACGTGCGCGGCCCGGCGGGCGAGTTCCTGGGCGTCCGCGGCGACCCGGCCTACGTGAAGGCGTGCTGCGACGCCAGCCTGCGGCGGCTCGGGGTGGACCACATCGACCTGTACTACCAACACCGGGTGGACCCGGCCGTGCCGATCGAGGACACGGTGGGGGCGATGGCCGAGCTTGTGCGGGCCGGGAAGGTCCGCCACCTCGGCCTTTCCGAAGCGGCGCCGGCGACCATCCGCCGGGCGGCGAAGGTTCACCCGATCGCCGCCCTCCAGACGGAGTACTCGCTCTGGAGCCGGGAGGTCGAGGCCGAGATCCTGCCGACGGTCCGCGAGTTGGGGATCGGGTTCGTCGCCTACAGCCCACTCGGCCGCGGGTTCCTGACCGGGCAGTTCAAGCAGTTCAAGGACTTGCCCGCCGACGACTACCGCCGCAACAGCCCGCGGTTCCAGGGGGAGAACTTCCAGAAGAACCTCGACCTGGTGACGAAGGTCGAGGAGCTCGCGGCCGCGAAGGGTTGCACCCCGGGCCAGCTCGCCCTCGCCTGGGTGCTGGCGAAGGGCGACGACATCGTGCCCATCCCCGGCACGAAGCGGGCGAAATACCTGGATGAAAACCTCGGAGCCGCCGGCGTCCAGTTGACCGCGGACGACCTGGCGCGGATCGAGGCCGTGTTCCCGAGCGGGGCCGCTGCGGGCAGTCGGTATCACCCGCTCGGGTTGAAAACGATCGACCGGTCCGAGTGACCGAACGGAGGACGAATCATGACCGAACGGACATTGGGACGGAGCGGGTTGACGGTGTCGGCCCTCGGCTTGGGCTGCATGGGCTTGAGTTCCGGCTACGGCCCGCCCGTGGACAAGGAGCACGGGCTCCGGGTGATCCGGGCGGCCGTCGACCGCGGGGTCACCTTCTTCGACACGGCCGAGGTCTACGGGCCGTTCGCCAACGAGGAGCTGGTCGGCGAGGCGCTCGCGCCGGTCCGCGACCGGGTGGTGATCGCCACCAAGTTCGGGTTCAAGATCGAGAACGGGAAGCAGGCCGGGCTGGACAGCCGCCCGGCGCACATCCGGGAGGTGGTCGAGGCGTCCCTGAAGCGGCTGCGCACCGACCGCATCGACCTGCTCTACCAGCACCGGGTCGACCCGGCCGTGCCGATCGAGGACGTGGCCGGGACGGTGGGGGAGTTGGTCCGCGAGGGTAAGGTCAAGCACTTCGGCCTGTCCGAGGCGGGGGTTCAAGTGATCCGGCAGGCGCACGCCGTCCACCCCGTGGCCGCGCTCCAGAGCGAGTACTCGCTCTGGTGGCGGGAGCCGGAAGCCGAGATCCTGCCGACCCTCGAAGAACTTGGGATCGGGTTCGTGCCGTTCAGCCCGCTCGGCAGAGGCTTCTTGACGGGGAAGATCGACGAGACGACGACCTTCGACGGCGCCGACTACCGCAACACCGTGCCCCGGTTCTCTCCCGAGAACCGGAAGGCCAACCAGGCGGTGGTGGACCTGCTCACCCGCACCGCGGAGCAGAAATCGGCGACACCCGCCCAGGTGGCGCTCGCCTGGTTGCTCGCCCAGAAGCCGTGGATCGTGCCGATCCCCGGCACGACCAAGCTCCACCGCCTGGAGGAGAATCTCGGGGCAGCGGCCGTCGCGCTAACCGCAGGCGACGTCCGTGAGCTCGACACGGCCGCGAGCGAGACGCACGGGGCCAGGTATTCCGAGGCCGCACAACGGATGGTCAACCGATAACCCCGCCCGGTGGGCGTCCGCCGAACCCCACCGCCGGCGGGTGGGGCGAAATTTTCAGACGTCTGATCGTCTTAACCCCGAGGGAATTCTCGCGATGACCACGAAGGCCTACGCCGCGCAGTCCGCCAAGACCCCGCTCACCCCGCACGGCATCACCCGCCGCGACCCGCTCCCGACCGACGTGCAGATCGAGATTCTGTACTGCGGCGTCTGCCACTCCGACCTGCACCAGGCCCGCGACGAGTGGCACGACTTCGCGCCGACCGCGTACCCGTGCGTGCCCGGCCACGAGATCGTCGGCCGGGTGACGAAGGTCGGCAAGGACGTCAAGAAGTTCAAGGCCGGCGACCTCGCCGCGGTCGGGTGCATGGTCGACTCGTGCCGCACCTGCCCGAGCTGCGCGAAGGGGCTGGAGCAGTACTGCACCCACTTCCCCACCTTCACCTACAACGCCCCGGACAAGCACTCCGGCGGTGTGACCTACGGCGGGTACTCGGACGCGATCGTGGTGGACGAGGCGTTCGTCCTCCGGGTGTCCGAGGAGGCGAACCTCGCCGCCACGGCGCCGCTGCTGTGCGCCGGGATCACCACGTACTCGCCGCTGCGGCACTGGAAGGTCGGGCCGGGGCAGAAGATCGGCATCGTCGGCCTGGGGGGGCTCGGACACATGGGGGTGAAGTTCGCCCGGGCGTTCGGCGCGCACGTCGTGCTGTTCACCACGTCGCCGTCGAAGGTCGAGGACGGCAAGCGGCTCGGGGCGCACGAGGTGGTGGTGTCGAAGGACGCCGCCGCGATGAAGGCGCACGCCGGGAGCTTCGACTTCGTCCTCGACGCGGTCTCGGCCGAGCACGACATCAACGCGTACCTGTCGCTGCTGAAGCTCGACGGCACGCTCTGCCTGGTGGGCGCGCCGGAGAAGCCGCTGCCGGTGGCGGCGTTCAACCTGCTCCTGCCGCGCCGCAGCTTCGCCGGGTCGGGGATCGGCGGCATCGCCGAGACGCAGGAGATGCTCGATTTCTGTGCCGAGCGCGGGATCGGCAGCGACGTGGAGGTCATCCCGATCCAGAAGATCAACGAGGCCTACGACCGCCTCCTGAAGGGCGACGTGAAGTACCGGTTCGTGATCGACATGGCGTCGCTGAAGGGGTGATGGCTCCTTCACCGGTGGGGCCGGCGTCCCGTCGGCCGCTGCAAGGCCGGCGGGACGCCGGCCCCACCGGACACCCGAACACGACAGGAAATTCCACCATGAGTCAGCCCACGCCGCGCGCCGCGATCGTGACCGGGTCGTCGCGCGGGATCGGACAGGCGGTCGCGGTGCGGCTGGCGGCGGACGGGTTCGCCGTCACCGTCAACTACGCCGGCAACCGCGCCGCCGCCGAGGAGGTCGTCGCGCACATCACCGCCGCCGGCGGGCGGGCCGTCGCGGTCGGCGCGGATGTGGCGAAGGCGGACGACGTGGTCCGCTTGTTCGACGAAACGGAGCGTGCCTTCGGCCGCATCGACGCGCTCGTGAACAACGCCGGCGTGATGATCACCAAGCCGGTCGCCGAGACGGACGACGCCGCGTTCGATCGCACCTTCGCCACGAACGTCCGCGGCGTGTTCCTGACGCTCCGCGAGGCGGCGAAGCGGCTCCAATCGGGCGGGCGGATCGTCAACTTCTCGACGAGTTCGACGCCGCTCCGCCTGCCGGGGTACGCGACGTACTGTGCGTCGAAGGCGGCGGTGGAGGCGTACACGGCGATCCTGGCGAAGGAGCTGCGCGGCCGCGCCATCACGGTGAACGCGGTGGCGCCCGGCCCGGTCGGCACCGAATTGTTCTTCGAGGGGAAGACGCCCGAACAAATCGACCGGCTGGCGAAGCTGAACCCGTTCGAGCGGCTCGGCGAGCCGGACGACATCGCCCGGGTGGTGTCGTTCCTGCTCGGCCCGGACGGCGGCTGGGTGAACGGCCAGGTCGTCCGCGCGAACGGCGGGATGGTGTGATTCCTCCGTTAGGCCGGGGCGCGAGCCCCGGAGGTTCTCCGCGTGCCGCAG
>JAFKFQ010000682.1 GCA_017308215.1 bacterium | reverse complement strand
GGAGGCGGACCGGCTTCCCGCGGCCGGCGAACAGCACCGGCTCGGGGGCCGGGCCGCCCGCGCGGGCCACCCCGGCGTGGACGCCGAAATACATCACCACGGGGCCGTACCGGCGGATCGACCGGTCGGGGCGGAACTGGGCGAGCCACTCGGCGAGGGTCTCGGGGTCGTCCCCGTCGGGGAGCGGGGCCAGGGTGGTAGCCGCCCCCCAGCGGGTCTTGGCGGCGTCCCGGAAGTGGGTCGCGCTCCGCCAGCCGAGCAGGTCGAGCGGGGCGTCGAGGTGAAGGGCGTCGGCGGCCGGGTCGGCGGCGACGAGAACGAAGTACGGTCGGGGGGGACGGGCGAGGAGGAACAGCAGGTAGACGAACGCGGCCGCGCATGCGAGCGCGGCGGCGAGCAGCGCGAGCCGGGCCGCGCGGGCGGCCGGTCGCCCCGGGCCGGCGCCGGGCTTCCACTCGTACCGGGTGGCGGGGCGGGCGGCCGCGCCGCCCCGCCACCCGGCGGCCTCGTTCGCGTCACGGACCATCACGCCACCGGTACTCGCGGCCCGGGCGCGGCCGCCCGTAGGGGGGTACGTTCACGCGCCACCGCGGGTCAACTGACCTCGTAGGTGAACCGGCCCCCGTCGGTCACGCCGACGCGCGCCCGGGTCACCGGCCGGCCCTCGGCCATCCGCCCCAGGAACTCCCGCGACAGCTCCGGCAGGAGCGTCCCCGTGAGGATGTGGTCGACGTTGCGGGCGCCGCTCTCGACTTCCTTGCACCGCCCGATGACCGTGTCGACCAGTGCCTCGTCGTATGCGAATTCGGCCCGGTGGTTCAGTCGGACCCGGTCGGCGATCCGCTTGAGCTGCAGCCGGATGATGTTCCGGAGCACCTCGTCCCCGAGCGGGAAATACGGCACGACCGTCATTCGCCCGAGCAGCGCCGGCTTGAACGCCTTGAGCAGGTCCGGGCGCAGGGCCGCCGCCAGCCCGTCCGCGTCCGGCCGCGTGTCCGGGTCGGCGCACACCTTCATGATCGTGTCGGTCCCCGCGTTCGAGGTCAACAGGATGATCGTGTTCTTGAAGTTGATCTCGTTCCCCTTGTCGTCCTGGAGCATCCCCTTGTCGAACACCTGGTAGAAGATCTCCTGCACCGACTCGTTCGCCTTCTCGACCTCGTCCAGGAGTACGACCGAGTACGGCTTGCGGCGGACGGCCTCGGTCAGCACCCCGCCCTCGCCGTAGCCCACGTACCCGGGGGCGGAGCCGGTCAGTCGCGAGATCTTGTGATCCTCCTTGTACTCGCTCATGTTGATGGTGATGAGGTTGCGGTCGCCGCCGTAGAGGGTCTCGGCCAGGGTGATGGCCGTCTCCGTCTTCCCCACGCCACTCGGGCCGACGAGCAGGAACACGCCGAGCGGCCGCCGCGGGTCGGCCAGCCCGGCGCGCGACGTCTGGATCCGCTGCGCCAGCGCCTCCAGGGCGTGCGGCTGGCCGACCACGCGTTCGGCGAGCCGGTCCGTCAGCTTGAGGACCGCGTCGATCTCGTTGCGGACCATCTTGCCGACCGGGATGCCGGTCCACCCGGCGACCACCTCGGCGACGGCCTGGGCGGTCACCACCGGCTGGACCAGCGGGTGCTCGCCCTGGAGCTCGGCCAGCGCCGCGGCCTTGGCCGTGTAGTCGTTCCGGGCCGCCTCCAGGTCGCCCGCCGACAGCCCGGCCCCTTCGGCCCCGGCGGCGTGGGCTTCGAGCTTCTCGCGGAGCGCCCGCACCTCGCCGGCCAGGGCGCGCTCGCCCGCCAGCCGTGTCTCCAGCTCCTTCTCGCGGGCCTCGGCGGCGGTCTTCGCCTCGCGGAGCTCGGCCAACCGGGCGTCGTGCGCCCCGCCGGCGATCTGCTCGCGCTCCAGCGCCCGGATCTCGGCCTCGGCGTGCTCCACCTCGCGGCGGCAGGCCAGCAACTGGGCCGGCGTGGCCGACTGACTCAGCGCCACCTTCGCGCAGGCGGTGTCGAGCAGGCTGACGCTCTTGTCCGGGAGCTGGCGGTCGGTGATGTACCGGTGCGACAACCGGACCGCCTCGGCCACCGCCTCGTCGAGGATGCGGACCGCGTGGTGCTTCTCCAGCATCCCGGCGATGCCGCGCATCATGCGGACGCCGAGGTCCACGGTCGGCTCGTCGACCTTGACCTCCTGGAACCGGCGCTTCAGGGCCGGGTCGCCCTCGAAGTACTTCTTGTACTCCATCCGGGTCGTGGCCGCGACCGTCCGCAGCTCGCCCCGGGCCAGCGCCGGCTTGAGGAGGTTGGCCGCGTCCCCCTGCCCGGCCGACCCGCCGGCGCCGATCAGGGTGTGGGCCTCGTCGATGAACAGGATCACCGGTACCGGGGACGCCTTCACCTCCTGGATGACGCCCTTGAGCCGGTTCTCGAATTCACCCTTCACCCCGGCCCCGGCCTGGAGCAACGCCAGGTCGAGCACGCGCACGGACACCCCGCGCAAGGGCGGCGGCACGTCGCCGGCGACGACCTTCAGCGCAAACCCCTCGACCACGGCCGTCTTCCCGACCCCGGCCTCGCCGGTGAGGATCGGGTTGTTCTGCCGGCGGCGGGTGAGGATGTCGATCATCTGGGCGATCTCGCCGTCGCGGCCGATCACCGCGTCCAACTTGCCGGCCCGGGCCTGGGCCGTCAGGTCGTAGGTGAACTGGTCGAGCGACGGGGTCTTCGAGTCCGCCGGCGGGCGGGCGGCCTCGCCGGGCGCGGCCTCGCCCGGCTCCGGGGCGTCCTCGGCCGTGCCGCCCACCACCGCCTTCACGTCCCGGGCCAGTTGGTCGGCCGGGATCTTGGCCAGTTCGGGCGACGCCGCCCGGGCGCGGGCGCCGAGGGTGCGGTCGGCGAGCAGCGCGGCCAGCAGGTAGCCGGACCGGACGCGCGCCGCCCCGTAGTCGAGCGACGCGACGGCCCATGCCTCGTGCATCAGGTCCACGACCTCGGCGGAGAGCTCCGGGCCGCGGGCGTTGCCGGTCTTCAGTCCGTCCAGGCTCTTGGTCAGTTCCCGGGCGGCGCGGGAGGGGTCGACGCCGTAGTGCTTGAACACCCGCGGCAGGTCGCCGTCGGTCGACTCGGCCAACTTCAGGAGCCAGTGCTCGAGCTCGACGTTGTAATTGGTCCGGGAGACACACAGCCCGGCGGCCGCCTCGAGCGCGCGGCGGCACGGGGTGTTCAGCTTCCCGACGAGGGCCTTCAGGTTGGTCGTGGGCACGGGAGACCTCCGGGGGTGCGGGGCGCTAGCCGTCGCCGGCCTCGAACACGGCGTCGTCGGCTTCACGGTCGAGCGGGGCGGACAGGAGCCAGCAGTTCCAACCGAGGCGGGGGCCGGCGGCGTGGTCGTCGAGGACGCACGGCGGGGCGTGCTCCGCGGTCAGCACCAGTTGTACGTCGAAATCGAACTCCGGGCCGGCGTAGAGCCGGGTCATCTTGACCAACAATGCGAACGCGGTCCACCCGGCGGCCGCGTCGGGGAGGAACGACAGGAAGCCGCCGTACCGGAGCGGCCCGAGTCGGACGCGGAACTTCCCCTGCACGTCCCACACCCGGTCGCCGGCCACCGCGTCGGTGCCGAGGGTGCAGTTGCCGTCGTCGGCCCCGAGCCGGGTCTGGCTCGGCTCGTCGAGCAGCAGCCACCGCCCCTGGAACTGCTCGACCCGGACCGGCACATCGAAGTACCCGCCGAGCACGGCCTCAAGCCCCCACGCGTCGCGGTGCCGCTGGGCGAGGATGCCGGCGAATCGGAGCAGGCCGAGGTCGTCCGCCCGGGCGGGGGCGTCCGGGTCCGGAGCGTCGGCCGGCGGCCCGGGCTCCGCTGGCCGGACGGCGAGGCGGTTCCGCAGCCCCCCGGTGCCGAGTCCGATCAGGCTCAGAAGCCCCAGGGTGAACGGGTCGGGGTCCGCCCGGTCGGCCTCGCCGCGGGCGAATGGGAGGGGGAAGCGGTACTTCTCCCAGGCGGCGTAGAACAGGGCCGCGGCCCGGTGGTTGAACACGTCCAGCCAGTCGCGCAGGGCGTGCTTCTCCGGCCCCTTCACGTCCCGGTCGACCCGCAGCAGCAACTCGGTGTAATGTCGCGGCAGCACCCCGCCCGCGCCGGTCAGCCCGAGGAACGCGACGGTCATCAGCGGCGGGTGGCCGGCCGCAGCGGGGTTCAGGCCGGCGACCGCGCTGGGCGGGAAGGACAGCGACTGGTGCGCAGCGAACCGGACGGCGGCGTCGGCCGGGACCGACCCGGCGGCGTCCCCGGCCAGCTCCCGGAGCAGCCGAACGGCCTGGAAGAAGTCGAACCCGTGCGGCTCGGCGTAGAGCTGTTCGGCGACCGGCGGTTCGGGCGGTGCGGCCATCGCTACTCGGTCCGGGTTTATACCAGGGTCCGGTCGCCGGCCCGGGGCGGCCACCGCTTCATCACGCCCTCCCCCTGCCGGGACCGGGCCACCAACTGAGTGAACGAGTTGAGCGACGCGTACCCCCCGAGGAACCGCTCCAGCACGCCGGCGAACAGGAACGCCCCGGTGCCGACGAACTTCTCCTCGTCCAGCTCGACCGTCACCTCGACGCCGTTGCAGAAGCCGCTCGCCGCCCCGCCGTCGAGCCGGCCGACCGCGCGCCGGCTCGACAGGCCGACCACGCCCTCGATGATCAGCCGGTTGACCTCGGCCAGCTGCTGCCCCGACTCGGGGTCGGAGAAGTCGTACAGCCGCAGGATCTCCCGCAGCGCGTGCAGCCCCTCAGCGCCATCGGCGAGGGACAGGTGGTTGAGCGACAGGTGCGACAGCAGCCGCCAG
>JAFKFQ010000681.1 GCA_017308215.1 bacterium | reverse complement strand
GACCGACCCGAGCGCCCTCGGCGCCGAGCCGCTGCCGGGCACCGCGGGCGCCCCGCCCGCCGGCGACGGCCCCCGCGGCCCGCGCGGCCGCCGGCCGGAGTTCGCCGAGAAGCCGGAGTAACCCCACCCGGAACCTGCCGTCGTTCCGACTACGTACCTTGCGAGGCGCCTGCGCGATGTCGTAACCTCTGAACTGGACACCGCCCCGAACCTTCAGCCTTTAGCTTAACGGTTTCCCTAACGGGGGCGGGTCCGAACGGAGGTCGCGGCATGGCGACGCTGAACAAGGTGATGCTGATCGGTCGGCTGACGGACAACCCCGGCGAGCCCCGCACGATGCCCAACGGCGGGCGGGTCATCCCGTTCCGGTTCGCCGTCGGACGGAGCCGGAAGAACCCGCAGACCGGCCAGTGGGAGAACGACCCGAACCCGCTGTACATCGACTGCGAGGCGTTCAGCCGGCCGGACACCAAGCGGGATCTGGTCAACCTGATCCAGCAGTACTGCAAGAAGGGCGACTCGCTGTTCATCGAGGGCCGCCTGCAGTACGACCAGTGGGAAGACAAGAACGGCGGCGGGAAGCGGTCGAAGCACAAGGTCGTCGTCGAGAGCCTCGAGTTCATCGGCGGCGGTCGGGACGGCGAGGGCGGCGGCGGTGAGATGGGCGGCGGTCGGCCGGCACAGGCCGGCGGCCGCGGCGGCTACAGCGGCGGCGGCAACGGTGGTGGCGGGTACGGCAACCGCCCGGCCCAGTCCGGCGGCCGCGGGAGCCCGCCGCCCCGAGATGACGACGACTACCGGGGTGGTGCCGGCGGCGGCAACTCCGGCGGGGGTGAGGAAGACATCCCCTTCTGACCGGTGTTTGGTGGTTCGTGATTCGGGTGTGGCGGTTCCCCTGGGCGGAACCGCCGGCCGGTCCGAGAATACCAAACCCGACACACGAACCACCACACACGGGTGATACTCATGGCGAAGACTGCCACGAAGAAGCCGGCCGGCGAGGGCAAGCCGGCCGCGCTCAAGGAGCCGAAGAAGAAGGTCCGCAAGCGGAACCAGGTGAAGAAGGGGCCGCACGGCGGCACCCTCATCGTCCTGGTCAACGACGTGGCGCACGTCGGCAAGCAGGGCGAGGTGGTCGAGGTGAAGCCCGGGTACGCCCGGAACTTCCTCCTCCCCTACGGCCACGCGGTCATCCCGACCGAGGAGAACCTGCGGACGCTCGAGACGTACAAGATCAAGGTGCAGAAGGCCAAGGAGGCCCGCATCGCCGACCTGAAGGTGCTCGCCGAGCAGCTCACCCGCCTCCCGGCGATCACCCTGGAGGCCAACGCCCACGAGGCGCAGATCGAGCGCGACGGGCAGGTCGAGACGCACCTGCTCCTGTACGGTTCGATCGGGCCGGCGGACATCAGCAAGGCGCTCAAGGGCAAGAACCTGATGGTCGAGCCCGACATGGTGAAGCTCGAGCACCCGATCCGCGAGGCGAACACCCTCACCCCGGTGCCGCTGTCGCTCGGGTACGGGATCGAGGCCGCCGTGCAGGTGCTCGTCGTCGCCCTCCAGGGCGGCAAGAAGTAACGCCCGCACCGGTAGGGCCGGCGCCCCGCCGGCCGTATCATCTCTCGAAGCCCGGCCCCGCGGCCGGGCTTCGTCGCATTCCCTCCCCCCTCGGAGCGTGTCAGTCCCGCCGAGCCCGGCACCGCCCGCGCCGCACGGTGGGAGAAGGAAGTCGCCGCCATCGGGAAGCACCTCGCGGCCGCCCCGCCGAAGGCCGGCGGCGTGGTGTTCGCGGGCAGTTCCAGCACCCGGCTGTGGAAGCTCGACGAGTCGTTCCCCGGCAAGGGCTACGTCAACGTCGGCTTCGGCGGCTCCGAGATCCGCGACTCGACCGTCGCCGCCCCGCGGCTCATCACCCCGCACCGGCCGAAGGCCGTCGTCCTCTACGCCGGCGACAACGACATCGCGTCCGGCCGCACCCCGGCGCAGGTGGCGGCCGACTTCCGCGCGTTCGTCGCCGCCGTCCGCAAGGACGTGCCGGACTGCAAGGTGTACTTCATTGCCGTGAAGCCGAGCATCGCCCGGTGGAACAAGCAGGACGTGCAGGCGAAGGCGAACGGGCTCGTGAAGGCGGCGTGCGACGCCGACCCGAAGCTCGGCTACGTCGACGTCGCGCCGCTGATGCTCGGGCCGGACGGGCGGCCGCTCCCGGAGTTGTTCGTGAAGGACGGGCTCCACATGAGCCCCGCCGGCTACGCCCGGTGGACCGCGGCCGTCGCCGCAGCCCTGGACCGATAGTGTGGTGCGACACCCCGCGCCGCCTGGGGCGCGGGCGTCTCGGATTTCGGTCGCAAGCGCTCCGGCCCGGCGGCACGGGGTGCCGCACCACATTGGCGGCCACGCCGCCTCAGCGCCGCTTCTTCCACCCCCACGAGAACTGCCGGTCGCCGAGGGGCGTGTGCTGCGGGTACGGGGCGCCCGGCGGGATCGCGTACACCGGGTACGGGTACTCCAGCGGCGACACGCTCGGGCCGAACGGGACGCGCGGCGGCAGCATCCCGTAACCGTAGGGGCCGGGCGGCGGCAGGTGCGCCGGCGGGTACTCGACGAACGTTCGTGTCTCCGGCGGGGCCGCCGGGGCTGGCGCCGGGGTCGGTGCGGCCAGCGGCGCGGGCGGTGTGGTCTTCGGCTGGGCCATCGGCGCCGGTATCGGCGTGTCCGTCTTCGGGGCGACCGGGCGCGGCGGCGGGACGGGCTGTTGGGCGGCGGCGCCGGCGGCGGACGCGGCCAGTGCGGCGGCGGCGAGGAGGGTGCGGGTCACGGGGCAGCGCTCCGGGGACGGGGGTGAACGGCCGATTTTGAATCGTAGTGGCCGCGTCCGCACTCTCACCAGCCCACCCGCCGGCCGCCCCGCCCCGCCCCCCGTGACCACCCCCGCGCCAACCGCTACACCCCGCACGCCTACCGGCAGCGGATGCCGTGGTATTCCAGCGGGTACTCGTAGTCCTTCCGCAGCGGGTGCCCGACCCAGTCCTCGGCGAGCAGGATGCGCCGCAGGTCCGGGTGGCCGGTGAACATCACCCCGCACAGGTCGAACGCCTCGCGCTCGTGCCAGTCGGCGGTCCGCCACACCCCTGCCACCGACGGCACCTCCGGCAGACTCCCCGCCACCCCGTCCTTCCACCGCGGCAGCGTGACCTTCAGCGTGAACCGCCGCCCGGGGAACGAGAAGCTGCTGACGCGGTACACCACCTCCAGGTGCGGCTCGAATCCCGCCTTCGCCACCTTCTTCGCGTCGGTTTCGAGGTAGTCGACGACGGTGAGGTCGTTGAGCAGCTCGAACTTCAGCCGCGGGTCGTCGCGGAGGAACGTGCACACCTCGACGAGCCGGTCCGGCCCGACGACGGCGAACGGGTCGCCGCCCGCGGCGCCGGGCACGGCGGCGAACTGCTCGACGAGGAGCGCGGAAACGTCGGCGGGGGTCATGCGGCGCCGGGGTGAGGGGGCGGGGTCGCAGGCTGGTATACTCCGGTGAGGAGGCTTCGCCATGCCGCTCCGCGACCACTTCCACCCGCCGCTGTCGACGCAGGTGAGTTGGGAGGGCTTTCACGCCCTCTGGCCGGGGATGCTCACCGTGCGGCTGAACGCCATCCTACCGGCCGGGTTCCGGGCCGAGCCCAGGGTTCACCTCGGGGCACTCTTCGAGATCGACGTGGCCGGGTTCGAGCGGGACGAGATGACCGGCCGGACCGATACGACTGACGGTGGGGTCGCGACGGCCGCACTCGTTGCCCCGCACCCGACGCTGACGGCCGACGCCGACCTGTCCCAACCGTACGAGTACGAGGTGCAACTCTACGACGAGTCGCGCGGGCGAACCCTGGTCGCGGCGGTCGAGATCGTCAGCCCCGGTAACAAGGACCGACCGGAGGCGCGGCGGGTATTCGCGGCGAAGTGCGCGGCGCTCGTCCGGCAGGGCGTGTGCGTGGCCGTGGTGGACGTGGTGACCGACCGGTCGGCGAACCTGTACGCCGACACCCTCGACCAACTCGGCCTGTCGGACCCGACGCTCGGGACCGAGCCGCCCGGAATCTACGCCGCCGCCTTCCGCCGGCGGCCGGTGAAGGGCAAGCCGAAACTCGACGCCTGGTCGTATCCGGTTCGGATCGGCCAACCGCTCCCGTCGCTGCCGCTCTGGCTGACCGACACGCGCTGGGTTCCCCTCGACCTCGAAGCCGGGTACGAAGACACTTGCCGCGGCCTCGGCCTCACTTGACCCGCCCGGACTCCCGTCATGCCCGCGCTCGACCGCGCCGCGTCGCTGCTCGTCGTGGACGCCCAGCGCGGGTTCACCGACCTGTGCCCGGACGAACTCCCGGTTCCGGGCGGCGCCGCCGTCGTGCCGGCGGTGAATCAGCTCCTCGCACTGCCGTTCACCCGGATCGACGCCACCCAGGACTGGCACCCGCCGGACCACCGCTCGTTCCGCGGCCGGGCCGACGACCTGTACCCGCCGCACTGCGTCATGGGCACGCCCGGCGCCGACTTCCTCCCGGGGCTCGACACGCACCGGTTCCACGCCGTCTGGCGGAAGGGGTACGACCGCGACTTCGAGGCCTACGCGGTGACGGCGCAGCACCCCGGGTTCGCCGCGTTCCTGCGGGCGAGTGGGGTCGGCACCGTGGTGGTGTGCGGGATCGCCACCAACATCTGCTGCTTCTACGCCGCCCGCGACCTGCGCGCGAACGGCTTCGACGTGTGGCTGGTCGAGGACGCCTCGGCCGGGATCGACGTACCGGCGGCGGGGCTGTTCCAGGCCGCGGCGAAGGCCGAGGGCGAGCGCCTCGGCGTCCGCTACGCGACCGTCGCCGAGGTGATCTCAGCGCTCACGTGACCGGCCCGCCAGCCGGTCCGCCGATGCCTTCGCCTCGTCCGTCAGCCGCAGCCCTGCCGGCCCTGCGGCGAGGCGGTCGAGTGCCCGCCGCGCCTCCGGCGTGCCGATCAGTTCCAGCGCCTCGACGGCCCGAATCTCCCGCGCCGTTTCCGGCGACGCCGCGGCACCCACCAGCCGGCTCACCAGCACCCCGAGTCGGCGCCGCACTTCCGCCGACGGCGTGCCGGCCAGCGCCTTCCGCAGGACGGGTTCGGCGCGGTCGCCGAGCGCGGTCAGTTCCTTCGACGCCGCCTCCCGCGCGGTGAAATCGGCGTCGCCCAACTTGCCGACGAGGCGTTCAACCGGTGCGGGATCCGTCGCCGACGCGGCCTGCAAGTACTTCGTCAGGAACGGGACGCTCGCGTCCGGCGCCGCCACGAACCGGCCGAGTGCGGCGTACCCGGTGGCCGCGTCGCCGGCGAGGGCGGCCCAGTCGGCGTCGAGGTCCGCCGGCGTGCGCGCGGCCGATCCGTGCTTCCGCCCCGTCACCGCGCTCACGTCCCACACGCCGGCGACCTTGTCGAGCCCGCCGGCGACGAGCGTGTGCCCGTCGGGGGCGAACGCGACCGACAGGATCCACCCGCCCTTGAACGGATCGGCTTCCTGGCCCAACTTGGCGAGCTCCTTTCCGCTCGGAACGTCCCAGAGGCGGACTGTGCCGTCCATGCTGCCGGTCGCCAGCGTGCGCCCGTCGGGCGAGTACACGAAGTCGCACGCCTCGTCCTTGTGGCTGGTCAGTTTGGCGCGCTCGCCGTTCGTGGCGACCTCGCGCAACACGACGCCGCGGCCGTGCGGGTGGACGAGCGTGCGCCCGTCGGGCGACAGGCCGACGTGCTGCCAGAGCCGGGTCACCACCTGTCCGTTCAGTGGCGACGGCCGCTCGAACCCGGTCGTCACGTCCCAGCAGCGCACCACGTCCGGCATGATGGTCAGCCGATGAACCTTCGGGTCGGGCTGCGGGGTCGGCGGGTGGCCGGTCGAGTACATCGTCCTGCCGTCGGGTGCGAACGTCAGCGACTCGATCCGCAGCTGCTTCTCGTCGCCGGGGATGTCGTGGACCGTCTTCCCGGTGGCGAGGTCGTACACGCCGATGTGCCGGTAGCCGCCGCAGGCGATGAGCCCGCCGCGCGGGGTGATGGCGAAGCACGCGCCGCCGCTCGACGGGAACCGGTAGACCTCGGCGCCGGTGCGCCGGTCCCACACGAGCGTGGCGAACTTCACGTCGGTGAGCCGCTTCGCCGCCACGACACGGGTGCCGTCGGGCGTGAAGGCGACTTGGTCGTACGTGTTCGTGCCCGGCTCGCCCGTCTGGAGCTTCTCGCCCTTCGCCTCGTCGAGGCCGAACCGGCGCACCTCGGCGCCCGTCTTCGCGTCCCAGACGCGGACCGTGCCGTCCCACGACGCGGTGGCGACCGCCGTGCCGTCCGGCGCGTACGCGAGCGAGGTGATGCGGTTGACGTGGCCCGCCAGCGTGCGGACCAGCTTCGGCGCGTCGCCCCCGGTCGGCTCCGGCGGGCGCGCCGCGGCGCCCGGCGGCGCGGGCGGCGGGTCGCCCGCGGCCACGACCCACGCGGCCAGC
>JAFKFQ010000680.1 GCA_017308215.1 bacterium | reverse complement strand
GCGGCGCGGTGGCGGTTCGCGGAGGTGATCGACCGCGCCGGCCCGGAGACGCCCTGGGCGGCCCTCGGCCGGTGGTGGGTCGGGCGGGCGCACCTCGACGTCGGCGAGACCGGGGCGGCGGCCAAGGCGTTCCGGTCGTCCGCCACCGGCCCGGGGGGCGAAGTCGCCTCGGCGTCCACCCTGGCGCTGTGCCTGTGTCACCTGACCGACGGCGACGACGAGGCGGCCCGGGCGGCGCTGGTCGACTACCGCCCGGCGCGGGTCGAGAAGCACCGGGCGGCGGCGGGCGCGTTCGCCGTGCTCCTCCGCTACCGGGTGGCGCCGTCGTCCAACCGGGCGGCGGAGGTCGCGGCCGCGCTGGAAGCGGCCGGGAACGGTGAGGCGTTCGGCCCGTTCGGGGCGCTGTTCGCCGGGCGGGTGTATGCCGAACTCGGCCGGCACGACCGGGCGGCGGCGGTGTACGACGCGGCCGCCGCCCGCGCCCGCGGGCCGGTCGCCGTTCGGATGACCCTCGCCGTCGCCGACCGTTACGCCGCCCTGGGGCTCGTCGGCCCCGCCCGCCAGCGCTACCTCGCGGCGGCGGTACTCGACCCGGAGGGGGACGGGTGGCGGGCCGAACTGCGGGTGGCGGAGCTGGCCGCCGACGGCGGGAACGCCGACGAGTGCGTCCGCCGCTGCCGGGCGCTACTCGGCCGCCGCGGGGCGGACCGGGCGGCGGTACTCGCCGTCCTCGGCCGCGGGTACGAGCAGGCCGGGCGCTACCGCGACGCCGCCGCCGCGTTCGCCGGACAGATCCCGGCCGAGTGACGCCCGGGCCGCGGTTATCGGTCGCGGGCGCCCCCCGTCGAGATTTCGAAGTGACGGCCCCGCCCGGGCACGCGTACAAGCTCCACCTCGACGCGCCGGTGCGGTAGGGCGGGCGGCGGGTGCCGACCGTGACCTCCCAGGCGGCGGAGGGGGACGCCGGGGCGGCCGACTTCGCCATGAGCAACGCCCGCCCGCCGGCGCTGGTGGCCTGCGCGCTCAAGCCGGCTTGCGGCAGGCGAGCATGAGTTGTGTGGTGGCGAGATCGAAATCGGGCAGGCCCCGCCAGCGGCGGAGGGCGCGCCGGCGGACCGTCGCGAGGTAGGCCGGGTCGGCGGACGCTTCGGCGCGGCAGACCTCGACCACGAACCCGGCGGCCCGGGCCGCGGCGACGAACTCACAGGGGCGGACGCGGTTGGAGGTGACGATGTGCGAGTGCATCAGGGAGTAGAGCCAGTCGGGGCAGCAGAGATGCTCGAGCGGACGACGCGCGTCGTTGTAGGAGTTGTGGCCGCGGAGATCGACGGAGTTGACGAACACCCCGCCCGGCGCGAGCGCCGCCGCGACCGAGCGGAAGGCGCCGGGCACGTCGCGGACGTGTTCGAAGACGTCGTTGGAGTAGGCGAAATGGACCGATCCGGGCGGCAGGGCGATGTGCTCCACCTCGTCCCGGAGGAGTTCGACGCCATCGGGCACGTCGGTCGGGTGCGCGAACCGTTCGACCGCGTACACCCGCGCCGCGCCGGCCGCCCGGAACAGCCGGCAGACGCCAAGGGTGTCGCCGGGGCCGATTTCCAACCCGACGCGACCGCTGACGGCGCCGACGAGCGGCGCGAGGCGGGCAAAGATTTCGGCGGCGTGTGCGGCCCGCGCGGCGGCGTCCCACGCGACCGTGCGGTGGCCGCCGCGGGTGGCGCCGCCGAAAAAGCGGTGGCCCTGGTTGCGGGCGACGGCGGCGGCGGTTTTTGAGAGGCGGGTGATCATACCGGGGTGCCGGGCGCGAGCAGCTTGGCACTCCAGACTATACCGGGCGTGGGGCCCTGCGCCACCCCCTTTTACTTCCCGCCGCAGCTCAACACGGCGGCGCCCATCGACGCCACCGGCAAAAAGGCAGCGTTCGTCGGCCGGTTCTGGCACCCGCTCGTTCGACGGCAGCACGGTGACGGTGGCCGACATGAACCGCCGGATCGTGTTCATGCTCGGTCTCGCACGACCGGGGTTCGCGCGAGTGGTTGTTTCGGCTCGCGTTCGGCCCGGTGCCGATCGCCGGCTGTGTCCGGGGCCGGACTTGCGGCGGCTGACACGGACGGCGCGACCCGAGGTCACAACAACTCGGTCGGGTTGACGTCGGGGCAGAAACTTCGCGCCGAGGCCGTATCCCGCCGGGATTTGTAGCAGGAAGGCGTGGAAAATCCTGCCACCAGCACCCGAATTGCGCACCACACTTTGGTCTGACCACAGACGGCGCCCGCAACCTTCTTCCCAGGCGCTTCGATACATCCCCATGCGGCGATTCGTCGCCCGACCGTGTGAGGATCTCATGACACCCGCTCGCCCTGGCCGTCGGCCCGGATTCACGCTGATCGAACTGCTGGTGGTCGTCGCCATCGTCGCGGTGCTCATCGGGCTGTTGCTCCCCGCCGTCCAGAAGGTCCGCGAGGCGGCGGCGCGGATCCGGTGCGGGAACAACCTCCGCCAGGTCGGGGGCGCCGCCCAGGCCGCCCACGACACCGCCCGCAGCCTCCCCCCGGGGCTCGGGTACTGGGACGGCGGGCAGGCGTACGGGACGTTCCACTTCCACCTCCTGCCGTACCTGGAACAGGGCGCGCTCTACCAGCAGTCGCTCTACGCCGGGTACTACTTCGCCGCCAACAACGACGTGTACCGGCAGTCGGTCGCGGCGTTCGTGTGCCCGTCCGACCCGAGCGCGCCGGCAGGCGGCCGGGCGGTCGATCTGGTCGGGAACACCTGGGGCGTGGGGACGTACGCGGCGAACTGCCAGGTCGTCGCTCGGGTGAACGAGGCCGGTGTCCTCCAGTCGCCGGAGGGGCAGGCCCGGCTGCCGGCGTCGTTCCCGGACGGAACGTCGAACACCATCCTGGCGACCGAGAAGTACGCCCAGTGCTTCAACGGCAACTACCCGGCGGGCGGGAGCTATTGGGCGTACTACTTCACCGGCACGAGCCTCCAGCCGTATCACCCGGGGTTCGCGGTGTCGTGGAACGGGTACAGCATCGGCCCGGCGTCAAAGTTCCAGGTCCGGCCGCGGCCGTACAACGGCGGGTGCGACCCGACCATGGCGTCGTCCCCGCACCCCGGCGGGATCCAGGTCGCGCTCGGCGACGGGAGCGTCCGGTTCCTGTCGGCCGGCGTGTCGGTCTACACCTGGTGGTACCTCTGCACCCCCGCCGGCGGGGAAACCCTCTGCCCCGACTCTTTTTAACCCCGGTGAGACCTCGCCCATGCGCCCGGTGCGGTTCGTGCTACTGTTCGGTGCGGCCGCCCTGGCGGCCGGGTGCGGCGCGCGGTCGGCCGAGGTCACCGGCCGGGTGACGTGTGCCGGCCAGGCGGTGACCGGCGGGTCGGTCATCCTGTATTGCCCGGACGGACAGATCGTCCGCGGGCTGGTCGGGCCGGACGGGCGGTACACGATCCCGAACGTCCCGCACGGGACGGCGGCGGTCACCGTGCAGGCCCACACCCGCGTCCCGGACGGGATGAAGCTCAAGCAGATCCTGCCGCCGGCGGTCAACGGCCCGACCCCGCTGCCGGCCGACCGGGGGACGGGCCGGATCGTCGCCGTGCCGCCGCGGTACACCATGCCGGAGGAGTCCGGGCTGTCCGTCGTCGTGGACCGGCCGCTGGTGGGGTACGACATCGCCCTCGAACGGTAATCGCCCCATGTCCACTTCCGATTCACCCGCCGCCCCGGACCGTCCCGACGCCCGCGGGTGGCGCGCCGCCGTCACGGCCGCCGGGCTCGTGCTGTTCGCCGCCGGCGCGCTGACGCTGGCCGCCTGGGCGGCCGGGGCGGTTGAGTACGTCCGCGTGGACCCCGTCGCGCCGCCGCTCCACTACAACGGGGCCGCTGCGTTCGTCACCCTGGGGCTCGGGCTGGTCGCGCTCGCCCGCGGGTGGCTCCGAACGGCCCGGGCCGCCGGCGCCGGCGTGACCGCGGCCGGGATTGTGTTGACGGCGGCGAACGCGGCCGGGCTGGAGCTGGCCCTCGGCTGGTGGGCGGTGGCGCCGGGCGCCCTGTCCGGGGTCACGCCGGCGCTGGCGGTCGCGCTGGTCCTGGGCGGGGTCGGGCTGGCGCTGGCCGCCGGCCCCCGGACGACCACCCGGCGGACCCGCGCCCTGACCCTGATCGGCGCCGTGCTGGCCGCCGGCGGCGCCGCCGGGCTGGCCGCCGGCGGCACCGTCGTGGTCCCGGGCGGGGTGATGCGGGTGTCCGTCCTCGGCGGGGTCGGCGCGGTCGCGGCCGGGCTGGCGCTGCTCGCGTCGCCGCTCCGCCGCGGCCCCACCTCGGTCGTGCTCCCGGCGCTGCTCCCGGCCGCGGTCGGGGTGCTCGGGCTGGTGCTCACCTTCGCCCTGTGGGCCGGGCTGAGTGCCGAGCAGGTCGGGCGGGTGAACCGCCAGACCCAGTTCGAAGCGACACAGACCCAGAAGGCAGTCCGCGACCTGCTGACCACCAAGGTCGCGCAGCTCGAGCGCGGGGCGAGGGAGTGGACGGACCCCGCCCCGAACCCCGACCGCCTGCGCGACGAGGCCGGGTCGTTTCTCGGCCAGACGCCCGGGTGCGTCGGGGTGGCGCACGTCGGCGCCGGCCGGCGGGTCACCTGGGTCGAGTCGCGCGGGGCCGTGCCCCTGCCGGGCACCCTCGGCGAGCTCGGCGCCGCCGACGCGGTCGCCGCCGGGATGCGCGAGGGGCGGGTGGCGGTGGCCCGGCCGCCGCGGTCGCTCTGGCGCGGGAGCCGGGTGCTGGTCGTGTTCGCCCCGGCCCGCCCGAACGGGCCGGGCCCGGACGGGCTGCTCGCGGTGTTCCTGCTCCGCGAGTTCCTCGCCTCGGCGCTCAACGACAACGTCGCCCCCGGGTACGCCGTCACCGTCGCCGACGGCCCGGACGAGGTGTTCAGCCGGTCCGCCACCGGGTCGGCGGGCGGGGACCACTGGAAGCAGTCGCTCCCGGTCGAGTTCGCCGGCGAGCGGTGGCGGCTGACGGCGTGGCCGACCCGCGAGGCGCTGGAGCGCGAGAACCTGTCGCTCCCGCAACTGGCCGCCCTGGTCGGGGCGTCCACCACCGCCCTGCTCGCCCTGGCCGTCCACCTGGCGCTGACGGCGAACCGCCGCGCCCGGGCACTGGAGGCCGAGGCCCGCGAGCGCGGGCTCGCCCAGCTCGCGCTCACCGAGAGCCAGGGGAAGTACCGCACCCTCATCGAGAACCTCGGGCAGGGCATCTTCCTGCTCGACCCGGACCAGCGGTTCGTCGCCGCCAACCCGCAGTTCTGCCGCAGCGTCGGACTGGCCGAGGCCGACGTCCTCGGCCGCACCCCGGCCGACCTGCTCGACCCGCGCCTCGCCGCCCGGTTCGCCGAGGACGTCCGGGCGGTGCTCGCCGACGGGCAGAGCGTCGAGGGCGAGGAGGACCGGACCGAGGGCGGCCGGCGGACGGTCACCCGCCGGGTGTTCACCCCGGTCGAGGACGCGGCCGGCGCGACCACCGGGGTGCTCGGCATCTGCTGGGACGTGACCGAGCAGCGGCTGCTGGAGGCCCAGGTCCACCAGGCGAGCAAGATGGACGCCATCGGCCAGCTCGCCGGCGGCATCGCCCACGACTTCAACAACCTCCTCACCGGCATCCTCGGCAACCTGGAACTCGTCCTCGCCGACC
>JAFKFQ010000679.1 GCA_017308215.1 bacterium | reverse complement strand
CACGAACGGGGTGAGGAGTTGTTGCCAGTGTCGAACGGGTGCGGTAGCGTCGTTCATGACGCCCCTCCGGGGTTCCTGAAGTGCCTCAGCAACCTTCAGGATGGACCCCGGAGGGCGTCGCCCACACCTGAGAATCCTGGAAACTACTGGTTAGAAGGGTGCAGCGGCGGAGTGGTTCGGCCTCTCTCACGGGCGATGAAGACCTTCACCCCGCACCTCGATCCTCGGTTCTTGACCGCCTCCGCGAGTAGGCCGGGTGGTTTGCCCCGGATGTCCCGCGATCGAAACCCGCTCGGTGGGCCGGGGTCGACCTCCCGGGCCTCCGGCCTCCTCCGCGACGGCGAGCGGACGCGCGTCGAGCCCCTCGCCCGCCGACGGTGCCCGGCATCCGCCGGGCGCTCCAACTCCGGCTCCTCCGGTCGCCAAACCCGACGGCCAGCATTGCCACGCTAACCGGTCGCCCGTTCTAACGGAGTAGTGTTAACCACCGGGTCTCCACCGACGCCGAAGCTCCGAGACGTTTTGTTCCTCGGAGCCCTCGAACGGCCATCCGGCAGATCTCTCGGGGATGGGCGAGCATCAGACCGGAGACGCCGCCTGGTATCGCAGAACGTGAAAATGCGGCGAGAAAAGGGCAGAAACGCGAACACCCCGGGGGTGCTCTCCCCGGGTGCTGGTGTTAACGACTCGGCCGGCGCGAGTTCGCACCGGATCGCAAGCTCTCCTGAGCGAACAGATTACGACCGGCGTTTCGGAGGGATTCGCGCGCGATCGGCGCGAGATTTCGTCGCGGGTGGTTGTGGGAACAGGGGTTGCGAATGCCCTGTCGATTTGGCGCATGTAAGAGAATCGAGATTCGTTGCCGCACCTGGGAGGTGGTTGGGGGAACAGGTTGCGAACCTCACACTTATTTCGGTTTTCGAGGATCTGCAATCCAAGCCAAGTTCACACTCCAAATTCCCTCGAAACCGTTTCCCATGAATCGGAGTTTATCTTCTCCTCACGATGGGTTTACGGGAATGCGTTATCCATGATGCCCTCGGACGCCGGCGGGCGGAGAGGCAGCGCCTCGTGGGCCGAGACGGTGTGGCGAAGGGATTTCCAGTGCCTGACTTGTGGCAAGCATCGGGCAATCGCTTACCCCGGACTCATCCAAGGTCGATGACAGATACGGGCCAGTGTCGCGGTTGGGTCAGCGCACGGAGGCCACGGGGATCGCGGATGAGGGGCCGTCGGGACGGAACGCCACTTCTCCAGATTGCCGGCGCTGCCGCGCTGCTTGTGGTCGGACTCGTGACCGGATGCCACGGCCCGGACGCGGGCGACCGGGCGCGCGTGTCGCAGGACGTGGTCGGGCGGACCGGGTACGCCGTCGGCGCCGGGCCGCGGGCGGACCGGGTGCTCGTCCCCGACGGGCTCGACGCCGGCCGCCCGCTCACCGAGGACGAGGCCGTCGTCGTCGCCCTGTGGAACAACGCCGCGTTCCACGAGGCGCTCGTCGAGCTCGACCTCACCCGCGCCGACCTCATCCAGGCCGGACTCCTCCCGAACCCCGAAGTCTTCTACTCTTGGCCCGTCCCGGACCGGGTGTTCCGCTACCTGTTCGACTTCCCGGTCGAATCCCTCCTGCTCCGCCCGTTTCGGCTCAAGGTCGCCACCGCCGAGAACGACCGGGCGTGCGCCAAGGTCACGCAACTCGGCCTCGACCTGATCCGCGACACCCGCCAGGCCCACTCCGATCTGCGGCTGGCGGAAGATCAGGTGCTCGTCGCGGCGCGGGCGGTCGAGCTCCGCGGCGGCATCGTCAAGCTCGTCGAGACCCGGCTCGCGGCCGGCGACGCCAGCCAGCTCGAAGTCTCCACCGCCCGCATTGATGCGCTCCAGGCCGAGCAGGATCTGGCCCGCGCCCGGGGCGAGGTGGCCGCCGTCGCCGAGAAGCTGCGGAACCTTACCGGGCTCTCCGACATGAACATCCCGCTGTCGGCGGCCGACTTGCGGGCCGACACGCGGACCGGCCGCGGCGTCGACGACCTCGTCGCCGAGGCGGTCGCCACGCGCCCGGACGTGGTCGCCACGGCCCACGCCGCCCGCGCCGCCGCCGAGCGGGTGCGGGTCGCCCGCATCGGGTGGCTCCGGGTGCTGGCGGTCGCCGACGCGACCAGCGGCAACCCCGGCAACACCCTCGGCCCGGGCGTCCGGGCCACCCTCCCGATTTTCAACCAGGGCCAGGGGATGAAGGCCCGGGCGGGGGCGGAACGGGACCAGCTCGAGGCCCGCCGGCTGACGGTCCACAACCAGGTGGTGCAGGACGTGCGGGCGGCGTTCGCCCGCTACGAGCAGGCCCGCAGCGAGCTCGACATCGTCCGCACGAAGACGCGGCCGGAGGTGGAGGCCACCATCCGCCGGGCCGAGGTCGCCTACAAAGAGGGGAACGCGACGTTCCTGATCGTGCTGGAGGCGAACCGCCAACTGGTGACAGCGCTCGCCCGCGAGGCGCAGCTGTCTGCCGACCTGCGGCGGGCGTGGGCCGAGCTGGAGCGGGCCGTCGGCCGCCGCCTCGCCCCACCCTCGCCCCCCGCCGCGGAGCCCGCGCCCCGATGACGTACCGCAGCGGCGTTCTCACCGGGGCGGCCGGCGCCCTCTTGCTCGCCGGCGCGGCCGTGGCCGGCTGGTGCGTCGTCGTCGGCCCCGTGGCCGGGGGTGGCAAACCGCCCCCGCCGCCGGTGCCGGCGAACGTCCCCGCGGTGTTCAAGGAAGGGCAAGCGCCGTCGGTCACGCTCACGCCCGAGGGCGAGGCGCGGCTGGCGATCCACACCGCGGCGGTCGAGCGGAAGCCGGTCCCACGGGTGCGGGTGTACGGCGGCGAGGTGGCGATCCCGCCCGGCCGGGCGCTGGTCGTGTCGGCGCCGCTCGCCGGCGTGCTGCGGCCCGCCGAGAAGCCGCCGGCCGCGGGCATGGCGGTGAAGCCGGGCGAGCCGGTCTTCCAGCTCCTCCCGCTCCTCGACCCCGTCGGCCGCGCCAACCTGACCGCCACGAAGGTGGACGCGCAGGGGCAGCTGGAGAACGCGCAGGAGCAGCTCCGCGGGGCGACGATCGGCCTGGAGCGGGCGAAGCGGGTGCTCGCGGGCGGGGCCGGGTCGCAGCGGGCGGTGGACGAGGCGCAGGTGCAGCTCGACGTGGCGACGAAAGCGCTCGCCGCGGCGGCGGCCCGCAAGAAGCTGCTCGACGCCGTGGCCGGGCAGGCCGAGGCCGGCACCACCGCGCCGGTGCCGGTGGAGGCGCCGGGGGAGGGCGTGCTGCGGGCGGTGTCGGCCCAGCCGGGGCAGACGGTCCCGGCGGGCGCGGCGCTGTTCGAGGTGGTGGACCTGTCGCGGGTGTGGGTGCGGGTGCCGGTGTACGTCGGCGACCTGTCGGACGTCGACGCGAACGCCCCCGCCGCGGTCGGCGCGCTGACGGCCCGGCCCGGCGACCCGACGCGCCCGGCCGCGCCCGTGGCCGCCCCGCCGGCCGCGAACCCGGCCGCCGGCACCGCCGACCTGATTTACTCCCTCGACAACCGTGAAGCCCGCTACGCCCCCGGCCAGCGCGTCGGGGTGACGCTCGCGCTCGCCGGCCCGGCCGACGCCCTCGTGGTGCCGGCGGCGGCGGTGGTGTACGACGTGCACGGCGGCGGGTGGGTGTACGAGCGGGCCGGCGACCGCGCTTACGCCCGCCGCCGGGTCGTGGTCCGCTACGTGGCGAACGGGCTGGCGGTGCTCGCGTCCGGCCCGCCGGTCGGCACCGTGGTGGTCACCGACGGGGCGGCGGAGCTGTTCGGGACGGAAACCGGGTTCAGCAAGTAACGGGAGGTCCGCGCGCCACATGCTGTCGTGGTTGATTTCCACCTCCGTCCGCCTCCGGGTCGTCGTACTCGCGCTGTGCGTGGTGCTGCTCGTCGTCGGGTCGCGCTCCATCCGGCGGGCGCCGCTCGACGTCTTCCCCGAGTTCGCGCCGCCGATCATTGAGGTGCAGACGGAGGCGCCCGGGCTCTCGACCGAAGAGGTCGAGTCGCTCGTCACGGTGCCGATCGAGAACGCGCTCAACGGCCTCCCCGGCGTGAAGACGGTGCGGTCTAAGTCGGTACTCGGGCTGTCACAGGTGGTGCTCATCCTGGCGGAGGGCGTCGACCCGCTCCGAGTCCGCCAGATGGTGCAGGAGCGGGTCGCGTTCGAGACGCCGCGGCTCCCGACCGTCGCCCGCCCGCCGGTGATTCTGCAACTCCTCTCGACCACCAGCCGGGTGATGAAGATCGGCGTCTGGTCGAAGACGCTCACGCAGCAGGAGCTGACCGAGGTCGTGATGTGGACCGTCCGCCCGCGGCTCATGAGCGTGCCGGGCGTGGCGAACGTCGCGGTGTGGGGGCAGCGCGACAAGCAGTTCCAGATACTCGTCGATCCCGACCGGCTCCGCGCCAACGGCATCACCCTCGACCAGGTGACGCGCGCGGGCGCCGACGCGGTCGCGCTCGACACCGGCGGGTTCGTGGACACCCCGAACCAGCGCCTCGCCGTCCGCCACCGCGCCGGGGTGAAGACGGCCGACGACCTGGGGCGCACGGTGCTGGAGTTCCGCGGCGGCGCCCCCGTCCGCCTCGGCGACGTGACCGACGTGACCCTCGGCACCCCGCCGCCGATCGGCGACGCGATCATCAACGACCAGCCGGGGCTGCTGCTGATCGTCGAGAAGCAACCGGGGTCGAACACGCTCGAACTCACCCGCGGCGTCGAGGCGGCGCGGCCATCGACAACCTCACCCACGCCCTCGTGGTCGGGTGCGGACTGGTGGTCGTCATCCTCGTCGCCTTCCTGTTCGACTGGCGGACCGCCGTCATCAGCCTCACCGCCATCCCGCTGTCGCTCGTCGCCGCGCTGCTGGTGTTCGCGTACAGCGGGGCGACGGTGAACACGATGGTGCTCGCCGGGCTGGTGATCGCACTCGGCGAGGTGGTGGACGACGCCATCATCGACGTGGAGAACATCGCCCGCCGGCTGAACCTGAACCGCGCCGCCGGGAGCCCGCTCTCGGCCTTCCGCGTCGTCCTCGACGCGAGCCTGGAGGTGCGGTCGGCGGTCGTGTACGCCAGCCTCATCGTCGTCGCCGTGTTTCTCCCGGTGTTCTTCCTCGACGGGCTCGCCGGGTCGTTCTTCCGGCCGCTCGCGCTCGCCTATGTGGTCGCCATCGTGGCGTCGCTGGTCGTCGCGCTCACCGTCACCCCGGCGCTGTCGTACATGCTGCTGACGGGCCGCACGACGCACCGCGCCGGGGCGCCGCTGGCGCGGCTGCTGAAGCGCCTGTACCGCCCGCTCCTGCCACCCCTCGTCGCCCGGCCGTGGCTGTGCGTACTCGCGCTCGCGCTGGCGTTCGGGCTGTCCGGCGTCGCCGCGGCGCGGCTCGGGCAGGAGTTCCTCCCGGACTTCCAGGAGACGGACTTCCTGATGCACTTCGTCGAGAAGCCGGGCACGTCGATCGAGGCGATGGACCGGCTCACCGTCCGGGCGAGTAAAGACCTGCGCGCCGTACCGGGCGTGCGGAACTTCGGGTCGCACGTCGGCCGCGCCGAGGTCGCCGACGAGCCGGTCGGGCCGAACTTCACCGAGCTGTGGATCAGCATCGACCCGGACGCCGACTACCGGACGACGGTCCGCCGGATCGAGGAGGTGGTGTACGCCTACCCCGGGCTGTACCGCGACGTGCTCACGTACCTCCGCGAGCGGATCAAGGAAGTCCTCACCGGCGCCGGGGCGACGGTCGTGGTGCGGCTCTACGGCCCCGAGCAGGAGGTGCTCCGGTCGAAGGCGAAGGAGGTCGAGGCGGCGATGGCGAAAGTGCCGGGGGTGGCGAACC
>JAFKFQ010000678.1 GCA_017308215.1 bacterium | reverse complement strand
GGCGGCGTGAGCGTCGGCCGCACCGACGAGCTCGGCAACAACGCCGTGGAGGACCGCTTCCACGTCAAGAACCTGCACGCCACCGTCCTGACGCAGATGGGCCTCGACCCGAACCGCCTCAGCTACTTCTACGGCGGGCTCGACCAGAAGCTCGTCGGCGTCGAGGGCGCCGAACCGATCCGGCAGATCATTTAGGCGTTAAGCCGCGACGGACTTCGTTTCGATAAGCAGAACCACTGCGGCGCGAGCCGCGGTCCAACAAAAACGCCCAGGGATCGTGATCCCTGGGCGTTTTTGTTGGACCGCGCCACCGTCGATTCTATAGAATCTTGCCTGACCCCCTTCCCTCCGCGGTCCGAACCATGAACGCCGCTCCCACCGCGTTCCAGGCCGTTCCCGGCCAGGCCGAGCTCTCGAACATCCCGCGCGACCTGTCGTTCCACCCGTCGGCTACGACCGCGCCGAAGGTTCTCACGCCGGAACAGGTCGCACGCTTCAACCGCGACGGTTATCTGATGCCGTTCCGGTTCTTCAGCGCGGAGGAAGCCGCCGACATCCGCCGCTACTTCGACCAGCTGCTCGCCCGCTACGCCGCCGAGGGGAAGGACAGCTACTCGATCAGCTCCGCCCACCTGCGGCACGGGCGGGTGTGGGACATCCTCACGAACCCGCGCATCGTCGCGGTCGTGTCGGACCTGCTCGGGCCGAACGTGATCGGGTGGGGGTCGCACTTCTTCTGCAAGATGCCGGGCGACGGAAAAGCGGTGAGCTGGCACCAGGACGCGAGCTACTGGCCGCTCACCCCGAGCAAGGCGGTGACGGTGTGGCTCGCGGTCGACGACGCCGACCGCGGCAACGCCTGCATGCGCTACATCCCCGGCACGCACGTCCTCGGGCACCTGACCTGGAAGCTGAGCGAGCAGGACGAGAGTAACGTGCTGAACCAGACCGTGCCCGAGGTCGAGAAGTACGGCGACCCGGTGTACGTGGCGCTGAAGGCCGGCGAGGCGTCGCTCCACTCCGACTTGCTCCTCCACGGGTCGGAGGCGAACACGTCGGCGCGCCGCCGCTGCGGGCTGACGCTGCGCTTCACCCCGTCGGACGTGACGGCACACCTCGGCTGGGCGGACAAGGGCGTCGTCGTCGCCGGCCCGTCGCCGACGCATTGGGCGAACCGCACACGGCCGGGCGACGAGTAAGAACCTCTCCCGGAAACTAGTAGTCGCGGGCTGAACAGTAGTTTCGCACCATCGGGATCCCTCCGCAACGTGTTCTCGCCACGGGGATTTCGCGGGCCTCGGGAGGGCCGTCGCGGAGGGTGGCCAGCGGAAGATGGTGGACCCACCCCGCCCGCCGCACTCCCGCGACCTGCTCGGTCAGCAGCCCCCACCCGGCGGATCAGGTGGGCGAGGCCTTCCAGCACCAGCCGGTACGCGGCGCTCCGGTTGGTGGTGAACCCCCGGGACGGGGTCTTCTGCCGTAACTCGTCTCGATCCCGAACCGCGCTCGGTACGTGTCCCGGGCCGGCCGCCTGGCCCCCCACTCGGCGAACGCCACCGCCATCACCGTCCGGCCCCGCCCGCCCCGCCGCCACGCGTATACGGCGGTGGCCACCTCCGCCCGCCCGACCTCAGACTACTACGTAATTGTGTATATAATAAATACGTACCAATGATAGATATATAGCACCGCGACTACTCCCCTTCCGCTGGAGCGGGAGGGCGTAGGCCAGCTTCCGCTCCCGGAGGAGGAACCGGGTGTCCCCGCTGGCGAACCCGCCGTCGGCGGTCACGCCCCGGATTCCCAGGCCGAACCCGGCGATCCGGTCGAGCAACCGGCGGACCAACTCGTGCGGCCAGTCTCCGGGGGTGTACGGCTCGAGGGTGACGGTGTACCGCCGGCCGTGCTTGAGGACGGCGTGCCGGCCGCGGTTGAGGCCGGTGGTGAGGGCGCAGAGGGTCGAGGCGTTCCGGTGGGCGGCCCGGTCGGCGGCGTGGTGGGAGAAGGTGAACCGCCAGCGGACGACGTCGAACCGGGAGGTGGCCCGGCGGCGACCTGGAGGAGGAGGCGGAGCTGGTCGACCGGCACGGACGGGGTGGCTGCCCCGGGGGGGCGTCGGTCCGGTGTTGGGCGGCCACGTCGCGGACAACGGCGGGCGTGACGCTACGATAGGGGGACGCATCAAGGACGTCCGGCCTGGGGTCGTGGTAAACCCAAGGTAGGAACCTCGATGCGTGTTGCGTCGTGCCCCGCGAAACTACTGTCAAGCCTGCGGCTACCAACCAGGCGGTGTGGGCCGGCGGCGATGACTCGGCCCCGGTGTCACCGAGATGTGGAACTCCGATGTCGATACCCCACTTCGGGGCGACTTCGCCCAGCGTGGGAGGCGTCAGCGGAGGCGATTGTCCGAGTGACCGACGCAGACGAACCGCCCCAGCCAGACCCGGTATGGCCCGGCCCGTAATCAATCGCCAGACGGACCGGTAGATTGCGAGTTTTCCGTCAACCAGGTACGATGAATCGGAACCGCTCTCCGTCCGGTCGGATTGATGCTCGAGCTTCTGTTTCAAGACGACCCGGCACCGCCGGTCGGTTACGCGCTCGTCCGCGTCAGTCGGCGGGCGATGGCGACGACGTTCGAGGTCGCACTCCCCTTCGGCACACCGGACGCCATCCCCGCCGCGGAAGCCGCGCTCGACCTCATCGACGACCTCGAAGACCAGCTCACCGTCTACCGCGATCACAGCGAAGTTTCGCGCCTCAACATGACGGTTTATGACGCCCCCGTCGAACTCGAACCGCAGCTCTTCGACCTGCTCGCCCGCTGTGCCGGGTGGACGCGCGAGACGGACGGCGCCTTCGACGTCGCCACCGGGGCGCTCGTCAAGGTATGGGGCTTCTACCGGCGCGAGGGGCGCATCCCGACGCCGCGCGAGCAGGCCGACGCGATGAGCCGCACCGGGATGCGGCACGTCGTCCTGAACGCGGGCGCGATCCGGTTCCGCGTTCCGGGTCTTGAGCTCAACCTGGGCGCGGTCGGCAAGGGGTACGCGCTCGACCGCGCCGCCGAACTACTGAGGCGCGAGTGGGGCGTGCGCTCCGCCCTACTCCACGGCGGCGGGAGCAGTGTTCTCGCCGTCGGCACGCCGCCGGACGACATCCGCGGTTGGCCGATCAACCTGCGACACCCGACGGAGGACCGCTCGCTCGGCACGGTCTACCTCGCCGACCGCGGGCTCGGAACGTCGGCAGCCACGTTCCAGTTCTTCGAGTACAATGGGCGGAAATACGGGCACGTGCTCGACCCGCGCACCGGACGTCCCGCTGCCGGCACCGCGTCCGCGAGCGTGACCGCCCCGACCGCCGCCGAGGCCGACGCGATGTCCACCGCCGCGTTCGTCGCCGGTGCCACAGCGGCCGACCGGCTGACCCGCACCCGCCCGCACCTCGGGGCGGTGGTCCTCGCCGACGCCGCCCACCCGCCCGCCGCGTTCAACCTCGCCCCGGACGAGTACGCCCCGCCCGACCCCGCGTAAGCCGAGCCTTCCCCGATGCTGCCGCAGCAATACCTGCAATACCTTCCCGCGCTGATGTACGCCGGGCTCGCCGGCACCGCCCTCGCGCTCGTCGTCGCTACCGGCCAGAACCGCTGGTCGCCGCGGGTGTTCTTCCTCCTCGCGCTGCGGCTGGCGATCGGCTGGCACTTCCTGTTCGAGGGGCTGCACAAGGTCCACTCGCACCTGCACGGGCCGAGCGAGACGACGCGGCAGTTCAGCAGCGAGCCGTACTTCAAGGTCGCCCCCGGGCCGATCGGGGCGCAGATGCGGAAGCAGTTCGGCGACCCGCAGGCCGTGTTCGCCGACCGCGTGCGGCCGACCCGCGAGATCACGCCGGCCGCGTTCGACGCGCTTTCGCTCGAAGACCAGGCGGCGGCGTGCCCGACGTCGGTCGCGGCGAAACTCGACGCCATCCCGCGCGAGAAGGTCGAGGCGGCAATCAAGGCCGAGGCCGAGGCCGACAAGAAGGCTGTCGACGCCGCCGAGAAGAAGGGGGGCGCGGACGTCACGAAGGAGGCCGCCGAGTTCAAGAAGATGTCCGAGAATCAGGTGAAGGCCGAGAAGGACTCGGTGAAGAAGAAGGCCGACAAGGCCCGCGAGGCGGCGGCGAAGCTGGCGCAGTCGGCGCCAGAACTGATGACCAAGCGGGTGCTCGGGTCGAAGGCCGCCTACGCCGCGTGGGTCTACGGCGCCGACCGCCGCGACGTCACGGTGAAGTTCATCACCGGCCCGGCCAACCTCACCGCTCCCGAGCGCCTTGCCCACATCGACCGCCTCCGCACGGTTCTGAAGGAGGAGGAAGAGAAGCTCGGCGAGCACCTCGGCAACGGGAACGGGATCGAGTCGAAGAAGATCGCCGACCTGCGGATGGAGATCCTGACCGCCGAGACGGCGCTGGCGAAGGACGCCGACGACTTCGTCGCCGACCTGCGCAAGGCTCTCGGCGACGACGCGAAGGACGACCCGCCGGCGCCGCGGAGCTTCGGTCAGACGATGGACAAGGTGACGATGTGGTTCCTGGTCGGCGTCGGGGCGTGCCTGATGGGCGGGCTGCTGACACGGCTGTCGTGCGTGCTGGCGGCCGGGTTCCTGGTGATGACCTACCTCGCCCACCCGCCGTTCCCGTGGTACCCGCTGCCGCCGAACACGGAGGGGAACCCCGTGTTCATCAACAAGAACGTCATCGAGGCGATCGCGCTGATGACGATCGCCAGCTTCCCGACCGGCCGCTGGCTCGGGCTCGATGCCGTGTTCAGCAAGCTGGTCTACCGGGTCATGGGCTGGGGTCCGCAGGACAACAGCGCGCTCGT
>JAFKFQ010000677.1 GCA_017308215.1 bacterium | reverse complement strand
GCCTCCCGGGGTCGGCACCCATCGCGTCCGCGTCTGTAGCCGGCGGCGGGACGACTTCCGGCCCGCACACGATCTCCAGCGCCGCCGGCGTCACCAGCTCCCGCACCCGCGCCCGGATGGCGGGGTCGGGTTCCTCGCCGTCATGCACCTCCTCAAGCGCACCTCCCTGGCGGTAGACCCCCGGCGGGCGCGGGTCGGCACGGCTGGGGTCGGCGGACGCCCACACGACCAGGAACGCGAGTTCCGGCCGGCCGCGGTCGGCGACCGTCGCCAGCACCCGGGACACCCGACGGCGCAGGCTCACCACCGCCTCCCCTCGCCGTTCGGCGGGCCGAGGGCGGCCACCTTCTCCTCCAGCTCCCGGACCTCGGCCTCCAGCTCGGCCAGCTCCCGGATCTTCATCCCGAGCTCCAGCACGGCCTTCGCCGCCCCCAGCCGGACGGCTGGCGGTGCCGAGTCCTTCATCAGCGCCAGCAGCGTCCGCACGGCCTCGCCCGACGCCGCGGACAGGAGCCCGGCGGGCCGGCGGGCGAGGTCGGCCCGGGCGGCCTTGACCCGCTTCTGGAACTCCGGCTCGCGGAGACGGGAGTAGACCGTCCGCTCGGATACACCCGCCTGGCGGGCGGCCGCCTCGACGGTGGCCCCGCAGGCGAGCGCCAGCACGAGTGCGTCGTCGTTCTTCCGCCGCTGGGCGACCATCTCGACCTCCTCCGCATGAGCCCGGGGTTGCAGACTTCTGCACCCCTGTTGCAGGGCCCGGGCAGCTTCCCGCCCGCTACCCCGCACCGCCGACGAACGCGTCGGCCTCGACCACGACCTCGTCGATGACCAGCACGTGGCACCCGCCGCAGGCCGGGCACGGTGGTGGATCGGGGTCGTCCCCGGTGGCGAGTCGATTCACCACACCGGGGCCGGGGCAACCCGCCGCCATGGCTGCCGTCGCGCCGACCGCCGCTGCCACCCTCGCCACTCGCGCCCCCAGTCGCATCTCGTGCCCCCACTCGTGCCCGCTACGCCGCGGCCGGCTCCGCACGCCGGCGGTCCACCACGTCCGCGTAGGGAATCTCGGCGACGCCCTCGACCAGGCGGACCGGCAGGCCGTCGCCGAACGCGGCCGCGGCCCTCGCGAGGATGACGTCGCAGTACTTCGGGTCGAGCTCGACCAGCCGCGCGGCCCGTCCCGCCTGCTCGGCGGCGACGAGGGTGGTGCCACTCCCGCCGAACGGGTCGAGCACCACCCCGCCCTCCGGGCAGCTGTTCGCCACCAGCGCCTGGAACAGCGCGACCGGCTTCATCGTGGGGTGCTCGGCGTTCCGGGCCGGCTTGTCGAACTCCAGCACCGTCGTCTGGGCCCGGTCGCCGAGCCAGGTGTGGGCCGCGCCGTCGGCCCACCCGTACAGGCACGGCTCGTGGCGCCAGTGGTAGTCCTGGTGGCCCAGCACCAAGGCCGGCTTGACCCAGACGAGGCACTGCCGCACCCGCAGCCCGGCGGCCGCCGCGGCCTGGCGGACGGGCAGCCCGAACGTGTCGGCGTGCCACACGTAGAACCCCGCGCCGGGGTGGAGGTGGGCCGCCGCGGCCGACAGCGCGGCGGTGAGGAACCGCTGGTACTCGGCCGGGTCGAGGTCGTCGTTGGCGATGGTCAGCCGGTCGGCCGTGCCGCCCTCGTACGCCACGTTGTACGGCGGGTCAGTCAGGAGTAGGTCGGCCGCCTCGCCGCCGAGCACCCGCGCGACATCGGCGGCGCTCGTCGCGTCGCCGCACAGCAGCCGGTGGCGGCCCACCGCCCACAGGTCACCCGGTCGGGTGATCGGCTCCGCGGGCGGCTCCGGTATGTCGTCCGGGTCACCGGCGGCCGCGGCGGGCGGGTCCGCGAGGAGTGTGAGGAGGTCGTCCTCGGCGAACCCGGTCAGCGCCAGGTCGAAGTCGGCCGCCTGGAGGGCCGCCAGCTCCTGGGCGAGCAGCCCGTCGTCCCAGGCCGAGAGCGTCGCCGTCTGGTTGTCGGCGATCCGATACGCCCGGGCCTGCTCGGGTGTGAGGCCCCGGGCGACATGAACCGGCACCTCGACCAGCCCGAGTTTCAGCGCGGCCTTGTACCGGGTGTGCCCGACCACGATCACGTCCTGCTCGTCCACGACACATGGCTGACGAAACCCGAACGCCTTCAACGATGCCGCCACGGCGTCCACCCCGGCGTCGTTGTGCCGGGGGTTGCCGGGGTACGGCTTGAGCCGCCCGACCGGCCACATCTCGACCTCCATCCCGCCCTCCCTCGCACGCGTGGAATGCCCCCACCTGGTCTGTTACCCGTCGCCGCGGAAAGTGTCGGACCTCCGCGTGGGGTCCCCCTACCGGGGAACTACCCCGGCCGAGGCCGAAGTGTCCGCGGATTGTTCCGATCCGCCGGGAATCCATGGGAAAGATCGCTTCTGCGCTGGATGTCGGCGGGCGGCCGAGCCACTGTGTCACACCCCGGCCGACCGGCCGCGGGGCACCCACGGGGGACGCACATGGCGGGCAAGGCGAAGGCGGCGCGGGCGACGAAGGGGACGGGCGTGACGGCGGCGGCGACGGCGGAGGAAGGCGCCGCCCCGCCGGCGGAGGGGAAGCTGAGCGCCCTGGCGGCGGCGGCGAGGGTGCTGGCCGAGGCGGGGACGGCGCTGACGTGCCGGCAGCTGGTCGCGGTGATGGCGGTCAAGGGGTACTGGCGGAGCCCCGGCGGGAAGACGCCGGAGGCCACCCTCCACGCCGCCATCAGCACCGAGATCCGGAAGAAGGGGGCCGCCGCCCGGTTCCGCAAGGCCGCGCCGGGGCGGTTCGCCGCGGCCGGCGCCGCGGGCGTCCTCCCGCCGGGGACGGGCGGGCGGACGCCGGCGAAGCGGAAGCGGGCGAGCGGTGCGGACGCCCGCCCCGCGCCGGCCGCCGGGTGAGCGGGTCCTCAATCCTCCTCGGGCTCGTACACGACCCACGGGAACCGGCGGACGAGGGCGGGGCCGGCCCGGTCCCAGTCCTCCGGGTCGCACCGAACCCACTCGGGCAGCCCCCACGCGAACAGCACCGTCATCGCCGGCGCCCGGAAGGCGAAGGCGCTGGGCGGCGGCCGCCGGCGGGTGGGGAAGCGGATCGCGGGCGAGAAGTAGTCCTGGTTGTACGCCTCCCGGTCCGCCCGCCGGGTGAGCGTCGTCACCGCCGGCGGCAACCACCGCCGCCAGTTGAGGAGCAGGGCCGCGTACACCCAGTCGATCTGGGCCTGGTCGCGGGCGGTGCGGGGGCCCTCGTAGGCCTCGACGGCCAGCTGCCGGCGGGCGAACCCGGTGAACCCACCCATCCCCTCCGCCTCCAGCCGCCCGGCGACGGCGGTCACCGGCCCCTCCCGCTCGGCGAGGACGTCGGCTGGTCGTGGTCGTCGAGCCAGTCGGCCAGCACCAGCCGGGGCGTGTCGAGGTGCGGCTCGGCCGCCGCCGCGGCGACCAGCGCGTCTTCGTCGGTCATCGGGTGCTCCTCGGTGCAATGGTCACGGCGTCGCCAGCCGCCGCGGATTGTGTCGTGTGCCCCCGGGCGCGGGCGGCCGGGCGCGTCACCCGCCCCATGTCTCGCCGACCGTCACCTCGACCTCGACCGGCACGGGGTCGATCAGCGGGGCCATCCCCTCGACCATGACACCCCGCAGCCACGCCGCCGCCCGCTCGCCGTCGGCCGCCGGCACCTCGAGCACGATCTCGTCGTGGACGAACAGCACCGGGACCGCCCCCGGGCACTCCACCCGCCGCTCCCACAGGAGCGCCACCGCCACCTTCAGCCCGTCCGCGGCCGTCCCCTGCACGGGGAAATTCGCCGCCTCGGTCAGGTTCGGGTAGCTCGTCCCGTCCGCCTTCGTCCGGGTCGCGGGCAGCACCGCCAGCCGTCCCGCCCGGGTCCGGGTGACGTGCGGGTCGCCGGCCGCCGCCTGCCGCTTGAGCAGCTCCCGGAGCCGGTCGTGCCACCGCTTGAGGCCCGGGTAGGTGGCGAAGAACGTGTCGCGGTGGCGCTTGGCCTCGGCCGCCGTCAGCGGGACGCCGTAGTTGTTGAGGGCGTACTGCCGGAGGCCCGGCGCCCCCATGCCGTACAGCAGCCCGAAGTTCACGGCCTTCGCCAGCTGGCGGTCGGCCTTCGTGACCCCCGCCTCGTCCTTGCCGAGGAGCCGGGCCGCGGTCAGGGCGTGGAGGTCGCGGCCGGCCGCGTAGGCCTCGACCATCACCGCCTCGCCCGCCAGCGCCGCGGCGACGCGGAGCTCGACCTGCGAGTAGTCGGCCTTCACCAGCACGTCCCCCGGGCCGGCGACGAAGCACCGCCGGTAGCGGCCGTCGCGGGGGACGTTCTGGAGGTTCGGGGCGGCGCAGCTCATCCGCCCGGAGTCGGCCCCGAGCTGCCGCCAGGCCGGCCGGACGCCGCCGGCGACGACGTACTTCCCCAGCCACGACCGGCCGTACGTCCCAGCGCACTTGGTCGCCGCGCGGTACCGGCGGAGGGTGTCGGCGAGGACCGACCGGTCGGCGACCGCGGCGAGGGCGTCGTCGTCGGTGCCCGCGAGGGCGATCCCGGCGACGGCGAACGCCGCCCTCACCTGCTCGGGCGAGTTCCAGTTCCAGCCGTTGTTGAACACCCCGCCGGGGTTCGGCGCGAGCTCGTCCATCTCGCCCGCCAGGAGCTTCGCCTCCCGCGCGGCCTCGTCGGCGAGCCCGAGCCACGCTCCCTCGTCCACCCGCGCCGGCGCCGCCCACGCCACGCAGGGGAGCGCCCGCATCTCCAGGGCGGCGGTCGCCGCGAGGTCGGCCGACGCGGCGAGCCGCTCGCGGAGCCGGTCGGCGAGGGGGAGGAGCACGGCCGCGTCCGCGGCGGCGTAGGCGAGCTGGGCCGGGGACAGGTCGGCCCGCGACCAGTCGGACGTCTGCTCGCCCTTCGCAAGCTCCTGCCCGAGGAGCCACCCCGTGACGGCGCCCAGGTCGAACTCCCGCCGGGCGTCGCCGCGGGCCTCGGTGCCGGTGCTCAGGACGGTGGCGGCGAGCATGGTGTCGTACACCGCGCCGGGGGCGAACCCGAGCCCGGCCAGGAACCGGAGGTCGAACTGGAGGTTGTGCCCGACGACCGTGACCTTGCCGAGCGCCTCGAACAGCTCGCCCAGGTCGGCGGCGGGGTCGGCCAGCACGAACAGGTCGATGACGAACGTGGCGCCGGGGGTCGCCACCTGGAGCAGCCGCACACGTGCAGTGCGCGGGTCGAGGCCGGTCGTCTCGGTGTCGAGCCCGGCGGTGCCCGCGTCCTCGACCGCCGCGACCACGTCGGACAGCCCGGCGGCGGTGGTGACGAGTGTGTACCCGGCGGCCGACGGCGGTGGGCTCGAGGGGTTGCCCTCGGGGATGGAGTTTTGGCCTTGTCCCGCCCAGGCCAAATCCTCCCCGGGCAAGGCCAACCCCCCGGCGGACGAGGCCAATACCCCCGGCGGATCGGCCCGGTCGTCCTCCCGGCCCGGGGTTCTGGCCTCGTCCGCCGGGGTTCCGGCCTTAACGTCGGAGGTTCCGGCCGCGTCGCCCGGGGTTCTGGCCTTGACCCCGGTGGCGGACCGATCCCCGGCATCCTCGGGGGGTTGCGGCGGGGGCGCGGGGGTATTGGCCTTATCGGCCCGGCCGTCGGGTGGTGTGGCGCGGTCCCAGAGGGGGTTGATGTCGTACTTCTCGGGGGGACGGCCGCCCCTTCCGCCCCGCGCCTCGCCCTCCCGCGGGGTGATAAACCCGTGCTGGGTGAGGAGTTCGAGGGGGGCGTCGAGGAGGGACGCCCGCCGGAACGCGGTCTGGTTCCGCAGCCGCCGGTACACCTCCCGCTTCGTGAAGCTCCACTCCCCCCACCCGGCCAATAAGGCCAGAACCCGGCGGGCCGGTTCCGTGGCCCGGTCCCCGATCCCCAGGCACCGCCGCCCCTGCGCCTCGAAGTACCACACCACGCCCGCCGCCCGCTCCACGTGCGCGGCCGTCACCACCTCCCCGCCCGCGCCGCCCGCCCGGTCGAGGCAGTAGAACAGGCACGCGAATCGGACCCCGTAGTGCTTCAGCTTGGACAGCACCCCGCAGTACGGGTCGTCCTTCGGGAAGGAGTTCGAGGCCACCGCGATCACCCGGGTGAACGCCTCCCACGCCGCCCGCGCGGACGCGTCGAACCGGACGTAGTACGGTCGATACCCGACCACCCGCCCGGCCTCCTCCACCGGCACCTGCTCCAGCCCGAGCAGGTCGGCGATCACCTCGCCGTACCCGTCCTCCAACTCGGCGGGGACCGTCCGCCACTGCTCCGCCTCGGCCGGGAAGCGCTCGGGGTAGGAGAACAGGAACCGGTCGGCCCAGCCGTCGGCCACGGCCCCGCCGCGGTGGAGCTCCTCCCGGAGCTCGGGGAGGGTGTCGGGGCAGAGCATCCCGGCGACGGCGGCGAACGGGTCGGTGATGACCAACGGCCCCTTGTCGTGGTCCTTCGATCGGTTCACCTTCACCGTCCCCTTGCCGTTCCACCCGGTCAGCCAGAACGTCTTGTCGTTCCCCTTGCCCCCGCCCTTGTACTGGTTGAGCATCCGGGCGAACCCGATCAGTTCGTCCTTCACCAGGATGGCCCCTCGGGGGTTCTCCTGGAGGACCCGGGCGGCGGCCTCGGCGGTGGTGTCGTCGAGGACGGACTGGCGGAGGGTCGGGCGCCGGGGCTTGGGCGGCTGCTCGCCCTCGGGGTCCTGCTTCCACTGCTTCAGCGCGAGCTCGTACCGGGCCCACTCGGCGTCGAACGCGACGACGGCCTGGTCGTGGTCGGCCCGCCACCGGGCCTCGCGGTGGTCGAGCGGCCGGCGGCCGGCGGTCAGGGACGCGGACTTGGTGGCGCCGGGCGGGGCGACGACGGCGGTCCAGAAGAGCGGGCTCTCGGCGTACCCGGGCTTGACCTCGGCGGCCCGGGCGCGGCCGACGGCGGCGCCGAGGACGGTGAGGGACGGGACGGCGACGTAGTCCACCGGGACGTGGAGGGCGACGGCGGCGGCCCGCCAGTAGTCGGCGACCTTGGGCGGGAACAGGTGGGTGGGGAACGGGACGGCGGCGTCCAGCTCGGGGAGGGGGACGGGAACCTCCCACGCCGTTGTCGCGTCCGCGTCGGCGTCGGGGAGCCCGAGCCACTCGCGGACGCGGGCGACGACGGCGTCGGCGTCGGCGGCCGACAGGGCCGGGTCGAGCATCTTCGCCAGCGCCGGGAGCCCGGTCATGGGCTTGCCGGCCTTGAGCCGCTTGCGGGCGTCGGCGACCGCGTTGGCGCCCTCGCCGCGGCGGACGCGGTCGAGCATCGCGTCGTCGCCCTTCGCCGCGAACACGGCCGCGATGAAGGACACCACGGTGTCGTTGTCGGCCCACCCGGCCCGCACCCCGAGGTTGGCGAGGAGGAGGACGAGCCCGTGCCGCTCCTTCGGCCGCGCGTACCGCGCCACGAGGACGGCGGCGCCGACGCGCCGGACGGCGGCGAGGAGGTCGGCGCCGGGGACCGCGGCCGGGGCGCCGTCCCGGGCCCAGGCGAGGACGTCGCCGGAGTAGTGGGCGCTGGGCGGGAAGACCGTCTGCACCGCCTTCGGGCGGCCGGTCGTCTCGTCGGCGTTCGGCCACCGGAGCTCGACGACCATCGCCTCCTTCCCGGGCCGCACCGGGTCGGTGAGCTGGGCGAACGCGGCGGCCCCGTCGGCGGCGGTGTAGACCCGGTGGGTGACGGCCCCGCCCCGGCCGAAGGCGGCGCCGGTCGGCGGGAGGAGGAGGTCGCCGACGGCGACGGCCTCGCGGCAGTCGAGGTCGACGTCGATCAGGCCGGCGGAGTCGGGGCCGAGGACGACGCCGACGTTGCGGCCGGCGAAGTCGGTGGGGTCGGCGGACCCGCCGGGCCAGAACCGGGCGACCGGGTGCTTGCCGGGCTTGGCGCAGCCCGGGGTGCCGCACGAGCACCCGCCGGTGGCCGGGTCGGGCGTGTGGACGGGGACGGTCCTCCACCCGGCCGCGCGGTAGCGGCCAACGGCATCAGTCACGGCGGTCATGCGTCACCTCCGGTCAGCAGGGTGTGAAGGCCCAGCAGGCGGTGCCGTCGATGGCGGTCAGTTCGGTGGCCCACGGGCAGCGCACCCGGACGAGGGCCGGGTCGATGCCGCGGGCGGTGAGGTCGGCGGCGGTTAAGTAGTCGTCGGGCACAATGGTCCTCCCTCGGCGCGCACCCCGGACGGGCCCGCCCGTCAAGGCAGGTTTCGAGGGAGCGGCCGTCACGGTGTCAGTGGTCGGTCAGTGGGTCAGGCGGCGGCGGGCTCCGGCGTCGGTGAGGTCGGTTGCGGGACGCGCTCGACCCGGAAGCTGCCCGGGCCGAACTCGCGCGACAGGAACCCCAAGAACAACCGGTTAAAATCCCGCCCCACGGCGGTCGTGGCGTCGATCACGACCGTCCGCAGCTTCGGGTCGAACGCGTGGCCGGCGTCGAGCCGGGCCGGGGCCTCGCCGTGGAGCGCCTCCACGGCGAGGATCGCCAGCACCAGCGTCGCCTCGGCGTCGGCGGCCGGGACGGCGTCGCCCAGCCGGTAGCGGAACACGTCACTCGGCATCGCGGCACTCCTCAGTCGTGGGCGAGTGTCCCCACCAGGGAACTACCCCGGCGGCGTGCGAAGTGTCCGAAGGACATCCGCGAACACCACCGACAGGGGGCCCCGCGCGGCCCGTACCAGGGAACTACCCCGGCCGCGTCCGAAGTGCCGGCGCGACCACGCACCCGCGGCCCGTCCGTCGTCACCGGTCGTCCCCGAGCCCGGCCCGCTCGAACCACGACCGGATCTCGCGGACCCGGGCGTACATCGTGCCCCGGGACACCCCGAGCACCCGGGCCGCGGCCGCCACCGTGTCGGTCTTCAGCGCCTCGGCCGCCGCCCGCAGGTCGGGCGGGAGGGCGGCGACGACCGCCGCCACGTCCGCCGCCCGCGCCACCCGGTCCGCCGGGTGGCCGCTCGGGTCGGCGGGCTCGGCGTCGAGAGCGACGAGCGGGCCGACCCGCCCCGGGTGCCGCCGCGCCGCGAACCGCCCGCGGACGAGCTTGGCGGCGGCGTTGCGGACGACGGTTCGGGCGAACCCCTCGGGCGTCCCCCGCCCGGGGTCGAACGCCGGGCAGGCAACGAGGACCGCCAGGATGAGGTCCTGCTCGGCGTCGCCGACGTCGCCCCGCGGGATCACGCCGCCGCGGGCCAGCGCGTGAGCCTTCGCGCGGACGACCGCGGCCACGGCCGGGTCGAGATCCTTCTGGCGGTCAGTCGGCACAGCTCGCTCCTCCCCGGCCGGGGGAGCGGGACGGCGCGGGCACGGCGGGGCGGCGGGCGGCGCGGGGCGGCCGGGGACACCGGGCGGTGCCCACGTCGCCTCCGCGGTGCGCGGCCGGTCGATCGTCGGGGTGGGTCGGGGGACGGCTACTCGGAGACTTCGGCCCGGAACGGGAGCCCGTCCCGGGCGACGAGGAGCGGGATCACCCCGTCGCCCACCCGGTCGAGCAGCGCGAGCAGGTCGACGAGCTGGGCCTTCAGGGCGAAGTCGGCCAGTCGGGCTTCGGGGCGGGCGCCGGTGTCGCCGCCGAACTTGACCTCGGCCACCACCCGCGGGCGGGGGTCGAGGACCGGGTCCCGGCCGCGGACGACGAGGTGCTCGACCCGGCCGTAGTTGACCCGCTGGAGCAGGGCCAGGAGCCGGCGGCGGGCGGGGGACAGGGCGGACGCGGTCGGGGTCTTCGGCACGGCAGGTCTCCGCTGGGGGGCGGACCGGATCACCCGGCCCGACACGCCCCAGGATGGCAACCCCCGCGGAAAACCCGCCGGACGTGGCGTGGAAAAAACGCGGAAACGGCCGACCGGTCAGCCCGGCGGCAGGACGAGCCGGTAGTGGTCCTTCAGCGGCGTGATCGTCACCCCGGGGAGTCGCCGCAGCTTCCGCCGGGCGTTCCCCACCGTCTTCTGGATCGTGTTCTTCTCCACCACCGCGTCCGCCCACACCGCCTTCCGCAGGGCGGCCACCGACACGCACCCCCCGGGGTCCTTGGCCAGCTCGTGCACCACCCAGTACTCGTTGGAGTTGCCGAGCGCGCACGCCTCCCCGCCGCACCGCGCCTCGAACCGCGTCCCGTCGAGCACGAACCGCCCCCCCGCCGCCGGCCGGTCGCCCCCGATCGCCGCCGCCGCGTCGGCGGGGCGGCGGGCGGCCCGGCCGATCACCACCCCGAGCAGCGACCGCGCCGGGAACGCCTGCCGGATCAGGTCGCCCGTCCGGGCCGCCAGTTCCCGGGCGACCACGCCGCGGACCCCCTCGGCGTGCCGCCGGTGGAGGTCGAACAGGGCTTCCGCCGCCGCCCCCGCCGGCCGCCCGACGTACGGGATCGCCTGGTTCACCTCCCCGTACCGGGCGGCGAACCGGACGGCCGTCGGCACCCCCTCCAGGTCGAGCGCCGTCCCGACGTACCGCTCGACGAACGTCAGCGCCGCCCCGTCCCGCTCCCCCGTCAGCACGTCCCGCTCGTACCCGCCGGGCGGGTCCGCCGCGTCCGGCAGGCCCTCCCCGCCGTCCGGGAACATCTCGCCCGCGCGGTCGCCGGCGCACCGGGCGAGGGCCTCGGTGGCGGCGAGGGCGGCCATCTCCCCGAGGTCGGACCGGCGGGTGCGGGTGGCGGCGTACCAGTCGTGGACGGCGGTCAGGACGGCGGCGGTGAGGTCGAACAGGCCGGGGTCGTGGGGGACGTGGACGCCGTCGGCGGCGAGGGCGGCGGGGAAGTCGGGCTCGCGGGCGGCGAGGGCGGTGCGGGCGAGGAGG
>JAFKFQ010000676.1 GCA_017308215.1 bacterium | reverse complement strand
ACCTGCTCCCGGCCTCGGCATGGGCGAAGCAGCTGGACCCCATGCCGACCGGGTCTGTCATTTCCAACCGCCAGGTGATGCTGTCCGGCCCGCCGGGCGAGCGCCGGTTCTACGACGTGAAGGAGGGCCGGTTTCTCACCCGGGACGAGACAAAGGACGTCAAGGGCGGCCCGTGACCCACCACCCGGCCGTTTCCCCGGTCACCCGATCTCCCGCGCGACGCGCGCCGCCAGCTCCAGGTTCTTCTCGGCGTACACCTGCGTCACGTCGGCGTGCTCGTGGCCGAGGGCGACCTGCGCGGCCTCCAGCCCGTACCGCCGCCGCACCTCGGTCCCGTGGGCGTGCCGCAGCTGGTTCGGGTGCCAGCGGTGCGCGTCCCGCCACGCCTTCACCCGGCCGCGCTCCTCCTCGCTCAGCCGCGCCCACCACTTCCGCGCCGACTCCTTCGGCAGCCGGGACAGGTCGCCCGTCGGCGGGAACGCCCGGTCGCACGCCCGGTCCACCGCCTGCCGGTACGACACCCGCGCGTACCGCTCCTTCGGCCCGCGCTTCGGCTTCGCCTTCCGTCGGGCGGCGTTGTAGGCCACGTGCGACGCCCACCGCTTCGTCTTCCGCGCCGCCGTTCGCGCGGCGTTGTGCTCCTCGACGGCGCGGCGCGGGCTGAACAGGTAGTCGTCGAGGGCCGGGGTGAAGAACTCCCGGAGCAGCGCCTGCGCCCGCGGGCCGACGGCGACCGCCCGGGCCTTCCCGCGCCAGCTGCCCTTGTGGTACACCGGCCGGTAGACCCACACGTCGCCGCTCATGTCGAGGTCGCACCGGCGGACCCGGCACGCCTCGCCCGGCCGGCACCCGGTCAGGCGCTGGAACTCGACCAGCCCGCGGACGTGGCGGTTGAGGTGGGGCAGGGTGGCCTCGACGGCGGCCGCCTCGACGGGCACGACCGGCGGGCGCTCGGGCGCCTCGGTCCGCCCGCGCTGGAGCCCGGTGACGGTGGCGACCGCCTGGTACACCGCGGCCGGCACGAGCTCCTCGGACACGCCCCACTTGAGGATGCGCTTCACCGCCGACGTGCGGCGGTTGCACTCGGTCCGGCTCCGCCCGTCCCGGACCCAGCGCTGGCGCGCCGCCTTGAGCGCGAGCGGGCCGAACTCGGCGACCGGCAGGTCCGCGTACAGCTCGCGCACCGCGCGGACGACGAGGCGGAGGTGGTACACCTCGCTGGTCGGCTTCCCCTCGGGGTCGCGGTAGTGGCAGTCGGCGTGCTCCATGAACGCGAGGAGGAGTTCCGCGACGGTGATCCCGTCGGGGGAAGGCGGAGCGGCCGTCGGTGCGACGTCGAGTTCGAGGACGAGCCGGGCGAACGCGGCGCGGGATTCCGCGCTGTCGAAGGGGCCCGGGAGCAAACGAAAGTGCCGGCCGCCGGTTGTATCTGTCCAGACGGCGCGGGCGCGGCCCGACTGCTTGTGTGGGAGGTATGAGGGAAGTGGGTTCCGGAAACGCGGCATCGGGTGCTACCTCCGATGGGTTTCGTGCAACTCTTGCACGGAACCCGTTGCTCGGAGGCCGCACCCGACGCGTGCCGGGGTAAGCAGGAACTGCTTCGGCCTTAAGGACTTCCAACCTGTCGGGCTGACAGGATTCGAACCTGCGACCTCTTGGTCCCGAACCAGAGGATGGGGCAGGGCAGGATGGGTTAAGTCGTTTCCGGGACAACATTTGTGAATTCGCAGCTCATGCTACCCAAATCTGGGGACGGGGTGGGAAAGTGCTGGAAAGCCGAGGGCCGAACCCGCGAGTCCGTGTACGCTACACTTCGTCGGAATCGTCCTGATGTCGCATGCCAATGTGGCAGTGCGGCATCAGGTTCACGCGAGAATCAGGTTCGTCTGCTTATTCTATCCAATTGTGCCGAGAGATGGAGAGCCGGTTGTGATCGCTGAGTTAACGCGGACCGCGGGCGTCGCGTGTACGCGGTACTGCACGAGTCGATTCCGTGGATGGGTCCGGGAAAGGCATGCGTCAGTGCGTGGCGCCGGTGGATCAGGAGTAGAGCTCGAGACCGTGGACGTTCAGGTGCCATCTCCGGTTGGATGATACGGTAAGAAAACCCACAAATTGCTTGCAATGCACCGCGAAATAAACGAGCATAAAGAAATAAATCGGCGATGCGATTTGACGAAATGAAGATAATTTGGGCTTGGTTGTGGGCATAACAACACCGTGAGCGTTTACTGATTGGTAGCGTAATCCAAATTGCCTTTCATGTAAGGATGTACGATCGACAATGGACAATTACTTCGGCTTCTCGCCTGAATCGTTCGAGCAATTTGCACGTGCTCTTTCGCTGAAAGTGTTTGGCCCAGGCGTAACAATATTTGGCGACGGGAAGGACAAGGGCAGAGAGGCAATCTTCAGGGGTACAGTTTCTTACCCGTCACCGCCCGCCTCGCTGTGGAGCGGATATGGCGTTATTCAGGCGAAGTGTAAAACAAAAACAGAAACCACAGAGAAAAATCAACAGTGGGCACTGGGGCAACTAAAGAAAGAACTTGATCTATTTGCAAACAGAGCGAAAAAGCGAGAATTGCCGGAATATTATGTCTACATTACCAATGTTCATCTTTCTGCAGCCGGACGAGGGTGGGACGAAGGCAATAGACTAATATCCAGTTACAAGTCGAGCATCCCTACTCTTAAAGGCCACGTCATCTGGGGGGGAGATCAGATAACAGGCTTTCTCTCCATTTACGAAGATCTACGCCGCAGATTCGTTGCATATCTTACACCCGGCGATGTCCTTGCCAGTCTGATCGAAGAAATCGAGAGAGATAGACCAAAAGCACACTCAATTCTTACCGCTTATCTTGATAGCAGCTTGCGCGCGGATGCCTCCTCGCGACTGGATCAAGCAGGTAATCGTAGTGAAGAGCAATTGCGTTTATCGGATTTGTTCTTTGACCTCGCCGTCAGCGCAAGTGAGCGGCTAACGCCGCCGAACGAAGCTCTTGATTCCCAAGGCAGACTTCCGAGTGGAGTGCTTGAGGAATTGCTGGTGGCAGGCTCGCGCAGGCTGGACCCGCATACTGTTTTTGAATTGGAGACGAGTAAAGAGCACTTGCCCGGGAGTCATTTTCCGACAAGGTACGTCTTGCTCGGGGGGTTTGGAAGCGGGAAATCAACTGTAGCGCAATTTTTGGCTCAGGTTCATAGGGCTGCGCTTCTTGCACGTGTGCCACAGCACAACTTGGAAACACCTACGCGAGATTTAGTTGGCTCAATCAGGCGCCGATGTGAATTGGAACAGCTTTCGTGGCCGGCGACGCCGCGTTATCCATTTCGGGTTGAGCTTCTAAGGTTTGCTCGCGCCCTTGCTGAGGGTCGTGTCGCATCACTAATGGGCTATTTCCTGACGGAGCTGAGGGGAGACTATAAACTCCCATATGAGTCACTTAGGGAATGGTTGGGGGCTTATCCGTGGCTAGTCATTCTTGATGGGCTTGATGAGGTTCCGGCAACGAGCAATCGCCAGGCAGTGGTCGCGGCGGTTGATACGTTTTTGGCTGAAGCAAGACGAGCAGATGCGGACCTTTTTGTGGTCGCAACATCGAGAAAGGATGGATATGAGGGCGAGTTCCGAAGTGGCGTTGTTGCCCTACAATATATCTGCCCGCTCTCCGCTCCTCGCGCGATGCGATATGTAGAATATTATGCTAAAACAAAGTTTGGTGCCACTGATCCGGGCCGTCAGCAAGACTTGATTGACAAGCTCCAATCTAGCGTTGCAAACCCCCTTACTTCGCAGCTTATGGGGACCCCGCTTCAGGTAACGTTTATGGCAACGGTTGTTGCCGCGAGAGGAAGCCCAGGCACTGATCGCTGGCAGCTGTTTTCGAAGTACTATCAGACGATCTATGATCGAGAGCAGCAAAAGGCCGTGGATCCATATGCCCAGGTTTTGGCAGATCATGCCACCACGATCACTCGTTTGCACCAAGAAGTTGGATTCTGGCTTCAAAGCCGGGGCGAGATCGCCGGAAAAAATGCCGTGAGTATCTCGCTCGACCAGTTTCGCGACCTGTCTGAGCATCACCTGCATCTATTGGGATTCGATGGCAAAGAGCGATCTCTGCTTATACAGGCCATCGTCGATTTGGCACAAAGGCGACTGGTTTTCTTGACGAGTCGTGTCGAGGGAGAGTTGGCCTTCGATGTCCGTGGCTTGCAAGAATTCATGGCCTCGGAACACCTCATGGCGGGCGAACGGCCGCAGATCCGCGACCGATTGCGCGCAATTGCGCCTCATGTCTATTGGCGCAATGTCTTCTTGTTTGCCACCGGGAAGTGCTTTTCGGATCCACAGTCGGCTTATCTTCAAGATGAAGTTAGGCTTCTATGTGCCGACCTAAACGATTCTGAATCGACCGAGCTATCCGGGACAAGAATCGGCTGCGAGCTCGCATTGGCGATACTAGAGAGTGGCGCTATCGGCCAGAACAGAACTCATGCCCGACATCTTGCTAGAATCGCTCTCGGTACTCTTGCAGTGGTACGAAGCAGTGCCACAGACTCCGAATCCCCTGACAACAAATCCATTGCGCCAGCTGTGCGACTTGCTGCTGTCTATCAAGATTATTTATCAAGCATTTATCCAGACGAGCTGCGATTGCACCTGCGTCAAGCGGATATAATGCGCTCGCTAGCTGCTTGGCCATTAGTATCTATATTGGCCGACCGCGGAGTTTCCTGGGCATCGCAGATCCAGTTCCAGGAATGGCCCACCGATATTATTTCCCAGGCGCATGTGCTGGTTGCTTCAGAGGACCTGTTCGGCTGGCTGTTGAATTATCGCGATATTGCAGTCAGGTTATTGGTGCAGCTCCCGCCGAAGATTGGG
>JAFKFQ010000675.1 GCA_017308215.1 bacterium | reverse complement strand
CGAGACGACGACCTTGGTGGCACCGACGGCCGCGCGACGTACCACCGTCAGGTCAGCCTCGGCGACCGCGAGACGGTGGACTACCGCGTCGTGAGCCGGTAACCGGTCCGGTGACTGATCCGCAATCCTCCCGCCGCGCGAGCGGCGGGAGTTCCACTCGTCGGCCGCCCGTCCGCGCCCCACTTCCACACACGCTCTTCCCCGGCTCGGTGGCCGAACCACCCCGCCGGGATGTGGCGGTTTTTCCGGTCCGCCGGTTGCGTACGCTGCGGCCGCCGGCGAGAATACACCTCCATCCGCCCGGCAGCACCCCGCCGGCGGACACCCTCCCCGCCCGTCCGGGCACCCGCCGGGAGTTCCCGACGATGACCCCCCGTACCATCCCCGGCGCCGCCGTCGGCTTCCTCCTCGCCGTGCTCGCCGTCCCGGCCGTCGCGCAGCCGCCGACCCCGGACCAGCAGGCGGCGCAGCTCCTCGCCGCGGGGCAGAAGGCGTTCAACGACGCCAACCCCGGGTTCGCCGCCGACCGGTTCCGCGAGTTCCTCCAGAAGTTCGGCGGGCACAAGGACGCCCACGCCGCCCGCTACGGGCTCGGCCTCGCGCTCCTCGAAATCCACCCGCCCGACTACCAGAAGGCGGTCGAAGCGCTGGCGCCGCCGGCGAACGAGAAGGCGTTCACCGACCAGCCGCTCGCGCTCTACTACCTCGCCGCTGCGCACCGCGGGCTCGGCCACAAGGAACTCGCCGAGGGCGTCGCCCGGCCGAACGAACTGCCGCAGCGCACGCAGGCCGCCAACGCTCGCTTCCAGGACGCGCTGAAGCACTTCACCCAGGCGCGCGAGTTGTTCGAGAAGAAGCCGGACGCCGAGTGGGCCGCCCGCGCCCGCTGCGACCAGAGCGAGATGGAGCTGCGCCTCGGCAAGACGAAGGAGGCCCGCGCCACCGCCGAGCCGTTCGCCAAGGACGTGGCGCTCGGGAAGACCAAGTCGTACCTGCTCGGGCTGTACTACCACGGCGTCAGCAGCTTCCTGCTGGGCGACTTCCCCGCGGCGGGCAAGTCGCTCAGCCTGCTCACACCGTTCGACCAGCCGTACGGCCCGCACGCGCGATACCTGCGCGGTCGCGTTCACGCGCAGGCCGGCGAGAAGGCCGAAGCCGCCGCCGCGTTCGACGCGGTCATCGCCGGCTACGAGAAGCAGAAGAAGGACGGGCAGGCGGCTCTCCAGCAACCCGACCGCTTCAAGAACAACCCGTGGGAGAAGTCGCGGCTCGAAGCGCTGGTGAAGAACCCGGCGCCCGATTACGTCGCCGGCGCCACGTTCTACGGCGCGTGCCTCGGCTACGAGGCGGGGCGGTTCGGCGAGGCGCTCGGCAAGTTCCAGGCGTTCGTGAAGGACCACCCGACCTCGCCGCTCAAGGACGACGCGCAGCTCCGTGCCGGCTTCTGCCTCGTGCAGACGAAGCAGAACGACGAGGGGCTGAAGGCGCTCCAGCCGCTCGCCAACAACCCGCGCCTCGCCGACCAGGCGCTGTATTGGGTCGGCAAGGCGCACGCCGGCCGTGCCGCGGCGGCCGACCCGAACAACGCGAACGCCAAGACGCAGTTGCTCAACGAGGCCATTGGCGCGCTGCGGCAGGCGAGCGACCGCGCCAACCAGATCGCGGGGTCGGACCCGGACGCGAAAACCCGGCGGGCCGAAATCCTGCTCGAACTCGCGGACACCCACCTGACCAACAAGCAGCCCGGCGACGCGGCGCGCACCTACGACGCGATCCTCAACGAGAAGCTGCTGCCGGACCGCGCCGAGGAGACGCTCGAACGGCTCGTCACGGCGCTCCACCTCGCCGGCGACTTCCCGGGGTCGGACGCCCGCATCAACGACTTCTCGCAGCGCTTCCCGCAGAGCCCGCTCCTGCCGTCGGTGCTGTTCCGCGGCGCGGAGAACCAGCTCGCCCGCGCCGACAAGCTCGGCCGGGAGAACAACGCTTCTGAAGCCAAGAAGGGCTACGCCGAAGCAGCGAAGAAGTACGAGGCGGTGGTGGCGAAGTTCCCGGAGTTCGAGCGGGCGCAACGGGCACGGTACGGCCTCGCGCTGTGCCACGTCGCCGCCGAGGACTACGAGAAGGCCGCCGAGGTGCTCGACCGCATCCCGGCGCCGGACCGCAGCGGCGACCTCGCGGCGGTGCCGTTCGTGCTCGCCGACTGCCTCATCCGCACCGCACCCGCGAAGGCAGAAGACGCGCTCCAGGACAACATGCTCCGCGAGAAGCTCGGCAAGGCGGCGGAACTGCTCGACGCCTTCGTCGCGTCGAACCCGAAGGCGCCCGAGGCGGCAGACGCCCTCCTGAAGTACGGCTACTGCCAGAAGCGGCTCGGCATCCAGCTCGCGCCCGGGAACGAGCGGAACGAGGCGTTCAACAAGGCCCGCGGTACGTTCGAGCGGCTCGGCCGCGAGTACGCACAGTCGCCGGTGGCCGGGAACGCGGCGCTGGAGCGGGCGCAGGTGATGGCCCTCCAGGGCGACAAGGGCGGTGCGGCCAACGCGCTCGCCGCGTTCGCCACCGACCCGCTCGCCAAGTCGGCGGTGGCGCCGCTGGCGTTCGTCGCCCGCGCCACGCTCCTGCGCGAGCAGAACCAGGCGCAGACCGCCGTCGGCGTGATGCAGGACGCCCGCACCCGCTTCGAGGGCGCGCTGAACGGCGACCCGGCCCGCCGCGACTGGGTTCACCTGCTCCGCTACCACCATGCGGTCTCGCTGTTCGAGAGCGGCAAGTCACCGGAGGCGCGCGGCATCTTCGATCAGGTCGTGCGCGAGGCGCCGCAGAAGCCGATCGGCGCCGAGGCGGGGCTACGCGGCGGGCAGTGTCTGATCGACGAGGCGAAGAAGAAGCTCGCCGACGCCGAAAAGGCAAAGGGGACGGCGAAGGTCGAGCAGGCGAAGGCGGCCGACGAGGCGGTGGCGCGGGCGAAGACGGGGCTCGTCGAGGCGGCGAAGTTGCTGGAGCGGCGCGGCGACGACTTCAAGCCGCAGCAGCCGCAGAGCGACGCCCGCGCCCGCATGTACTACGACGCCGCCTGGGCCTACCGCGCCGCCGGCGCCGACCCGCTCCCGGCGTACACGAAGCTCGTCGCCGACTTCCCGAACGCGGCGCTGGCCGTCGAGGCGCGGCTGGAGGCGGGCGAGTTGCTGGCCGACGCCAACAAGCTCGACGACGCGCTGAAGCAGTTCAAGGACGCGCTCGACGCCGAGCCGACCGACCGGCCGACGCCGCCGGACACGACCGACCGCATCCGCGTCCGCTACGGGGCGGCGCTGTTCGCCAAGAAGGACGTGCCGGCGGCGCTGGCGCAGTTCGAGGCGGTCGCCGGGAACGAGAAGTCGGCGCAGCGCGGGGTCGCCCTCTACCGCGCCGCCGAGTGCCTGCTGGCGACCGGGAAGACCGAGGACGCCAAGACCAAGCTCGCGGTGTTCCGCGACAACGGGGCGTTCCACAACATCCCCGGCGTGAGCGACCGGGCGGTGCTGCGGCTCGGGCACGCGCTGGCCGACCTGAAGCAGTGGGAGCCGAGCCGGCAGACGTTGGAGACGCTGATCGGCCGGTACGGCGACGGCAACCCGTGGGCGGTGGACGCCCGCTACGGGATGGGCTGGGCGTTGCAGAACCAGGGCCGGTACGACGACGCGGTGAACCAGTACGCCCAGGTGGCGCAGAAGGCGGCCGACGACCGCGCCGGCAAGGCGCACCTCCAGATCGGCCTGTGCCGCGCCGCGCAGAAGCAGTGGGACAACGCCGGCAAGGCTTACGCGACCGTGTACTACGGCGACTACCCGGCGGAGTTGCGGGCGGCGGCGCTGGTGGAGCACGCCCGGGCGCTGATCGAGGTGAAGAACCTCGCCGAGGCGACGCGCCTGCTCGACCGCGTCCCGCGCGACCTGCCGGCCGACAGCCCGTGGGTCGCCGCGGCGCGCGACCTGCGGCAGCGGGTCGGGAAGCACTAGTGGGCCGACCGGGCTGGATTGACGGGTACAGAGATGACGGTTCTGATGCGCCCAATTGATCTTGTGGAAAGCAAGAACCCGTCGATCCAGCCCGGCCCGCCCACTAGACTCGTTGCGAAATAGGTCGTCGGTGGCTATGCGGCGGCATGAACCTGCACGAACGCCTTCGCCAGAAGCACGCCACGTTCCGCCCGTTTACCGGGCTGACCGTCACGGCGTTCGACCCGCTCCGCGACGACCTCGAACCCGTCCCGGCGGCCCGCAAGGCCCAGGCCCAAACCCGACGCCCGCGCCAGCGGAAGCCGGGGGCCGGGCGGAAGCCGGAACTCGGCCCCGACGACCGCCTTCTGCTCGTGCCGGTGTACGACCGGGTGTACGTCACCCAGGTCGTCCTCGGCGGGCGGTTCGGGGTGGACGCCGGGACCGCCGGCCGGGCCATCCGGGCCGTCGGGCGGGCCCTGGCCGGGGTGTTCCGCATCCCGGAGCGGAAGGTCGAACTCGGGGCGGACGAGTTGGCCGCCGCGTTCGTGGGCGCGACCGAGCCGCCGACCTACCGGCCGACCCGGGGGCAGAAGCGGTACGACTCGGGGAAGAAGACGCGGCACACCCTCGAGCACCGGGTGGTGGTGGTCCGGAAGAGGCCGCGGCCCGGGCGGGCCGCGGCCGCGGCAGGTGCGGATCGCGGCCGTGTCGGAGGCGGCCCCGGGATCCACCCACGACACGAAGGTGCTCGGCCGGTCCCGGTCGGAATTCCCGTCGGGGGTGCCGGGGGGCGGGTGACACGGCCTACCTGGGACCGGGTTGCGGGCGCCGGCGCGGAAGCCGCGGGGGCGGTCCCTGACCCGCCGGCAGAAGGCCGGGAACCGGCGGGTGGCCCGGGAGCGGGTGGTGGCGGGGCACGGGAT
>JAFKFQ010000334.1 GCA_017308215.1 bacterium | reverse complement strand
GCCGCCGTGAGTGACACCCCCTCGCCCTCGCCCCCGGCCGTCCCACCCGCGACCCGCCGCCCCTGGCTCCCGGCCCCGTTCAACCTCGGACTCGGGCGGCTTTTCCGCGTCCTGCCGGCGGTGATCCCGGCCGGGGCGTTCCTGGGCATCGCCTGGGTCGACCTCGGAGTGGGGTTGAACATCCCCACCACGTTCTGGGCCGGCGGGGTGGTGACCGGGCTGAGCGTCACCCTCCTGTTCGCCTACCTGGCCCTTGTCACCTACGTGCTGGACTCGGCGTTCGACCGGCGGGTGCTCGGCCCGGACGTCCCCCGCCCGACCCTGTTCACCCGGCTGATCCTGTGGGCGTTCCCGTACCGAGGCGCCGAACCCGAGCCGGACGCGATCCGGCTACGGGAGTACATGTCGGTCACGTTCGTCCCGGCGGTGCTGTTGCTGGCCGCGGCCGCCGTATTCCGCCCCGCCTGGGCATGGTGGCTGGTGACCCCGTACACCGGGGACGAGTACGCCGAGGCGGACCGAACGTTGATCGAGGACCGGTGGCCGGTGCTGGTGGGCATCCTGCTCGGGGTGGGGCTGTTGTGGGCGGCCCACGCGTTCGGCGGGCGGGTGTTCGCCCCGTGGTTGAAACTCGTCGCCCGGACCCACTCGCTCGCCCGGCTGGTGGCGTCCGACACCCGCTGGAACCGGGCGGTGGCGGAGGGGCTGTTCCTGATCCTGGCGGTGGCCTTCGCCGGGTTCGTGCTGTCCGTCCACCAGAACTGGTACTACCCGCCCCCGGTGGTGGCCCTAAGCATGCTGTTCGGGCTCGCGGCCGGGCTGGCGGCGTTCATCTGGGACCACGCCCGGCGGGTCGCCCGGCTGGTGTTCGTGGGCCTGGCGGTGTGGCTCTACTTCTGCAACTCGGCCGCCTACCGGCTCCAGTTCCCCGGGCTCGAGGACGAGTACCGCCCGGAGACCAAGGTCGCGCTCACCGACCACGACGCTCCGACCGGGGAGTGGGACGAGATCCACCCGGACCGCCGGGTTCACGAGTGGAACCGGGTGGTGAAACTGGTCGACCGCCGGGTCGGGATGATCGCCCCGGTCGCCCGGGCGGAGTACGCGACCGAGTTGGCACGAGTCAAGGCGGTACCGGCGGGCGACCGCGGGGCGGAGTATCCCAATATCGTCGAGCTGTACTTCGCCACTCTCGGCCAGACCGCCCTGGACGAGCAGAAGGCGCTCGACCGGTGGAAGGAGAATGCCCCGACCCTCACGGACAAGGGTAAGCCGAAGCTGGTGGTGGTGACGGTGACCGGCGGGGCGAACCGGTCGGCACTCTGGACGGCGACCGTGTTGCACAAGCTCGACCAGGAAAAGCAGCGGCTGCCGAACTTCTCGCGCCACGTCCGGCTGGTCGCCGGGGCGTCCGGGGGGATGGTCGGGGCGGCGTACTACGTCGGGTCGCTGACCGCCGACGGGCTGCCGGGAGACTTCGAGCCGAAGGACGTGGCCCAGGACCACCTTACCCCAATCATGAGCAGCCTGGTGTTCGCCGAAGTGCCGTTCCTGGCTATCCCGACCGCTTACACCCGCGACCGCGGCCACGCCCTCGACCGATCGCTGGAGGGGAGCGTGCCGGCGGTCCAGCAGACGCCCGAGTGGAAGCGACTTGGCCTGTCATTAAATCAAACGTTCGAGAAGACCAAGGAGGGCGAGGACGCGGGGTGGCGGCCGTCGCTGGTGTTCACCCCGATGACGGTCGAGGACGGGCGACGGCTGTTCGTCACCAACCGGAACGTCCATTACCTGACCCGGAGCGTCGGGAACATCCTGTTGGACACACCGGACAAGAAGTCGGCCGAGGACTGGGCGTCTAAGCTGACGACCGAGGCCCGGGCGTCCGAGTTGGCCTACGCCCAGGCCCGGGGGATGAAACAGGGGCTGAGCCGCGTGTCGGGTCGGTGGTCGAAGGTGTTCGACACCTTGAAGACGGATGAGCCACAGGTCGGCGGAAACCGGGACGTGTACGGCCGGTCCGGGATCGAGTTCTTCGAGCTATTCCCCGACGCCCGGAAACGGTTCAAGCTGAGCACCGCCGCCCGAATGAACGCCACCTTCCCGTACGTCAGCCCGGCCGTGGACCTGCCGACCAACCCGCCCCGGCGGGTGGTCGACGCCGGGTATTACGACAACTACGGGGTCGGGGTGGCGGCCGGGTGGCTCCGCTACTGGCGGCGGTGGCTGGTGGCGAACACGTCCGGGGTGCTGGTGATCCAGATCCGCGACTCGGCCAGCCACCACGACCGCCGCTACCTGACCCGGGTGGCCGAGGGCGAGAACCGGGACCAAGTTCTCGGCGAAGACCGCCCCCCGGGCCACCCCGCCCGCCGGACCGGGGCCGACCCACTCGGCTGGCTGACCGGCCCGCTGGAGGCGGCGGATGCCGCCCGGCAGACCACCTCATCGTTCCGCAACGACGAGCTCCTGGCGGGGCTCGACGAGTACTTCCGCCGGGCCAAGGAGAGCAAGGACGAAGACCAGTTCTTCCAGACGGTCGTGTTCGAGCGGTACAGCAACGTCGGGATGAGCTGGTTCCTCGCCCCCGAGGACAAAAGGCAGATCGAGAATAGCTGGAAAGGGGAGCTACCGAACGGGATGCGGAACCTCAACCCGAAATCGCTCGAACTGCTGATTAACTGGTGGAATAAACACTGACCCCCGACCTCCTCCGCGCCGCATACGTCGCCGCCCGCGCCGCCCTCCTCGCCGAGCGCGTCCCGGCGGGGCATTGGGAGGGCGAGCTCTCCACGTCCGCCCTCTCGACCGCTACGGCGGTCATGGCGCTCCACCTCGTCGATCCCGCCGCGCACCACACGCTCATTGCCGGCGGCGTCCGCTGGCTCGCCGACCACCAGAACGACGACGGCGGGTGGGGCGACACCACCAAGAGCTTCTCGAACATCTCGACCACGATGCTGTGCCGCGCCGCGCTGGCGCTCACGGCCGCCGAGAAGAACCACCCCGACACGCTCCGCCGCGTCGAGGCGTACCTGACCGAGCACGCCGGCGCGACGCCGGCCGCCCGTGCCGAGGCGATCCGCCGCCGCTACGGGAAGGACCGCACGTTCTCGGTGCCGATCCTGATGGCGTGCGCGCTGGCGGGGCTGGTGCCGTGGGCGGAGGCGCCGCGGCTGCCGTTCGAGCTCGCCTGCCTGCCGCAGAGCTGGTACCGCTTCGCCCGCCTGCCGGTGGTCAGCTACGCGCTGCCGGCGCTCATCGCCATCGGCCAGTGCGTTCATGCGAACCGCCGGTCGTGGAATCCCATCCGGAACTTCGTGAGATGGGTCGCCCGCTCGCGCAGCCTAACGGTGCTGCGCCGCATCCAGCCGACGAGCGGCGGCTACCTGGAAGCGACACCGCTGACGAGCTTCGTGACGATGGCCCTCGTCGGCGCCGGCCGGCGCGACGGCGCCGTGATCGCCGACGGGGTGCGGTTCCTGGTGTCATCGGTCCGCCCGGACGGGAGCTGGCCGATCGACACCAACCTCGCCACCTGGGTGACGACGCTGAGCGTGAACGCCCTCGCCACCGCCGGCGACCTCGAATCGCTCGACACGAAAGACGCGATTCTCGGCTGGCTGCTGAAGCAGCAGTACACGGAGCGTCACCCGTACACCGATGCCGACCCCGGCGGGTGGGCGTGGACCGACCTCCCCGGCGGCGTCCCCGACTGCGACGACACGCCGGGGGCGGTACTGGCGGTCCTCGCGCTCGGCGAGGCTCAGGCGGCGAAGAACGACCGCTCGCACTTCCGCAACCTGGAGGCGGGGGTGAAGTGGGCGCTCGACCTCCAGAACCGCGACGGCGGGTTCCCGACGTTCTGCCGCGGGTGGGGCGTGCTCCCGTTCGACCGGAGCGGGTCGGATCTGACGGCGCACGCGCTACGGGCGGTCTGTCGGGCGGTCAAATGCGGGGCCGACGCGCCCGGCCCCGCGCCCGGTGGGTTCACCGCGACCGGGCAGGCCGACGCCGGCGTTCCGCGCGCGTTCGCCTACCTCGCCCGCGAGCAGCGCGCCGACGGGAGCTGGCTGCCGCTGTGGTTCGGGAACCAGCACGCGCCGGACGACATCAACCCGGTCTACGGCACCGCCCGCGTCCTCGCCGCGTACCGCGACCTCGGGATGACGGACGCGCCGGAGTGTCAGCGCGGCGTCACGTACCTGCTCGGCGTGCAGAACGCCGACGGCGGGTGGGGCGGGGCGGCGGGGTGCCCGTCGAGCGTCGAAGAGACCGCGCTGGTGGTCGAAGTGCTGGCCGAACTCGCGCCGGGGGACGCGGTCGAGCGCGGGCTGGCATGGCTGGTGGAGGCGGTCGAGAGCGGCCGGTTCCGCGAGCCGAGCCCGATCGGGTTCTACTTCGCCAAGCTGTGGTACTTCGAGAAGCTGTACCCGCTCATCTTCACCGTCGCGGCGCTCGGCCGGGCGGCTCGGGGCTTGTAGTGGTGCGTCGACCGATCCCCGTCGGGTCCGGCGACCGGCCGGCGTGAGCCGGCCAACGTAGCCGGCACACTCCGTGTGCTGTTCGTCGGTACGGCCCAACGTAGCCGGCACACTTCGTGTGCCGTGGCCGACGAACGGCACACGGAGTGTGCCGGCTACGTTGGCCGTGCATCGCCCGGGGTGGCGACTTCGGGCGGGCACGGGCAGGCAACGGGGCGGGTAGAGTGGGGTTGAGGTGTCGGGTGTGGCCCCACCGTCCCTGTTGTCGGCCCGGACCGCGGCGGAGGTATCAGGATTCGGCGCACACACCCGGACTGTGTCTTCCTCCCCAGTCCGTTTGCCGCGCGGGATGCACTGTCATGGTGCGCCCGCGGGGGCGGTCGTCCGGGCGACCGAGCAGGTAACCCCTGCGACCCCCGCGGCACGAGCGGCCGGCTGGGGCAC
>JAFKFQ010000333.1 GCA_017308215.1 bacterium | reverse complement strand
TCTCGGCTGGGTCGAGGCGACGCCGGCCGACACGCCGCTGCGGCCCGGTGAGGTGGTGGCGGTCGTCGCCCGCATCCTCGGCGTGTACTGGGTGAACGCCTGCCGCGTGGTCTACGCCGTGGACGACGACGGGCCGGTGCGGCGGGTCGGGCTCGCCCACGGCACGCTCCCCGGTCACGCCGAGTCGGGCGGGGAGCGGGTCCTGGTCGAGTGGGACCGCGCCACCGGCGCCGTGTGGTACGACATTCTGGCGTTCTCGCGGCCGCGCCACCCACTCGCCCGGCTCGGCTACCCGCTCGCCCGCCGGTTCCAACGCCGGTTCGCCCGCGACTCTGCCGCCGCGATGCGCGGCGCGGCGAACGCCGGGTGAGTCGGGTTGTACCACCGGCGCGACCCGCAAACCCGACCCAGCCCGCGCGTTCGCGCTTGCTTCCCGCGCGCCACAACCGCACGCTGGACTCCGCCACCCGTGCGGAGCCCGCTCGATGCGCTGTTCGCTCGTCGTCTTGTTCCTCATCGCCATCCCGCTCGTCGCGCAGCCGCCGCAGGCCGACCCGGCGAAGCTCACGCTCGACCGCGTCTTCGCGTCCGACGACTTCCGCGGCGAGTCCGGGCCGCACGTCCACTGGCTCGACGGCGGGGCGTACACCACGACGCGCCCGTCGAAGGCGCACAAGGGCAGCAGCGACATCGTGCGCGTCGACGCGGCGGGGAAGGACGAGGTGCTGGTCGCGGCCGAGAAACTCACCCCGCCGGGGGCGAAGGAGCCGCTCGCGGTCCACGGGTACGAGTTCAGCGCCGACCTCGACCTGCTCGTCGTCTTCACCAACTCGGCGCGGGTGTGGCGGCAGAACACGCGCGGCGACTACTGGACCTACCGCCGCTCGACCGGTCAGCTCGCCAGGCTCGGCGGCGACGCGAAGCCGGCAACGCTGATGTTCGCCAAGCCGTCGCCGGACGGCACGCGCGTCGGCTACGTCCGCGGCAACAACCTGTACGTCGAGCCCGCGGGTGGCGGTGCGGCGGTGCGGCTCACGACGGACGGCACAGAACAGGTCATCAACGGCACCTTCGACTGGGTGTACGAGGAGGAGTTCTTCTGCCGCGACGGCTGGCGGTGGAGCCCGGACGGCAAGTCGGTCGCGTACTGGCAACTCGACACGCGCGGGATGAAGACGTTCACCGTTCCCGACGGCACGGACGGCACCTACCCGAAGGTGAAGACGTTCGCTTATCCGCGGACCGGCGAACGCAACGCCGCCTGCCGCGTCGGCGTGGTGCCGGCCGCCGGCGGGCCGACGCGCTGGCTCGACATCCCCGGCGACACGCGCACCGACTTTTACGTCCCGCGGATGGACTGGGCCGGCAACTCGACCGAGCTCGTCGTGCACCGCGTCAACCGGCTCCAGAACGCGATCGACGTGATGCTCGCCGACGCGACCACGGGGAAGGCGCGCACGGTGCTGACCGAGCGCGACGGGGCGTGGCTCGACGTCCACGACGACGCCGGGGCGTGGGCCGAGAAGGGGGCGGCGTTCACGTGGGTGAGCGAGCGCGACGGCTGGCGGCACCTGTACCTGGCGGCCCGCGACGGCTCGTCGGTCCGCCGCGTCACCGGCGGCGCGTTCGACGTGATCCGCGTGCTGCGCGTCGATGAAAAGGCGGGCACGGTGTACTTCCTCGCGTCGCCGGACAACGCCACGCAGCAGTACCTCTTCCGCGCGCCGCTGGCCGGCGGCACGCCCGAGCGCGTCACCCCCGCCGACCGCCCCGGCTGGCACGACTACGACGTGGCGCCCGACGGCGGACACGCGGTCCACACGCACTCGGCGTTCGGCACCCCGCCGACGACGGAACTGATCACGCTCCCCGACCACAAGACCGTGCGCGGGCTGGCGGCGAACGAGAAGCTCCGCGCCGCGGTGGCGAAGCTCGACCGCACGCCGGCGGAGTTCGTCAAGGCCGACGCCGGCGGCGGGGTCGTGCTCGACGGCTGGCTGATGAAGCCGGCGGGGTTCGACCCGGCGAAGAAGTACCCGGTGGTGTTCCACGTCTACGGTGAGCCGGCGGGGCAGTCGGTGACGGACCGGTGGGGCGGGCGGAACTACCTGTGGCACCTGCTGCTGACGCAGCAGGGGTACGCGGTGGCGTGCCTCGACAACCGCGGCACGCCGTGCCCGCGCGGCCGCGACTGGCGGAAGGCGGCGTACCGCAAGGTGGGCACGCTGGCGTCCGCCGACCAGGCCGCCGCCGCCCGCGACTTGCTCAAGTCGCGCACGTACCTCGACCCAGGGCGCATTGGTGTGTGGGGGTGGAGTGGTGGCGGGTCGATGACGCTGAACCTACTGTTCCGCCACCCGGACCTGTACCACACCGGCATGGCGGTGGCGCCGGTCCCGGACATGCGGCTGTACGACACCGTCTACCAGGAGCGGTACATGGGCCTGCCGCGGGACAACGCCGAGGACTACAAGCACGGCTCGCCGATCACCCACGCCGCGGGGCTGAAGGGGAACCTGCTCCTCGTCCACGGCACGGGCGACGACAACGTCCACTACCAGGGGGCGGAGATGCTCGCCGACCGGCTGATCGAGCTGAACAAGCCGTTCACGCTGATGCCGTACGCGGGGCGCAGCCACTCGATCAACGAGGGGAAGAACACGTCGCGTCACCTGTACACGCTGCTGACGCGCTACCTGACGGCCCACCTCCCCGCCGGGCCGCGGTGACGGCGAGCGAGCGGCGACTCAACCCTCGATCACCCGCCGCCAACGGGCCGGAACGAGTTCCCAGGCGTCCTGGTACGTCCGCTCGAGCGGAACCAGGACGTGCCCGCCCGGGACGAGGAACAGCGGCATGTCCGGCAGGACGTCCCCGACCGCCGTGTGCTCGACGTAGGCTCGCACCGTGTCCCGGCATTCGTAGGACGCCAGCGTCAGCGGCTTGTCGGCGGGGAGTTGGTACGGCGTCCCGTCGATGTGGTCCCAGACCGCCCCGTGAATCCCGGCCGCGTCCCAGCGGCCGGGCGGGTGGGGGTCGATGACGAGCAGGTGGACGCGCCGGTTCAGCAGGTCCGCGGCCTTCTCGACGAACGACCGGAGGGGGTTCCGCCCGCACTTGTTCCCGACCGACACCACCTCGACCACGGCGACCACCCGGTCGTCGCTCGCGTGGCGGACGACCACCGAGTTCTGCTTCCGGCGATAGGCAGCGAAGTCCGACTCGGCCACGACCCGCGTCCGCGGCGGCGCGAGGAGCAACCCGCCCCCGTCGCCGGCCGGTTGCTCCCCGGGGCCGGCGTCCGGTTGGCCGCCGGTCAGTGCGAGAACGTCCGGTTCCACCCCGGCCGCCCGTTGCTCGGCCAGTGCGTAGTAGTCCGGCGGCAGGATGCCGGCGTTCAGGGCGTGCTTGATCGAACGAATCCATTCGCCGTGAAAGTCGTGAAAGACCCCGGCGACGACCTTCGTCCAGTCATGAATCGGCATGGCGGCGCCTCCGTCCCCGGCAGTATACCCGACCCCAACCGCCGGTGTGGCGCGACGCCGGCCGCCCCGTCACCGCGCCGGCGTCACCCAGTTCACCTGCGTCACGAGCTGGTTGAGCGACGCGAACGCGACGTGGGCGTTCGTGGCGAACCGCGGGGTGTCGCTCGCCGGGAACGTCGCCAGTGTCGCGTCGCCGACCAGGAACACGTTGAAGTCCTTCGACAGGTTCTCGTACCCGGCCGTCGTGCGGCAGAAGCACATGTCCGTCGCGTACCCGGTCAGCAGGACGTGGCGCACGCCGTTCCGCCGCAGGAAGTCGCGGAGCGGGGCGTAGCCCTCGGCGTCGTAGATCACCACGTCGGTCGGGTGCGTCGTCACCGCCGTGCTCACCGGGATCGGCAGCTTCCAGAACCCGTCGCCGTTGTACCGCGGGCCGGCGTCGAGCCCGGGGAACTGCTTGAAGTAGTCGATCACCGGGCGGTCGATACTCAGCGTCAGCCGCGCCGGTAGCGGTTGGCCCGTGTACGGGTACGCGGCGAGCGCGGCTCGCAACTCCTTCTCGCCGGCGGCGCGCTCGGCGGCCGTCGGCGTCTTCGTGAACGACCGGTACACCTTCGTGCGGACCGGGTCGGCGGGGCCGGGGAGGCTGTACATCACGAACGCCGCGCGGCCGCGGAGGCGGGCCAGGAACGGGTCGATCACCTCCTTCGTGTGCCGGGCCGCGAGCGCGTTCTTCTCCGGCGTGCAGAAGTCCACCACGCCGTTCGGCTCGGGCGTCCGCCAGCCCCACTCGTCGTCCACCGCCCACGGGTGGACCATGACGACGGCGGTGTCCTTCGCCCGTAGCCGGTTCGGGATCTCGACGACGCCGCGGGCGTTGTACGACCACCGCCACGCCCGCACGTCGAGGTCGCCGCCGGGGTCGTCCACCAGCCGCGGCGCCTCGAACCGCCGCGCCGACGGGATCGGCTCGACGTACTGCGGGAAGTCGGCGAGCAACGGCCGCGGGTTGGGGATCGGGGTGAGCGTGTTGTCGTAGACGCGCGTCGCCGGCGCGGCGGTCTCCTGCGCCGCGAGTACCGGCGGCAGCGGCGTGGTCCGCAGCAGCGCCGCGGTGGCGAGCGAGCCGACGGCACAGCCGACGAGGAACGATCGGGTCATGGCGGGCTCCGCGGGTGGTCGCGGCGGGCGGCGGGGTGTAGCCCCGGGCGGAGCCCGGAGTCGCCTGTTGCGAAGAACGTGGGGGCAACGCCCGGTGTCACCGCGGGCGCATCACCGCCCGGGGGCGCTCGACGGACTGCGACCGTGGTAACCCGTTAATTTGAAAGGCGCTCGTGTTCCTCGGGCCGTTCGGGAGCGGGCCCGAGCGGCTCCCGAACGGGGTCCGGTGGGGGGGCGGGTCGAGCGGTGGGTGTGGTGCGAGCTCGTCATCAACGCCACACGCATCG
>JAFKFQ010000332.1 GCA_017308215.1 bacterium | reverse complement strand
TGGTAGCCGCAGGCTTTAGCCTGCGTCACGCGGGCGCAGGCTTTAGCCTGCGGCTACCACACCGGGGTCTACCACACTGGGCCGCCGGAACGACACGGCGGGACGCCTGTTCCGCACTTCGCCGGGAAAATCCCGCCGGATGTCACAAATCGCCCGGGCCGTTCGTCCTTGCTGTCGGAGGGGAGGTCGCCCGCAACACACGACGGAGGAAGGTCATGGTCCGCAAGGCGCTGGCAGTGGCGGCGATGATCGGGCTGGGGGTCGGCGGGTTGGCGGCGGCCCGGCACGACGGGGGGCACGGGTCGGTGAAGGTGCTTACCGTGCGGGACATCGTCGAGAAGGTGGATGGCAAGGAGTCGAAGGCGACGGCCGTGGAGGTGACCCTGGGGCCGGGCGAGTCGGACGCGCCGCACCGCCACCCCGGCCCGGGATTCGGTTACATCCTGGAGGGCGAGTACGAGTGGGCGATCGACGACCAGCCCGCGCGAGTGCTCAAGGTCGGTGACACGTTTTACGAGCCGGGCGGGTGCCTCCACCGGGTGTCGCGGAACCCGGCCGCTAAGGGGAATACCCGGCTGCTGGCGTGGGTGGTCCACCCGCGGGACGCGAAGGCGCTCGTCATCCCGGAACCGAAGAAGTGACCCGGGGGCCGACGCCGTGCCGACCATCGACCGACTCGCCGGGCCGACCCCCGAGGAGCGGGAGGCGATCACGGCCCCGCTCGACGCCTTCAGCCGGGCGCGGGGGTTCATCTGGCAGCCCGAGCCGCTGGCGCTCGCCCTCCGTGACGACGCGGGCGGGATCGTCGGCGGTGCGGTCGGCGAGACGAACTGGGGCTGGCTCCACGTCCGCATCCTCGCCGTGTCGGATGAACTCCGCGGCGGGGGCTGGGGCCGCCGGCTGATGGGCGAACTGGAGCGACTCGCCGTCGAACGGGGCTGCCACCACGCCTGGGTGGACACGTTCAGCTTCCAGGCCCGGCCGTTCTACGAGCGGCTCGGCTACCGGGTGTTCGGGGTGCTGACCGACTACCCGGTCGGGCACGAGCGGTACTTCCTGTCCAAGGCGCTGACCGCGGGGGCGACATGACCGACGACGTGACCCGGCTGCGGCCGCGGATGATGTCCGTCGCGTACCGGATGCTCGGCAGCGTGGCCGACGCCGAGGACGCGGTGCAGGACGCCTTCCTCCGCTACCAGACGGCCGGCGGGGTGTCGTCCCCGGAGGGTTTCCTGGTCCGCACCACCACGCGCCTGTGCATCGACCGGCTGCGGGAGCGGCGCCGGCGAGAATACGTCGGCCCGTGGGTGCCGGAGCCGGTGGCCACGGGCGGTGGCGGGTCGCCGCTGGCCGAGTCGCTGTCGCAGGCGTTCCTCCTGCTGCTGGAACGGTTGTCGGCGGACGAGCGGGCGGCGTTCTTGCTGCGGACGGTGTTCGACTACGAGTACGCCGAGATCGGCGAAGTGGTCGGCAAGTCGGAGGCGGCCGTCCGGCAGCTCGTCAGCCGCGCCCGGGGGCGGCTCGGGCTGGACGGCGACCGGCGCTTCCCGGCCGCCCCGGCCCGCGCCGAGGGGCTGGCCGAGCGGTTCGTGGCCGCGTGCCGGGCCGGCGACGTGAAGGCGGTCGAGGCGATGCTCGCCGAGGACGCCGAGGTCCACTCGGACGGCGGCGGCAAGGTGTCGGCGGCGCGGGTGGTGATTCGCGGCCGGAACCGGGTGGCCCGGTTCGTCACCGGCGTGTTCCGCAAGCGGTGGCTTCAAGACGTCCACACGGCCACGGTGAACGGCGAGCCGGGACTGGTGTTCCGGTACGACGACGCGGTCGTGTCGGTGCTGTCGCTGCGGGTCGAGGGGGACGTGCGGGCGGTGTACATCACGGTCAACCCGGACAAGCTCGGCCGCTGGGCGGCGGCCGAGGTCGAGTAACTCGAATCACACCGAAGGGGTCGTCATGAAGATCGTCGTGATCGGCGGCAGCGGGCTCATCGGCAAGAAGCTCATCCCGCTGCTGCGCGCGCGCGGGCACGAGGCGGTGTCCGCGTCGCCGTCGTCGGGCGTGAACGCCGTCACCGGCGAGGGGCTCGCCGCGGCGCTGGCGGGGGTGAGCGTCGTCGTGGACGTGTCGAACTCGCCGTCGTTCGCGGACGACGCGGTGATGGCGTTCTTCACCGCCTCGACCCGCAACCTCCTCGCGGCGGAGGCGGCGGCCGGGGTCGGGCACCACGTCGCCCTGTCGGTGGTCGGCGCGGACCGCATCCCGGACAGCGGGTACATGCGGGCGAAGGTCGCGCAGGAGGCGCTCATCACCGCCGGGCCGGTGCCGTACACGGTCGTGCGCGCCACGCAGTTCTTCGAGTTCCTCGGCGCGATCGCCGGGGGTGGGGGCGACGGCGACACCCTCCGCCTCCCGACGGCCCCGATGCAGCCGCTGGCGGCCGACGACGTGGCGGCCGCGCTCGCCGACATCGCCCTCGCCCCGCCGGCGAACGCGATCCTCGACCTCGCCGGCCCGGAGGCGCGGTCGATCGCCGACTTCGTGCGACAGTCGTTGGCTGCGGCCGGCGACAAGCGGACGGTCGTCGCCGACCCGACCGCCCGCTACTTCGGCGCCGCGCTCGACGCCCGCGGCCTCGCGCCCACGGGCGCCGCGCGCGTCGGCCCGACGCGGTTCGAGGACTGGCTCGCCCGCGCCGCGGCGCCCGGTCGGGCGTAGATTCATCCCCGACCGACCCGTGGATCGTCCGGGTGACTTGCTCGGCCGGGGCTGGCGCTCCGGCCTAACACCCCCGGCCACCGGCGGATCGGTCAGGTGAATCACCCCGACCCGACAGGCATGTGCCCATGCGTCCGCCCGATGGCTCCCGACGGTCCTTCATCGCCGCCTCCGTCGCGGCACCGCTCGCCGCCGGTCTGGCCCGCGCCCAGCCGGCGGAGGCGCCGCTGTTCGCCTACGTCGGCACGTTCAGCTCGCCGCTCCGCGACGTGCTCCCGACACAGGTCGACCTGCCGCCCGGCAACGGCCGCGGCATCCACGCCTTCCGGGTGAATCGCGCCACCGGCGCGCTGACGCCGGCCGGCGTTCACGAGCTGGGGACCAGCCCGAGCCACCTGGCGGTGAACGCCGCCGGCACGCGGATGTATTCCGCGAACGAGACCGACCGCCAGGGCGACCAGCGCGAGGGGACCGTCACCGCGTTTGCCATCGACCGGGCCGACGGCAAGCTGACGCCGCTCAATACCGTGCGCTCCGGTGGCGCCGGGCCGACGTATGTGAGCCTTCACCCGTCGGGGCGGTTCCTGCTCGTCGCCAACTACTTCGGCGGGTCGGTCGCCGTGCTGCCGGTCCTCGCCGACGGCCGGCTCGGCGCGGCGTCCGACGTGAAGGTCGATGACGGCAAGGTCGGCCCGACGCGGGCGCCGAACGCCCCGCCGGGGAGCTTCGCGTTCAGCGGCCACGACCGCACGCACGCGCACCAGATCCAGGCTGACCCGGCCGGCCGCTTCGTGCTGCACGTCGATCTGGGGCTCGACAAGATTTACGTGTGGAAGTTCGACGCCGAGAAGGGTGTGCTTACCGCGAACGACCCGCCCGCGGTGGCGCTCCCGCCCGGCGACGGGCCGCGGCACTTCCACTTCCACCCGAACGGCCGCTGGCTCTACTCGGTGCAGGAGGAGGGCTCGACGGTCGTGCTGTTCGACTACGACTCGGCGGCCGGCCGGCTGGCGGCGCGGCAGACGATCTCGACGCTGCCGCCCGGGTTCGCGGGGAGCAACTTCTGCTCGGAAATCCTGGCGTCGGCCGACGGCCGGTTCGTGTACGCCGGCAACCGGCTGCACGACAGCATCGGCATCTTCTCGGTCGGCCCGACCGGCACACTGACCTACGTCGGCGAAGAGTGGACGCGCGGGAATTACCCGCGGAGCTTCGCGTTCGACCCGACCGGTCGGTTCCTCTACTGCTGCAACCAGCGCGGCGACAACGTCGCCGTCTTCCGCGTGGACCGCGCGACCGGCGGCCTCGCCTTCACCGGCCACTACGCCCCCGTCGGCAACCCGTCGTGCGTCGTCTTCCTCGACACGGCCGCGCGGTGACTGGTCCGCAGATTGTCCGGTTTGTTAGGCCGGGGCGCCAGCCCCGGTGGTACTCGGCGCGCTACTGCCCTTCCGGGGCTGGCGCCCCGGCCTAACAAGCCACAACGCACCCCAGTCTGAAATCGGCGTGTGCGCCCGGCGTCATGTCAGCACCGCGGCGGACAGCCGTGCCCACTCTCCCCCCCGCGAGGGCCAGCCGTGTCCCGGTCGGCACGCGACGGATTCACCCTGGCCGAATTGCTGGTCGTCGTCGTCATCATCGCCATTCTCGTGGGCCTGATGCTCCCGGCCGTCCGCCGCGTCCGCGAGCCGGCCGCGCGGGCGCACTGCCAGAACAACCTCAAGCAACTGATGATGGCGCTGTACTCGCTCGAGACGACCGGCCGACCGGCCGCGCCGCCGTCGCCGGGCCTCGCGGCCGGACCCGCCGACTACGTCTTCCCGTCGGGATGTCTCGGACCGGGGGCGGCGCCCGAAGACCGTCTGAGTTGGCTGGTCGCGCTGCTGCCGTACATGGAACAGGACGCGGTGTTCCGCCAGTTCGACACGAACGCGGGGTATGAGGGCAACCTCCCCGCGGCCCGGACCCGCATCCCCATGCTTCTCTGCCCTGCGGTCGAGCAGCAGGGTGATGCGGTGACGCACTACGTCGCGCTCGCTGGCGTCGGGCTCGACGCCGCCAGTCGGCCGGCGGGCGCGCCCGGCAACGGCTTCATGGGCTACGACCGGGTGACCACGGCGGCGACGGTCAAGGACGGGACCTCCAACACGATCTTCCTGACGGGAACGCGACTCGACCTCGGGCGGTGGGCGCGCGGCGGCGCGACGACCGTGCGCGGCTACGACCCC
>JAFKFQ010000331.1 GCA_017308215.1 bacterium | reverse complement strand
CGCGCCCTCGGGGCCAAGTCCGACGCGACTCGTGCGAACGAGTGCCGGCTCCGGGTGCTAACTCATAACCTCATGCTCCTTGCGGCCACCGGATAAGGTTTCAACAGAGCAACTCGACTTCACAACCCCAACGATGTGACTAACTGGAAGGCTTAAGGTCGGCGATCCGATGGAACTTCAACACCTCGTCTACAGCGGGCTCGAACAATTCGCCAGGCAGTTTCTGCTCGTGAACCGGCAGCAGACCTACCGGAGTGACGGCGTCCACGACATCTGGCTCCGGGCCGGCTGTTCGGCCGGATACGGCGGACTCAGGGGCGTTCACATCGCCGAGGGACTGACCGCCACGGAGGGGACTGGATGATCACGGACCGCGAGGGGCGACCGACGGCGAAAGGCTATGACACCGCGACTGCGGGCTGAAAGGGGGCGGCCGACGGTGGCCGGCAACAGCCGTCCGGGCAACCGCCGGTCGCACTATCCACGATCGGCGGGAATCAGCGGATTTCGGCGGTCTGGAAGCAAGGGGAAACGTGATCGAAGACGAGCTGAACGGCCGGCAAACCCAGGCGATCCTGGCGTTACTCACGACCAAAACACTGGCCGACGCGGCCAAGAAGGCCGGGGTCGCCGAGTCAACCTTGCGCGAGTGGCTCGGCCAGCCGGCGTTCGCGGCGAGGCTGCGGACGGCCCGGGGTGAGGTGATCGACCGGACCGTCACCGCGCTGGTGCGCGTGTCGCTGCAGGCGGTGGCGGAGCTCGAGAGGAACCTCGACCCGAAGAAGCCGCCCGAGGTGCAGGTGCGGGCCGCGAAGGCGCTGCTCGACCGATTCGTGAAGGTGGTCGCGCTGGCCGACCTGCAGGCCCAAGTCGACGACCTCCGCGCCCAGATTGCCAGCGCTGCGGCCGGCCTGGAGCCGGCCCCGCGTCCCACACCGGGCGGCGTCGTGCCTCTGCCCGAGCCCGATGGCGAAGGTGACACGCTCTCGGGCGAGTGAGCGGGCACCCGCACGCGTCGTGGCGGCGCGCGTCCCCGGTTACCGCCAGTCGAGCGCCCCGATCACCGGATGCCCGACGGACCGCGAGATGTCGGACGCCACCGTCCGCGCGTTCCGCCCGTCCGAGTCCGCGACGATCAGGACGCCTTCCGTATCCCGCTCCGACTCGTCGGCGGTGATCACGTCCTTGGCCAACAGGTCCGCGTGGAGTTGCGCCCAGGTGTACGCGACCCGCTTCCCGTCCGGCGCCCAGCACACCCCGACCGCCTGCCCGTTCTCGGGGACGTCCGCCAGCGGCTCGCGCGCCTTCGTGGCGAGGTCGAGGACGTACGGGCGGTGGCTCCGGCCCTGCCGGTGAGCGTCCTTCCGGGCCGGGTCGCCGTCGGTGAACCGCACCCGCTTCCCGTCGGGGGAGAATCGCGCGACGACCGACCCCCGCGGCGCGGCCAGAGCGGTCAGTACCACGCCCCCGTCGCCGTGCTCCTCGGTCCGGGCCAGTACCGTCCCCTTCCCGGCGCCGCGCCGCTGCTCGACCAGCAGGGACTTCCTGTCCGGCATCACGTCGAGCAACCGGTCGGAGGCCCCGAGGGCGAAGGGATGGGTCTTGCCGGTCGCCAGATCGACCCGCTGGTGGTGATAGATCGCCAGGTCGTCCGAGGACGCCTGGGCGACCACGACGGACTTCCCGTCCGGCATCCAGTGGGCTTCCAGGGCGTGGCCGGGGAAGTCGTACACCTTCGGCTCCTCGCCGCCGGCAACGGGCACCACCACGAGTCTGAGCGGCCAGGGCCGGCCGAGCTCCGGGCCGGACACCCGCGGCGGGTCGTCCTTCTGCCCGACCAGCGCGACCCGGGTGCCGTCCGGCGAGAACACACCACTCAGCCCGGCGTACCGAAGCCCGCTCGGGGCGCTGAACTCGCCGACCTTCTTCCCACCGGCGTCGAAGCGCCAGTACGCCCCGAACTGGCCGACGACGATGCCGACCGGCGGGGCCTTCGGCGCCGGGGGCTGCGCCGCGACCAGCAGCGGGGGCGGGGATGGCGCGCGGCGGGGGATGTCGGATCGTCCGGCGGACGGGCCCGCGGCGAGCACGACAGCGGCGACCAGCCCGAGTGCGACCGAGACGGCGCGGAACTTGTGCAGGACCACTCCGTGCGCGAGGGCGGCGACCCTGGCCGAAGCCGGTTCGCCGGAGGCAAGCGCGAAGGCCGCGGCGACCAGCCGCGGGGGGACGACCGCCGGTGCCAGCGCCGCCAGCCCGAGGGCCACGACGCCACGTCTCCGCAGCCGGTCGGTGAGGAGCTTTCGCCCCTTCGCCAGCCGGCTGGAAACCGTGCCCTCCGGTACCCCGAGCCGCCCGGCCGTATCCCGCCGGCTGACGCCGCCGAGCTCGCACAGCACCACCGCAGGCGCGGACGTGGTCCGGCAGGGCGGCGACCTCCTCGTCGAGCGCCCGGAGGGCGTCGGCGTCGGAGGACTGGTCCGACTCGGCGGGGCGGTCGGGGACGGCGGGCACGGGCGCCTCGCGGGCGCGGTGGCGGGCGGACACGGCGAAGGCCTCCCGGGCGACCCGGACGGCGGTCGCGTGCAGCCACCCGGCCAGCACCTCCGACCCGGCGAGGGCCGACGCCTTCCGGGCGAGGACCAGGTAGGTCGCCTGGAACGCATCGTCTGCGGCCGCGTCGTCGCCCAGGACGGCCCGGCAGGCGCGGCGGACGACCGGCCCGGTGCGGCGGACGAGCTCGGCGAACGCGGCCTCGTCCCGCGCCGCGGCGTACCGGGCGAGGAGGGCACCGTCGGGCGCGGCGGGCTCGGCCTGGCGGGCGAGCCGGAGGAGGTGGCGGGCGGCGGCCATCGGCGTGCCCCGGGGTGAGCCTGTCATACCCCGTGAATGGCCGCCGGGGAGCGCCCCGGCGCGGATTCCGCCGCCCCCGACCGGCCGTCCGGATCCCGCGGTTGCTCGCCCAAGTCGGGCGAGGCTCCGGGCCGCGTCACGAACATGCGGGTCGTCGACTCCGGAGGCGGGGCCGGAGCCTCGCCATCCGTCGAGTCCCACCGACGGGCGCATCGGCCAGAAAGTGCGCCGTAAAACGGCAACCGTTGCCGTTTTGCCCGAGGGGGTCGCCGTGACGGGCCTGGCCGACCGGTTCTCGCTCGCGGGGGGCGCCCGGCGGGTGCGGCAGGGGGACGTGTCCCCCGGGCTTTCTTGGGCGCGGGCACCGGATCGGCCCCGGGCGTGAGGGGCACACCGTGCTTCCCACGCCGTTCCGGGCGCGGCACTCGCCGTCCGGTCCCGGGTTGTCCCCCGTCACGCGACCGTTCCGGAGTTCGTCCACCCACACCCCCGGCCGGCCGCAACTGATCGAGGGTGGCGACCTCACCCACGGCACGGCGGCTCCGCGTGCGTGAACCCGAGTGCGGCTCGGATCCTCCCCGCCCGAGCGCGCCGCGCCTGCCGGGCGACGTGGCGTATCCGGGCTGCCCGGCGCCGGTCAGTTAAACCCCGGGATGGGTCGGCCGCCCGCACCTCACCCGGCCGCCGGTCGCCCGTTCGCGCGAGTCGTTGCGGCCGGCGGGGCGGCGCGTTAGGCTGTGCCGGCCCGGGTGGGGCGCAATAGGGCTGCCGGTGGGTCAGCCAGAATGCAGAACGCTCCGCAGTCTAAACACAGGTTCGGCCCGGAGTCGTCGTGTCAGGTGTCATTCGGCTGGGAGAGCACGAATGGCCGGTCCGCAAAGCGACGCTCGGCGCCACCATCCTCCCCGCTGAGGAAGCAGACTTTCACTGGGGGCCGGGAACCGGCGGGGTCTCGTGGTCTCTGGATGTCGAAGCGGTCCGGCGGGGTGTGGCCGGTGACCTGCTGGCCCCGACCATCTCGGTGGACTCGTTCTCCGTACCGCTGCGGGACTGGCACGAGATGGCGGGTCGGGCGTTCGATTGGCCCAACCCGCCGGACACCGCGGTCCAGGACCGGCCGATTATCTGCCTGTACGACCACGACGACATCGTCGGCTGCGAGGCCCGCGTCGGCCGCCGGACGGGGAACATATTCGACTTCGAGTTGGTCGGCTCGTGCTCGTTCTTCACGGATGCCGACCGGTTGCACGTCCGGGCTCGCCTGACGTTCGCCGGGGTCGGCGTCCGAGCGGCGACCCCGGAGGCGGCTTGGGAGCGACTGTGTGAGCGGCTCGACGGGAGGGGCTTCTCGCCTACCCCGATCCTGCCCGGGGATAGCTGGTTGAGCGCCCCGTCTTACGTCGGGTTCGAGCCACTGGTAACGTGATGCTCGGGGGAGCGGGCCAGGCGCCGAACACCAAGCTCGGGTGCCGGGCCGGCTTTGGGGCCCGGCACCCGAGCTTGGTGTTCGGCCTCCGGAGGTGCGGCACATGGGGCGGCTGGCGGAGGCGTTCCTGCTCGGGTTGGTGTGCGTTGTGGCCGGCGGGTACGTCCGGGCGAACGCCGACGATTGGGCTCGGAACCGGGTGACCCGGGCCGCCGGGGTGACTACCACCATCCCCTTCGACCCGGACCTGCGGGACTGCTACCGGGAGGCCGGGTGGGCGGCGGCCGGGTTCGGGCTGGCGGTGTGGGGGTGGTCGTCACCCGGTGGGTGTGGCGGAACCCGGCGTGGGTCCGGCGGGAGTTGCCGTCGGACGGCCCCGCGACCGGCGGCGGGTGGGTGTTCGCCGCCCGGTTGGCCGGCGGCCTGCTGGCATTCGGCCTGCTGGCTGCGCTCGCCCGGGGGGCGTCGAACCGGTCGAACCCCCTGCTATAGCTGACCCGGTCCGCCCCAGCGCTTCTGAGCTCGGCTGGTGCCGATTCTGAGCGGCCGCCCGCGGCGAGTTACCATGAGGGTTGCTAAGGCTCCCATGGCCCTCGCCCGCGGACGGCCGTCATGATTCTACCACCCGAGGCCCACCCACTCGTCCAGGTGCTGGCCCTCCAATTCAC
>JAFKFQ010000330.1 GCA_017308215.1 bacterium | reverse complement strand
ATCACGGTCGCCAACACCAATGACGCGCCGACCTTTACCAGCACCCCCGTGACGGCCGCGACCGAGGACGACGCGTACTCCTACGGCGTGACGGTGGCGGACGTCGACCCGACGAGCCAGAACCTGACGATCACCGGGACGGTCGTCCCGGCGTGGCTAACACTGAATGTCACCGGTAACGGTACGCCGGCCGCCTCCGCCATCCTGACCGGGACGCCCACGAACGCCGACGTCGGCGACCACACCGTCACCCTCACCGTCTCCGACGGCGTCACCTCCGTCGACCAGACGTTCACCATTACCATCGCCGCGGTGAACGACGCCCCGTCGGTAACCGTGCCCGCGTCGATCACCGTTTTTGAAGACACGCCGCTGGTCCTGACGGGCATTTCGGTCGCCGACCCGGACGCGGGCAGCGGGAACGTGACCCTCACGCTCGCGGTCGACGCGGGCGCGCTGTCGGCGACCGCCGGCGGGGGCGTCGCGGTCGGCGGCACCCCCGCGGCGCTGACCCTGTCCGGGACGCTCACCGCGCTGAACACCTTCCTGGCGGCGGTCGGGGTGACGTACACGCCCGGCGCGGCCGCGGTCGCGACGCTTTCGGTCACGGCCGACGACGGCGGTAACACCGGCAGCGGCGGCGCGCTCCAGTCGCCCGCCGCGACCGTCGGGGTCGCCGTGACCGCGGTCAACGACGCGCCGGGCTTCGCCGCGGGCCCGGACCAGTCGACGACCGCCTCGCCGGCGCCGCGGGCCGTGGCGGGGTGGGCGACCGGGATTTCCGCCGGCCTGGCCGACGAGGCGGGGCAGACGCTTGCCTTCGAGGTGACCGTCGACCGGCCGGAGCTGTTCGCCGTTCCGCCGGCGATCGACCCGGCGAGGGGCGCGCTCACCTACACCCCCGCCCCCGGCGCGACCGGCACGGCGACTGTCACGGTCCGGCTCCGCGACAACGGCGGCACCGCCAACGGCGGGCAGGACGTGTCCGCGGCGCAGACGTTCGCGATCACCCTCACCCCCGTGCCGCCGCTGGTCGCGGTCGGGGGGAGCGCGTCGGGGGCGGTCTCGGTGTTCAACGCCGACGGCACCGTGGCGTTCTCCGTCCCCTCTGGCGGCGCGAGCGACCCCCGTGTGGCGACGGGCGACGTGACGGGCGACGGCGTTGCCGACCTGGTCGTCGGGACGGGATCCGGCGGGGTTGCCGGGTTCCGGGTGATCGACGGAGCCACCCGCGCGACGGTGCGGACCGTGCAGGCGTTCGAGGCGGCGTTCACCGGGGGGGTGTTCCTGGCGGTCGGGGACGTGGACGGGGACGGGTTCGCGGACGTCGCGGCGTCGGCAGACGCGACCGGCGGCGGGCGGGTGACGGTCTTCGGCGGGCGGGACGGGGCAGTGCTGGCCAACTTCTTCGGGATCGGCGACCCGGACTTCCGCGGCGGGGCGCGGGTGGCGTTCGGGGACGTGAACGGGGACGGCACCCCGGACCTCGTCGTCACGGCCGGGCCGGGCGGCGGCCCGCGGGTGGCGGTCTTCGACGGCCGCACCCTGGCCCCCGGGGCGACGCCGACCCGGCTGGTGAATGACTTCTTCGCGCTCGACCCGGCGCTACGGGACGGGGCGTACGTGGCGGCCGGGGACATCGACGGGGACGGGTTCGCGGAGGTGATCGTGACGGCCGGACTGGGCGGCGGCCCGCGGGTGTTCGCGGCGGACGGCCGGTCGCTCGTAGCGGACGGCAGCGGCGGGTTGCTCCCGCGGGCGAACTTCTTCGCCGCCGACCCGGGCCTGCGGACCGGCGCCCGGGTGGCGGCCAAGGACATCGACGGGGACGGGCAGGCGGACCTGGCGGTCGGGCTGACCACGGCCGCCGGGCCGGTGGTGCGGTTGTACCTGGGCCGAGACGTCCCGGCCGGCGGGACGCCGCCGGTGTACCGCGAGCTGACCGACCTCGGCGACGACCTTCTACTCGGCGTGTTCGTCGGGTAACGACTGCCGACCCGAAGGACGCCGCGCCGGCTGACCGCCCTCACAGCGCACGCGGACGGGATCGACATCCATGCGGGGCCGGCGAGGAGGCGATTAAGGAGGAGGAAGGCGAAATCACTCCTCGTACCCGTTCCGCTGCCGCGCCCGCCGGCCAGCGCGTCGGGAACAGTAGCCTAGTGCGGGATCAACTTGCTGTGTTTGCGATTCGGTCGAGGCGCCTACCCTGACCGGATGAAACCCAGGATGGTGGTTCGGGCTCTCACGGCCGCGGAGCGGCAGGACCTGGCGCGGGGGCTCAAGTCGGCCGACGGGTTCACCGTCCGCCGGTCCCAGATCGCCCTCGCCAGTGCCGCCGGGGAGGGGGCGGCGGCCATCGGCCGGGCCGTCGGGCTGACCGCCCAGGCCGTCCGGGACGCCATCCGGGCGTTCCACCGCGACGGGCTCGGGTGCCTGACCCGCAAGCCGCCGGTGGCGAAGGCCCCCGCCTCCGTCTGGGACCGGGCGCGCGACCCCGACCTGAAGGACCTGCTCCACCGCCGCCCCCGGGAGTTCGGCAAGCCGACGACCCTGTGGACCCTGGCCCTCGTCGCCGACGTGTGCCACGCGAAGGGGTGGACCTCCCGGGCGCTGACGGCCGAGGGGATGCGGCAGGTCCTCAAGCGGCTGGGCGTCGGGTGGAAGCGGGCCAAGCACTGGATCGCGAGCCCAGACCCCGAGTACGCCAAGAAAAAAAGCCCGGGATCGGCTGATCGCCCGGGCCGCCCGGGAGCCGGGGTGGGTGGTCGGGTTCCAGGACGAGTGCTGGTGGACCCGGCTGGCCCACCCCGGGCTGTTCGCCTGGGCGGCCGGCGACCCGCTCCGGCTGGTCGGGAACGCCCGGGACCCCAAGGGCGGCGAGCCGGAGGCGGTGGCGTGCTACGGGCTGCTCCGGCAGGACACCGGGGGGATGCTCCTGCGGTTCTGCGACGGGCGGCCGGTGAGCGTGACCACCGAGGAGTATCTGGGGTGGGCGTGCGAGACGCTGGCGGCCGAGGGGAAGCGGGTGCTCGTGCTGGTGTGGGACAACGCCGCCTGGCACGTGAGCAAGCGGGTCCGGGGGTGGATCGGGCGGCACAATCGGCGGGTGTCCCGGGCCGGGTCGGGGTGCCGCATTCGGGTGGCGGGCTGCCGATCAAGGCCCCGTGGCTGAACCCGGTCGAGCCGAAGTGGGTCCACGGCAAGCGGGCCGTGGTCGAGCCGGGGCGGAAGCTCACGGCCGACGAGCTTCGGCAGCGGGTGTGCGACTACTTCGGGTGTAGGCTGGAACCGCCGCTGGCAAAGCCGGCGGCTTGATCCCGCAATAGTCGAGATTCCGAAGCAGCCAAGGCGCTTGTGGAAACCTTCGAGGTGGACGCTGTGAAAGAGATGACGACCGGCTTCGAGTGACGCCTAGTGCGGCACACCGGTTGCGGCCGGGCGAAGAATCGCCCCCTTTCCCGAGGTGCATCATGAAGACCGTCACCATCCGGCGCTGCCCCACCTGTTCGACCATCGGCACCCACACCGACCAGCTCGCCAATAGCCTGAGGGGTGACCCGAACGTGAAGGTCAACGTGGTGGACGGAGCCAAGGGCGAGTTCTCGGTCGAGGTGGACGGCAAAGCGGTCAACGCGAAAAATGGGGAGTCGCTGCGGGACGCGTCGGACCTCGCGGCCGAGCTGCGCGGGGCCGAAGTAGCGGCGGCCGGCTGAGTCGGGCTCGAACGGTTCCCGGCACAGGGGTTGCAACGGATGAGCGGCCGGAACTTCCGGTACACTCTCCGGAGCACCGAGTCATGGCCGATACCCTCAAGGACAAGATCGAGGACGCGGGTCAGGCGGCGAAGGACGCGGCCAAGAGCGCGGGCGAGAAGATCAAGGACGGCGCCGAAGCCGCGGCCGAAAAGGCCGGTGACGCCGCAAAGGCGGCCGGTCAGGCCGTGAAGGACGCCGGTCAGGCGATCAAAGATAAGAGCGGGGCCTGATTCTCCGCAGCACTCCCACCCGCCTCCCGGCGGGTGGTCCCATTTCGCGACCGCATGAGCGGTCGTTCCCCGTACTTCGGAGCGAGCCATGTCGGACATCAAGGACAAGGTGAAGGACGCTGCGAATACCGCCGCCGACGCCGCCAAGGTGGCCGGACACAAGATCGCCGAAGGGGCGTCCGCGGCCACCGCCTACGTGAAGGAGAAGGCGGGCATCGGGTGCGACGCGAACGGCCCGAGTGAGGGTGTCGCGGGGGTGAAGGAGCACATGAACGTGTACGCCTCGTGCGGGAAGAAGGTCGGGGTGGTGGACCACGTCGAGGGGGCGGCCATCAAGCTGATGAAGGGCGACAGCCCGGACGGGCAGCACCACTTCATCCCGACGGCGTGGGTCGGGCGGGTCCACGAGGGCCACGTCCACCTGACCAAGAACTCGGTCGAGACGGAGAGCGGGTGGAAGGCGGACGCCGCGGCCTGCACCAGCTGCGCCTGAGCTCTCGATCCGCCGGTTCGCGCCCGCCTTCTCGGAGGCGGGCTTGTCGTTTAATGGGCTCCGAATGTCGGGACGGATCGTCGGCGTCCCGTTCGCCCTCCGTCCACCACCGGCATGTTCGCTGCAACGGGAACGGCAGTTTTCCCTCCCGGGCCGTAACCGTTCACACCACGGCGGGTTCGTCTTGACCTGTGTCGGCGGCACCGACCATCTTCGGGCATGACCCGGCCGCCGTCGATCTCTGCCGACCTGTGGGCCATGTTCCCACCCGCCGCCCAAGCCGTGATCGCCGCCCAGTACGAGCGGATCGCGCACCTGGAAGCCCGGATCGCCGACCTCGAAGCCCGACTGAACCAGACCTCCTCGAACTCGTCCCGCCCGCCGTCGGCCGATCCGCCTCATGCCAGGCCGGCACCGCCCCGGACGCCGTCCGGCAAGCGGAAGGGCGGCCAGCTCGGGCACCCCAAGGCCGAACGCCCG
>JAFKFQ010000329.1 GCA_017308215.1 bacterium | reverse complement strand
CGCCCGGATCGCCCACGACCGCGCGGCGTACGAGCCGATCCTGGCGGCCCGGCTGGCGGCCCTGGACGGGTGTCTGGGGCGGCTGCCGCCGGCCGACCGCGCGCTGATCCACCGCCGCTACCAGCGGAACGCCCGCCCGGACGACCTCGCCGCGGAGTTGGGGGTCAGCCGGCGGACGCTGTACCGCAGCCTCGAACGCATCCGCGCCACGTTACTCGACTGCGTCACCCGGACCGCCGCCGTCGAGCCCGACTGACACACGACCCGCCTGCGGTCGCGTCCCGTTCGTCCGGTCGCGGCGGCTGATCTGGACGGGGATGGGGCGGCCGAGGTGGTGACCGGGGTCGGCGGGCGGGTGCTGGTGTACGCCGGACGGACGCTTGGGCTGGGCACCGCGTTCGACACCGCCCTGTCGGCGCCGGTGAGCGTGGCGGTCGGGGCGGGGATGATCCACGTCGGGTCCGGGGTCGGGGTGTCGGCGGCGGTGCGGGCGTTCAACCCGGCCGACGAGTTCATCTCGGCCGATCCGGCGTTCGAGGAGGTGTTCGCCGACTACGCCCGGGTCGCGACCGCTGACCTGGACGCCGACGGCGGGACGGATGCGGTGCCCGGGGGGCGGTCGGCGGCGCCCCCCCGGGTTCGGGTGCTCGGTCGGGCCATCGACTTCTTCGCGTTCGACGACACCCTCCGGGGCGGGGTATTCGTCGGCTAACGGAGGCGGATCTCTTGCCCCAGAATGTCTCTACGCGTGGAGCAGTGAGGTCTGTTGACCGCCGGGGCGGCCATCAGGCGCCGACCCAGGCCGATTCCGGCCCGCCAGGTGGTTGTTTGCCCCACCGCCCACCGGTCACCGGATTGACACCCCGAGCAACCAGAAATGCCGAGAATTCGGCGGGAGAGTCTCTCCTCGGGGTGTTCCCAAGGAACATCCCGTGGAGCCCATTTTCGTGTGTCTGTCGGTATCGCTGAGACCTGCCGGCCGCCCGCGTCAGCCGGCGGCCGGGTCAACCATCGCCCGCCGGTTATTTGATCTCGATCTCGAGTTCCGTGGTCCCGGGGGTGATGTCGTACACCAGCCCGGACGTCGTGGGCTCCCGGTACTTCTCGGGCAGGGGTGCGGCCGACCCCTTCGTCGCGGCCGGCTTCTCGGACCTGTCGCCCGAGGACGACCCGGACCCCGAGGGGGCCTCCATGATCCCGACCCTGGTCTCGCCCGGCACCACGTCGGTCACGGTGTACGTCCCGTCCGACTGGATCGCCCCGGCCGAGTACGCCCCCTCAGGGCCGACGAACTTCACGATCCCGGATCGGACCGGCTGGCCCTGGTAGGTGACCCTGCCGGTGACCGTGATCTTCTTGACCCCCTTCGAACAGCCGAGGGCGGCACAGAAGGCCGTCAGGGCGAGCAGGCCGAAGAGAGTCCGCGGGCGGAGAGTGAGCATGGCGGTGCGGCTCGGAGTTGGGGGGAAGGGCGCGGGATCGGCCCCGCGCCCGCGGTGCGACCCGGCTGGTCACCAGTTGCCGGCGACGGTCAGCCCGTCCCTCGGCCAGAGGGCCCGTACCCAAGCGATCCCGCTGACCGACGGGGTGACCGACCGGGTGCTCCCGTCCATCAGACCGACGACGCAGACCCCGTCGACAGCCTGGACGAAGTAAGGGTTACAGGCGTTGACGGTCGGCTGGTTCTGGGGCACGGCCGCGGTCGAGGTCTCGACCGGGGTGCAGGCCGAGAAGTCCGCCTGGTTGGTCCCCTTCATGCCGCTGCTCATCAGCCGGGTGTCGAAGTACGGCCCCCGCTCCCACCGCCACGGGGCCCGGTACGCCCACAGTTTGTGGAAATAGTTGTTCGGGGACGCCCCGGAGGTGGTGTCCGGCTCGCCGACCCCGCACTTCCCGTACTGCTCGGCGAACCCGACCGTGTTCGAGGTGCCGTCGGTGATCCCGACCAGCGTCATCTTCGAGACGGTGTTGCTCCCGCACGGGACCCCGAAGATCGCGTGGTTCATGCCGTAGTTGGAGACCGACCACGTCCCGCCGTTCGACTCCTTCCAGATCTCGAGCGGGCTGGACGGGTCCCGGGGGGAGATGAACGTCTTGATCTTCTGCGACCCGGCGTTGTTCGGCGAGTTCTCCCACACCCCGTTGTTCGTCTGCCCCAAGTCGTAGAGGGGGGTCTGCTCGATGTACGGCAGGATGAAGTAGTGGCCGGAGGCATAGTTGCCGGTCGTCCCCTTGACCCGGTCGGCCATCGGCGGGACGCTGTTATTGACGTCGTGGTAGGCGTGAACAGCAAGGACGATCTGCTTGACGTTGTTCTGGCTCTGGGCGCGGGCGGCCGCCGACCGAACCTTCTGGACGGCGGGGAGGAGCAGGCCGATGAGGATGGCGATGATGGCGATCACCACCAGCAGCTCGATCAGCGTGAACCCGCGGCGACGGGTCGGGAGAGGGCACTCGTCTGACATGGCGCACCTGAGGGAGATGATTGCCGGGTTCGCGCTGGTTCCCAGCCGATACGGGACCGATCCGACAGTCGAATCGAGCAATCCGCGGCCGGAATGACCGCGGGGGACAGTACGTGCCCGGGCCGGGCGTTTCACCCACCGGCGGGTTCAGTCCTCGTCGGCCCGGTCCGCGATCCAGGGGTGGACGACCGCCGCCCACGTCGTACCCAGACGCAGCTCGTCCACCGTCTGCCGCGTCCGGCTGTTGACGTGGACCTGCAGCCAGTCGAACACGAGATCGCTATGGACCTGAGGGCCGACCAGTGACCACGCTATCGGCTCCTCCCAGCCCACCGCCTCGTCCGGGGCGTAGACCCGCACGAACGCCTGGTCCGGCATCGCCCGCCCGGTCACGACCTTGGCCGCGAACAGGTACGTCTGGCCGTAGCTCAGCGGGAGCGGTAGGTGCACACCAACCCGGTTCAGGTGGGTGAACGCCTCGTTCGCCCGGTACATCCCGAAGTTCATCCGCATCCGCGGGTCGGGCTGGTCGCGGGCCTCGACGTCGAGTTCGTCGGTCGTCCGGAACGCGACCGACAGCGCGTTCAGGTCTTCGGCCTGCGGCCCCTCCCGGCGGAACAGGAAGCTCAGGTAGTACACGCCGTCGGCGTCCATCCGCACCGGAGTTCGGAGCCGGCGGTGCGCCTTGGCGAACCCGGGGAAGTCGAAACTGCCGCCGACCGCCGGGACCGTCGCGCCCGGCCGGGACAGCCCGGCCGTCGGGTTGAACACCGGGTGCGGGGGCGTCCTCTCCTGCTTCAGCCGGGACAGCGTCTTCTGCCACGCCCCCGCCCACCCGACCCCGCCGTTCGCCCGGCCCTCCGCCTCGGGACCGACGTCGGCGGGGTAGTCGAACCCGTCGTAGGCGAGCACCCCTTCGGCCGCCGCCCCCACCGGCAGCGGGGGTAGTTCGCGGACGAACGACGCGGGGGCGAGCGCGGTCGGGGAGCCGGCGTCGGCCGGGTCGCTCGCGAACCGCCGGGCCTGGCCGGCGTTCAGCCGGACGCCACCACCGGCCCCGGTGGTCAGCCGGCGCACCTCGCCGCTGAACACGTGAACCTCTTCACCCTCGAGGCCGACCGCGACCGCGTACTCGGTGCCGAGATCCTGAAGGAGCGCGCGTGGGGTGCGGAGGTCGAACGCCTCCGGGTTGTCGTCGCCGCGGAACACCACCCTGCCGGCGAGGAGCGTGGCAGCCGATGCGGACTCGACCCGGAGTACCGTCCCGCCCTCCAGGATGAGCGTCGCGTTGCTGTCGAACACGAGCCGGGCGAGACCTTTCTTCAGCCGCAGTTCGCCCGGCCCGACACGCCTCCCTGCCACGAGGGGCACCGGGCCGTCCCACTCGCACCCGTCCGCCCGGATCAATGTGGCGACGTAGACCTCGGGTGACGCACCGGGGTCGGCCGGCGAGCCATCGCGCACCACGGCGTCCGGGCGGAACACCAGGGATTGAACGAGGATCGTCGCGCACGCGGCGGCGACTGCGGCGGCGACCGCCGCGGCGCCGTAGCGGAGCCAGCCGCGCGACTGGCGACCGGTGCGTGCGGCCTCCGGCGCCCGCGCGGGCGCTGGCTGCTTCGTCTGTAGGTACGAGTGGAGGTCGACGTACCTCAAGTATCTCCGCCGGGCGTCCGGGTCGGCAAGCAACTGTTCCAGCCGGGTCTGCTCGGCCTCGGTCAGTTGGTCGTCGCAGAGGGACGACAACAGACCGTCGAGTTCGGTCCGCTCGGCCGGGGTCATCTCGTGCCTCGAGTCCGCCAGCGTTCCGCGAGTACATACAATCCCGCCCAGCCGGTAACCGTGCCAAGAAAGTTTTCATTTCTTCGACACGGCTACCGCCTGCGCCGCGCGTTGAAACGCACCAACAGCTTGGGATGGTAGGAGTTGCGGGGGGCGGCGTAACCCGTCGGGATGCCGGGCACACTCCCCCACGCCCCGGAGCAGGCCGCCCGCCAGGCGGCCGGAGCCGGTGGGCCATTACTGGCGGCGCGGGCGGTTCGCAGGGGTAAACTGGGGCCGTCCGGTTCGGGGGTGTGTTCGATGAGCACAAACCGCACGGAGTCGTTGGTCCTGTTGCTGACCCAGCACCAGGGGGAGCTGTATCGCTACATCTTCGCCCTCGTCCCCCGTGAGGATGACGCCCGGGACGTCCTCCAGGACGTGAACGTGGCCTTGTTCCGGAAGGCCGACCAGTACGACCCGGACAAACCGTTCCTCCCGTGGGCGTACCAGTTCGCGTACCTCGAGGTGCTGAAGTACCGGGAGCGCTCCCGCCAGGGGCGGGCGGCGTTCAGCCCGGAGATGATCGCCCGGATCGCCCACGACCGCGCGGCGTACGAGCCGATCCTGGCGGCCCGGCTGGCGGCCCTGGACGGGTGTCTGGGGCGGCTGCCGCCGGCCGACCGCGCGCTGATCCACCGCCGCTACCAGCGGAACGCCCGCCCGGACGACCTCG
>JAFKFQ010000328.1 GCA_017308215.1 bacterium | reverse complement strand
CCGGATGTCGGCCAACGACGCGATCGCGTTCTTCCACCGCTTCCTGGATGACCACCCCCCGCACGCCGAGGGGTCCGCGGAGGCCCGGCGGTACCGAGAGAAGACGTTCGACGTCGTCCGCCGGCTCCACAACGTCTCGTACGGGTTCGGCGCGCTGAAGGTGGTGAACCAGCGGATGCCCGACGGCGGGCCGTCCGTCTTCGACGAGTTCGGGGACGACCTGTTCGAGAAACTGTACGTCCTGAACGGGTCGAGCAACGACGAGTTCCCCGGGTATGGGGTCTTGTTCGAGGGCGCCCAGATGGAGCGCGTCTTCGCCCACGACCTCGACCACCCGAGCGACCCGCTGCACCGCTACCGGGCCGCGTGGACCGACCCGCGGCGGTTGCGCAGCACCCACCTCGACCTCGACCGCTTCGCCGACGCCGAGTTTGCCTTTTCCCGCGGGTTCGTGGCGGTGTCGGTCCCCGGCGGGGACCACGCCCCGCGATACGAGGCCGCCGGCGTGCCCCTCACGCTGATGGTCTGGAACCAGCACTTCCCGGGGGTGGAGGGCGAGCTTGCGATGCTCGTGCCCACGAGCCTCTACCGCGAGCGCATCCGCCCCTGCCTCATCCGCTGCAAGGAACTCGACCGCCAACACCCCGACGTCCGCGACGCCTGCCGGGCGGGGCTGGACCCGCACTCCCTCCGCGCGGCGTGCGCGACCCTGAAGCTCCCGTTCGTTGACCTCGGGTCGCCGTCCGTTGCGGGCGGGGGGCTCGTGAACGGGTTCCCGGCCGGGCTCCCCCCGTACCACGAGTGGGAGGCCGCCCTCCCCGCGCACGAGACGCGCGACGGCGCCGGCCACGTCCACAAGTCGCACGTCCTCGGCGGCTACCGTACGCGGCTCGGGGGCGACCCGGAGCTCGACACCGCGCTGCGGCCGCTGCGCGAGGGGAATGATTTCGTCTTCGACGTCACGTCGAGCTACCTGAACCTGCTCGACATCTTCTTCATCGGCTTCGCCACCTGGCACCGGGGCGACACGCTCGACGCCATCGACTTCGCCGACGTCTACGACCGGGACGACCACCAGCAGCTCGCGGAGACCGACGAGGCAGAGCCGTTCAACCCGCGGAACACGCGAATCCTCGCCACCGCGTACGCGGTCCACGACCAGCTGGTTGGGCGCGGCGCCCCGCGGGCCGAGTTTCGCGTCTACTGCACGGCCAACCCGCTCCACCTGTACCCGCCGCCCGAGGCCGCGGTCACGCTCGACACGCGGGACATGAGCCTTGTCGTGCGGGGCGCGGGGGGCGTGCGGGAGATCAGCCTGGCCCGCGACCGCGTCGGATCGCGCGAGCGGGCAGAACTCGTGTGGGCGAGCCACGTGCTCGCGTACCTGCGGCGGACCGGTTTCGACCTGCGCCCCTACGACCGCGCCGCCGTCGCGGGCCTGTTCCCGGACGGCGCCGGCTGAGGACGCCCCGCCCGGCTTTGGAGGAACCTATGACTGTGAACCCGGTGGCGACCCCCGTCGAGACGCCGGCGAAGCCGGCCACCCAGCCGGCGCCGAGTACCCGCCCCGCGCCCCCGGCCCCGGTGCGGGTGCCGGCCCCCGTTCCGCTGCCGCCCCCGCTGCCGAGCACCCAGCCCGCGACACCAGTCCCGTCGACGTGTCCGCTGGGTGTGGCCCCCCTGCCTCCTCCGACGGGTGACCTGTCCAAGAAGGCCGGCAGCTTCCCCCGGCCGCTGGCCTCGTCTTTTTCCCCGGTGTAACCGCGGCGTAACGACCCGCGCCGGGAGCCTTGTACCGTTGCGGAGGGCGGGTGCATACTGGACGCGCACGAGTAGGAGCGACGATGACCACTGGCGCGCGTCTGGGTGGCGGGTTCCTGGCGCTCACGGCGCTCTGTGGCGTCGCCCTGTCGGCTTCCGGGCCGGCGGGCGAGGCGCCGACCAAGGCGGAACTGGGCGGGATTGCCCTCCTCCACCGCCAGGCCGTCAAGCTGTTCATCGACCGCACCGGGTTCGGGTTCGCCCGCATGGAACCTCCGCTCACCGACGTCCTCGGGCCGCCGAAATCCCAGGGCGATTCCTCCCCCATTCGGTCCGTCGGCCCGACCTCCGCGGCGATCCGAGCGGGCGCGGACGGGAAGGGCTCGCACTTCTCCTTCGCGAAGGCCGTGGGGACGGCGGCCTTCATCCCACCCCCGGTTCCGGGCAAGGCATGGGTCGTGAAGGACGTCCAGCTGGTCGGGCTCGTCAAGCACACCGAGCCGGTCGTATACCTGACCGGCGGCACGGCGGCGGCCCGGGAGAAGACGGAAACGAAAACGCGCCGGCCCGACGCGTTCGAGGCGAAGGCGCTGGAGGTGATCCGGGGCGGCGGGGAGTTGGTCCAGGCCGAGAAGCGGGGCGGCATGCTCCGGGCGGTGAGCGGGATCTACGCCGGCCAGCAGTGCCTGAAGTGCCACGAGCGGCCGGGGGAGATGCTCGGGGCCTTCACCTATCGCCTGGCGCTCGAAGACCCTCCGGCGAAGGGCGCCGGGTTCGGGGCGGGCCTCCCCCTCGAACCGTGAGCGGGTGTGGGAATGCCGCGCGGCGCCGTTCTCACGGTTGATCCACGCGGGCCGGCGGCTTCGGCGGGCGGGGCCAGGCTCACTGTCGCCTGCGACACCGCCACCCACTTCCCCGCCGGAGCCCGCGTCACCACGGCCCGTCCAACGACTCCCCGGAGTCCCCCTGGTGACGACCCAGGCGTCCCTCGTGGTCACCTGGGACCGGGTGACGGCCGGTCGCTCCGACTGGATACGAGGGCCGTTCCGGTCTACGGCTGCAGCACGACGTCGTACGACTTCGACCCGCCGGTGTACTCGAAGGACAGGTCGTTCTGGTCCGTAAAGTACTTCGGCGGGATCGCCGACCGCGGCGGGCCGCCCGATTTCGGCGCCCCTCCCGGCGGGGCCGAGGCAAACTTGAACCGCAGCTTGCCCGCCGGCGGCTTCTCGATCCGGTAACGCCCGCCCGGCAGGCTCGGCCCCGTGACCGACTTCCCGTCCGGCCCGGTCGCCACCAGCATCACGAAGTCCACCGGCTCGCCGTTCAACCGGACGGTGCCGGACAGCACCTCGGTCGGCCCGTTGGGGTCCGCTGACTCTCCGGCACAGCCGGCCGAGAGCACGACGGCCAGGACGGCCGAGGGCACGAGTAGCCTGGTCATGGTGCCTCCGGGTTAGTTCCAGTCGCCGGGGAGCACCGCCCCGTCGACCGGGTTGGCGGCGAGCCAGAACGTCGCGGCCGGGGTGCCCGGCGTGACGACACGGACGCTGCCGTCCATCATCGCGCACTGGATCGCGGACGTGTGGCCCGACTGCAACCCCCAGCGGATCGCCGACGCCGGGGCCGGGGTGAACTGGAAGCTGTTCTTCGCGTCGAACGGCCACTGGCTCGGGTACCACGACCAGTACGTCTGGTACACGCCGAACAACGGGTAGTCGTAGTTGCCGCTGGTGGCGGTGTCGTACGCCTTGTCACGGTTGCACGTCGCGCCCTCGGCGGCGATGTACCGCTCGGAGAACCCGACCGTGTTCGACGTGCCGTCGGTCAGGGTCGGGATCTTGTAGACGGACTTCGTGAACTGCGAGAGGGTCCAGTTTCCCTTGGCGAACACCAGGGCGTTGGCCGCGTAGTTCGACCCGGCCCACCCGCTCGGCCCGACGCCCTCGCCGCCGGTCGGGTCGGACGGGCAGCGGAACGTCTTGATCACGACGGCCGCGTTCGGCAGGCCCACCGACCCGGCGGTCTTGTACGAGTTCGCCTGGTTCTCCTGCTCGACGTACGGCATCAGCGCGACCATCACGCTGCCGTACTGGCCCGACCCCGGCACCACCTCGACGTTCACCGGCGGCAGGTTCTCCTGGTACGCCGACGCGTAGTTGTGGCAGGCGAGTGCCAGTTGCTTGAGGTTGTTCGAGCAGGTGCTCCGGGCGGCGGCGGCGCGGACCTTTTGGACGGCGGGCAGGAGTAGGCCGATCAGAATGGCGATGATGGCGATGACGACCAACAACTCGATCAGCGTAAACCCACGGCGAGCCACGAAGCGCGGCTGAGGCATGAACCATCTCCCTGCGAATGAGACGGGCGAATCACGGCCGCGGGGAGAGTACGAGCCGAGTCCGATATGAGACTTCGATGGGAGACCCGTGAATTGGACACCGATTCTGAATTTTTCTTTTCACCGCGAAGCAGACGGGCGCAACTCCTTCGGCGGCCGGCGGTTGATGCGATCCAGCTTCAGCGTCGCCAGGACCGCTTCGTCCCCGCGCAGGAGGTTGGGCGTGAAAGTCAGCTCGCGGACGCTCGAACCGACGAGTGGGTCAAGGGACGTGAGCGGGCAGCCGTCGCAGCGGAGGAGGCGGAGGCGCGGCATGGTGCGGACCGGGGTCAGGTCGCGGACGCGGCAGTCGTTCACCGCGAGCGTGCCGAGCGGCATTCCGACGAGCGGCGTGAGGTCTTCGACCGCCGTGTCGCCCGCCTGGAACAGGACGAGCTTCATTCCTTCCGCCGGCGACAGGTCGACGAGGTCGGGGTTCTGCCACACGTTCAGCACGGTGAGCGGCAGCCCGCGGATCGGCGACAGGTCGGTGAGCCTCCCCCGGCCGGGCTCGGTCCCGTTGAGGTTCAGAGTGGTCAGCCCGGTGAGGGCGCGGACCGGGCGGACGTCGCTCACCGTGTCTGTGTAGACGCCGAACTCGGTGATCCGCCCGCCGTCCACGCCGTACCGGGTGGTCTGCCCGTCGAACCCGGGGTTGAGCTCGCGCAGTTTGGCCGTCACGGCCGCGAGCTGGCGCTCGGGCGGGAGCCCGGCGACGGCCCGGCACCAGGCGTCGTCGGGCGGGCCGGGCTCGAACGCGGGTCCGATGACGGCCCTGAGCTCGTCCGGTTGGTCAACGGCGTACGACCCCCACGCCCACGCCCCGAGCACGCCCCCG
>JAFKFQ010000327.1 GCA_017308215.1 bacterium | reverse complement strand
GCGTGAGCCGGCTGGTCGTTGGTACAGGTACCTGTACCAACGACCAGCCGGCTCACGCCGGCCGTAGGATCGGACCACTCACCCCTTCAGACCAATGGAGACGTACTTCGTCTCCAGGTACGCTTCGAGCCCCTCGTGGGCGAGTTCGCGGCCGAGGCCGGATTCTTTCATCCCGCCGAACGGGCACTGCGGTGTCGCCGGGACCGGGTCGTTCACCCCGATGATCCCCGCCTCCAGCCCCTCCGCCATCCGCCACGCGAACGACAGGTCGTTCGTGAACACGTAGGCGGCCAGGCCGTACTGCGTGTTGTTCGCGGCGGCGATCACGTCGTCGATCTTGCCGAAGTCGAGCACCGGCATCACCGGGGCGAACGGTTCCTCGGTCAGCACCTTCGCGTCGTGTGACAGGCCGCTCAGCACCGTCGGCTCGAAGAAGTAGCCCCGCTCGAACCGGTCGGACCGCTTCCCGCCGGTCAGGAGCTTCGCCCCCTTGCCGGTCGCGTCCTCGATCAGCGCCTGCGTGCTGGCGAGCGCCTTCTTCTCGAACATCGGGCCGACCACCACGCCCTCGTCGAGGCCGTTGCCGAGCTTCAGCTTCTTTGCCTCCTCGACCGCCACCTCGGTGAACTGCTTCGCCACCTTCTCGTGGACGAAGAACCGGCTCGGGCTGATGCACACCTGCCCGTTGTTGCGGAACTTACCGAGCACCGCCGCCTTCGCCACCACCTCCGGGTCGGCGTCGGGGAAGACGATAAACGGCGCGTGCCCGCCGAGTTCCAGGCTGAGCCGCTTCACCTGGTCCGCCGCCTGTCGCATCAGCTGCTTGCCGACCGCCGTGCTGCCGGTGAAGCTGATCTTCCGCACCGCCGGGTTCGTCATGAACTCGTCAGAGATGTCGCCGGCCGGGCCGATGACGAGGTTCGCCACCCCGGCCGGGCAGCCGGCGTCGAGGAGACACTCGAACACGCCGATGAGGCACAGCGGCGTCTGGCTCGCCGGCTTGCAGACGATGGTGCAGCCGGCGGCGAGCGCGGGCGCGATCTTGCGCGCCTGGAGCGTGATCGGGAAGTTCCACGGCCCGATCGCGCCGACGACGCCGACCGGGTGCTTGATCGTCAGGTGCCGCTTGGCCGCGTTCGACTGCGGGATGACCTGCCCGTAGGCGCGCTTGCCTTCTTCGGCGAACCATTCGAACGTGTCCGCCGAGTGGAGCACCTCGCCCTTCGCCTCGGCGAGCGGCTTCCCCTGCTCCATCGTCATGGTGCGGGCGAGCGCGTCGGCCCGCTCGCGCATCAGGTCGGCGGTCTTCTTCAGCACCTTGGCGCGGTCGTAGGGCGTCAGCTTCATCCACGCCGGCAGCGCGGCCGACGCGGCGGCGATCGCGCGCTTGCAGTCGTCTCGAGTGCCGAACGCGACCTCGGCGATCGTCTCCTCGGTGGCCGGGTTCTCGACCGCGAGCGTCTTCCCCGACGCGGCACTCACCCACTCGCCGTTGATGACCATCTGCCGGTGCTGGACCGGGGGAGCGGACGCGGCCATGTGCGGAACCTCGGTATCGGGCGGGGTACTGGTATGCTACGGCCTGAATCCGGGCGGGCCAATCGGGTCACTTTGCGCCGACGGGCCAATATCGGCGGCGATCGTGCGATAGGGTTGGTATACGGCGTGGGGGTGACGCCGCGGGTGGCGGGGGGAGCCATGAAGCGATGGGTGCTGATCGCGGCCGCGGCGGTGTGCTGGACCGCCGCCGACGCGAAGGCCGGGTGACGCGACGGAGCGTGTGCGGTCCCGGAAGACCCGGCGGCGGTCGCCGCCAAGGCGGAGCAACGGAAGCAGCGGGAAGAACAGGCGAAGTGGGTGCTGCTGGGCGTCGTCGCGGTGGTCGTGGCGGTCGGCGGTGTGCGGTTCGCCGCCGAGACCGTGCAGGCCTTGCGGCCGGTGCGACGGCGGCGAAACCCGTGGGACTGACGATCGCTACGTCACTTCCGTTTGATCTGCTTCGGGCCGGAGCCGGCGGCCTTCTCGTAGGTGCCGTCGCCGGTCTTAACGTACTTCGTGAACCCCTTCGACCCGAGGTTCTTGTCGCTCGTGGCGGACCTCGCCTGAGAGTCGGTCCAGGCGCGCGGGGCGTTCGGCGTGCCGAACACGCGGCGGACCGGCTCGCCGGTGTCGGGGTGGGTCGTGAGCGCGGCCGCGCTCATCGGCTGGATCACCTCGAACTGCTCCCCGCCGCTGTCGTCGGGGAGCACGACCTCGTACACGTAGATCGGCACGACTTTCTCCCGTCTTCGAGTCGTCAAGTCGAGGAGTCGTCAAGTCGTGGAGTTGTCAGGTCGCAGTCACTTGATGACTCCTCGACTTGACGACTCGAAGACTCACGACTTCTTCGCCGCCAGTTCGCGGCGGACCGTTTCGAGCAGCGTCTTCGTGGCACGGATGCCGTCGGCCTCGCTCAGCCGGCTGCCCTCGTACTCGATGCCGACGAACCCGTGGTAGTTGTGCTTGTTCACCACGATGCCCATCATCCGCCGGTAGTCGGTCGCGGTCTCGTTCCCCTGGGCGTTGAAGTCGTGCGACTTCGCGCTCACGCCCTTGGCGAACGGCATGAGCTCGTCCACGCCGCGGTAGCGGTCGTAGCTCGTCATCGCGACGCCGGTCACCTTGCCGATGTTGAAGTTGCCGAAGTCCGGCAGCGTCCCGCAGCGCGGCAGGTTCACCAGCCGCATCACGCCCGCCAGCCAGCCGCCGTGGCTCGACAGCCCGCCGTGGTTCTCGACGATCACGTTGATCTCGTGCGGCGTGGCGAACTCGGTGAGCCGGCGGAGGCCGTCGGCGGCGAGCTTCTGCGTCTCCTCGAACCCGAGGTTCCAGTTGCTCGCCGCGTTCACACGGATGGAGTGGCAGCCGAGGAACTTCGCCCACTCGACCCAGCGCTTGTGGTTGTCCACGGCGGTGACGCGCTGCCGCTCGTCCGGGTTGCCGAGGTTTCCCTCGCCGTCGCACATGATGAGCACGCTGCGGACGCGGTTGTCGTCGGCCACCTTCTTCAGGTCGGCGAGGTAGGCGTTGTCGTTCTTCTTCTCGCGGTAGAACTGGTTGACGTACTCGACGGCGGCGATGTCGTAGTCGGCCTTGGCGATCTGCGCGAACCGGAGCGGGTCGCGGCGCTCGACCCCGCCGCGGCCGAAGAACGCCCGGTTGTGCGACCACTGCGCCAGCGAGATCTCGAACAGCGGGCGCGGGGCGTCCTGCGCGGCGAGCGGGGCGGCCGCGCCGACCGCGGCCACGGCGGCGGACTGCTTCAGGAAGGCGCGGCGGGAGAGCGTGTGGCTCATCGGGCAAGCTCCGACGGGGAAGGGGGCGCTGCGAAGATTGTAGCGACCCGTCCTTACGTGGCGCCGAAGAACGCCTTGCGGATCACGTCCACCCACCCGGAGCTCGGCGGGTCGGCGGGATCGACCTGCCCGTGCGCGCGGCAGGTGACGCACGCCGCGCCCCCGACCTTGCCGACGCCGGCGCAGGTGGGGCAGGCGAACGGCATCCACCCCCGCGGGCCGGGCTCGTAGCTGTACCGCCCGGCGCCGCCGCACAGCTTGCACGCCGGGTTCCCCTTGCAGTGGCAGCCGACCGACCGGGCCATGACGTGTTCCCCTGCCCCGGCCGCGTGCCGGAGACAGGGGTATTATGCGACCGAAGGGAAGGGGAGTCACTTCGCCGCGAGGATGTCGTCGAGCCGGTCGTACCCGGCCGCCATGCCGTGCTCCATCCCCGACGCGGCGGCGCCGTCGCGGGCCTCCTTCGACGGGTAGAGGAGGGTGATCGTCAGCGTCGTCTTGCCGCCCTGCTCGATCAGCACGAGCGTTGCCAGCTGCTCGCCCATCGGCGGGCCGCCGACGGCCTCGAACCGCTCGGTGCGGACGCACCGCTCTGGCGCGGCGACCTCGCGGTACTCGCCGCTCATCACCAGCTGGGCGCCGTCCGGCCCGGACCATGCCCAGCGGAACGTCCCGCCGACGCGCTGGTCGTCCTCGCACGCGGTCATCTCCCAGCCCGGCGGGCCGGCGACCCAGCGTTTCAGAAGCGCGGGAGTCGTCATCGCCTCCCACACCAGCGCCCGCGGGGCGTCGAACGTGCGGGTGACGAGCAACTCGCGGTCGCTCGGGGTCGTCACCGTCAGCTTGTTCTTCATCGGCAGGCTCCGTTAGCGGTCGCGGGTCGTCTTCAACTCGTCCAGCAGGTCGTCGAGGCGGGCGAAGGCGGCCTCCCACAGCGCCCGGTACCCCTCCAGCCAGTCGTTCGCCTCGGCCAGCGGCTTCGGCGCGAGCCGACACGGCCGCGTCTGGGCGACGCGGTCGCGGGTGATGAGCCCGGCCTTCTCCAGCACCTTGAGGTGCTTGGAGACGGCGGGCTGGCTCATCTTGAACGGGGCGGCCAGCTCGGTGACGGTAGCCTCCCCCTTCGCCAGCCGGCCGAGGATGGCGCGGCGGGTCGGGTCGGCCAGCGCCGCGAACGTGGCGTCGAGCATCGGTGATTAACCTTGGTGTTATATATCCTATCGGTAATGTAATGGCGGTGGCGTGAGCGGTCAACCGCGGTCGGCGCGGAATTGGGTCATCCGCCGAACAGGACTTTGCGAATGATGACGACGAGGCTGAGTGGCGGGTCGGCGGGGTCGACCATCCCCTCGCCGCGGCACGTCGGGCAGCGCTCGGGGTCGAGGCCCAATTCGCAGCGCCAGCCGGTGCCGTTGCAACTCGGGCACGCGAACGGGAGCCAGCCGCGCGGGCCGGGTTGGTAGAGGAAGTAACGGGTACCACCGCACAGCCGACAACTCGGCCGTCCGCCGCAGTGGCACTTCACGCGAGACATGGTTGTCGTTCGTACTGCTGACCCGCGCTCGGCCGCAGGCCGCCCCGGGCGGCCTGCGGCCGCACTCGAACCGCCGCGCCACGCGGTCCGCCTCGGCGTCCTTCTTTTGCGCCCGCAGGGCTACCAGCAGCAATTCGCGCGCCTCCGCGCTCGCCAGGTCCAGCCGCAGCGCCTCCCGCGCGTAGCGTTCGGCGAGCGGCGCGTCCGTGTCGAGCTTGAGCTGCGCGAGCCGCACGCGAACGGTGAAGTCCTCCGGGTCGCGGGCGGCCATCGCCGCGAGCACGTCGGCGAGCGGGTCGGTCTTCTTGAGCACGGTGTAGAGTCGCGCCAGTTCCGTGAGCCAGTCGCCCTCGGGCGCGGTCTTGCGGCCCTTCTCGAACACCGCCGCCGCCGGCTCGTACTCCTTCGCCGCTGTCAGTGCCCGGCCGAGCGCGAGGATCACCCGCGCGTCGTCCGGGTTTTCCTTGTAGGCCGCTTCCAGGACGGTGCGGGCGCCGGCTGCGTCCTTCGCCTGGTCGAGCAGCCGCGCCTTCACGACCGACGCCAGCCCGTGCCCCGGCTCGACCTTCAGCGCCGACTCGACGAGCGTCCGCGCCTCGCCCGCCTTGTTCCGCCTCAGGTACTCGCCGGCGAGTCGCGCCATCAGGTCCGGGTCGTCGGGGCGGGCCTTGTGCGCGGCTTCGAGCTCGGGGAACGTCAGCACCTTCTCGGGGCGGCGGCCGGTGCCGCGCACGACTTCGTTGAGGAACGTGCGGTACCCCGCCTCGAACGCGGTCTGCTCCACGCCGGCGGCGGTCTTCAGCGCGGCACCCGTGGTCGCACCGCCGCGGTAGGCGTCGAGCAGTTTGCCGACCGACGCGGGGCCGTGCGTCTTCGTCAGGTACTCGACGTACAGCAGGCTTTGCAGGTACGCGAGCGGCCAGTCGTCCTCGGTGCGCGGGCGGACGAAGCCGAGCGTGATCGTGTCCAGGTCGAACAGGCGGCCGGCGGCGTGGCGCTCGCGCAGCACCGCCATCCACGACGCGGGCCGGTCGCCGCCCTCGCTGCGCACCGCCAGCCCTTCCGTCAGCCAGTGCGGTACGCGGTAGTCGGTCTGGAGCAGGTTGAAGGCGTGCGTGAGTTCGTGGCGGACGACGCGCGACCAGTTCAACTTGTCCGCCGCCGGCGACGGGAACGCCACGACGCGCCCGGTACACGCGCCGGCCGCGACGTCGGGCAGACCGGGCAGCGCGATCGTCCGCCCGCTGAACATCTCCCGGCTGCTGAACACCTCGATCAGCACCTTGCCGTCGGGCGCGAAGCCGTAGTCCTTCGCAAACCCGGCGTGGACCTCTTCCAGGTATTCGGCGAGGAACGGCGCCAGCACCTTGTCCGCCTTCGGGTCGAAGCGGACGACGTAGTGCGGCGTCTCGACCGTCTGGTACGTGTCAAGGTGCTTGAGGACGAGTCGCGAGTTCGACACGCGAACGTTGAACGGGTCGGCCTTGAACGCCGCGTCGAGGACGACCTTCGCCTCCGGCTCGCGGCCGGTGCGCAGGAGCAACATGCCGAGCCCGGCTTTCGCAACCGGCAGCTGCGGGCGCAGGTCGGCGGCCTTGCGGAAGTAGGTCTCGGCGTCGCGGTACTGCTTGCGGCCGTCGAGCGCGAGCGCGAGGTCGTGGTAGAACGCCGCCGGCTTGGCGTCGAACGCCTCGACCTCGCGCGTGAGGGCGGCGAACGAGTCTTTGTCGTTCGTGAGGTGCGCCAGCGCCGCGAGGCGGGCCAGCGCCGACTCGTCCCGCGGGTTCACGAGCTTCGCCGCGGTGAGGAGGCGCTTGGCGGTGAGGAAGTCGCCGCCGGCGAGGAACACGTCCGCCTTCGCCCGCAGCGCCGCGGGGTGCTTCGGGTTCACCTTCAGCGCCGCGTCGGCGAGCACGTCGGCGACCTTGAAGTCGAGCGTGGCGAGCGCCGCGGCGGCCTTCGCGGCGAGCACGTCGGCGGCCCGCGGGTTGATCTTCAGCGCGGCGTCGAACGCCTCCAGCGCCTGCGCCCGGTTGTGCTTCTCCAGCAGCAGCCGGCCCGCGAGGTATTCGGCCTCCCAGCAGTCGGGGTCGTGCTTCGTCGCGTCCTTGTAGACCTCGTTCAGCACGAACTGGAACTGCTGCGGGCGGCTGTTCCACGTCGCGTTCTCGACGCCCGCCTGCCCGACGATCAGGAGCGCCTCGGCGTCGGTGATGGGGCGGTCGGCGTTCTCGGCGTCGGAGTAGGCGCGGACGAACCACTTCACCTCGGTGTCGGCCTTCTCGTGGTCGCCCTTGTCGCGGAGGACGCGGGCCTTCACCCAGCGGGCGAGGAAGTGCGAATCGTGCTTCGCCAGCACCGCCGCGGCGTCGGCGAGCGCGTCGTCCCACTTGCCGAGCGAGTAGAAGAGATCGGCCCGCTGGGCGAGCACGTCGGGGTGCCCGGGCGTGGCCTTGAGGGCGGCGTCGAGCGCCGCGAGCGCTTTGCCGGCCTCGCCCTCCTCGCGCCACGCCCGCGCCGTACCGACCGCCGCCGCGGGGGCGAGCTTCGAGTCTTTGGCGGCGGTCTCGAAGCCGGCCCGCGCCTCTTCGTAGTTCCCGCGGCGGAGTCGTTGTGTGGCGTCCTTGAACGGGTCGCCCTTCGGGTCGGGCTGGCGGGCGGACGTACCGAGCGCGACGACCGCGGCGGCGGCGACGGCGAACGCGGGGCGGCGCATGAAGAACCCTCGGCGGCGGACGAACACCACCCTAGCGGCGCGGTGAAATGCCCGCAAGCGGCGGGCGTCATGGTGGCGGGCGATGCCTTGACGACTTGATGACTTGACGACTCATCTGAGGTGCCCATCATGTCCCGCCTCCGCGCGCTGTTCGCCACCCAGGTGATCGCCGACCGCACGACACCGTACCTCATCCGGTCGGTCCTCACCGGCGTCGGCGTGTTCACGTCCCTGTTCGGCACGTTGGGCCTCCAGTACCTCGCGCCGACGCGGGTGGAAATGATCCTCGCCCTGCTCCTGCTCGCCACGTTCGCGGTGGCGTCGGCCGCACTCGGGCAACTCGTCGTCATCGCGGACCTGCTCGAACGCCCGCACGCCGAAGTGGTGGCGGAGCCGCAGCGAGTCGGTTAATTTTGGAGAGAACGGCCGTCCTTCCCACAGACCTCTGAACGGCACCGCCGCGAGGGCCGAACGATGTCCGTCCGCTTCCGGGTGTGGGCACTCTTCGGTGTCTTGGCCGTTCCCGCGCACGCCCGGGCCGACGACCCGGCCGACGCGCTCGCCGCCGCCATCGACAAGCACCTCGCCGCCGACTGGGCGGCCCGCGGCGTAGTGCCGGCGGTGCCGGCCGACGACGCCGAGTTCTGCCGCCGCGCCCACCTCGACCTGATCGGCCGGGCGCCGCGGGTGAGCGAGACGCTGGACTTCCTGGAAGACAAGGCGCCCGACAAGCGCACGAAGCTCGTGGACCGGCTGCTGGGGACGGCGCCGCACGCCGCCCACTTCGCGGCGGTGACGCGGGCGGCGTGGCTCCCGCAGTCGGTCACGAACGCCCAGTTCTCCGGCA
>JAFKFQ010000326.1 GCA_017308215.1 bacterium | reverse complement strand
TGGCCCCGCGCGAGGCCGAGGTGTTCGGCCTGCACTACTTCGCCGACCTCGACAACCCCGCCATCGCCGCCCAGCTCGACCTCACCACCGACGCCGTCGCCGCCGCGCTCTACAAGGCGCGCGCCCGGCTCCGCGCCATCCTCTTCCCGGGGGGCCCCGCATGACCGCCGAACTCGACCCGCTCGACGCCGGGATCGACCGCATCCGCCGGTCCGAGCCGCCCGCCGACGGGTGGCCCCGCGCCCGCCGCCGCGCCGCCCGCCGGCGCCGCCGACCCGCCCTCGCGCTCGCCGCGGCGGCCGCGGCGGTCCTCGTCGGGCTGTTCGTGGTGCAGCCGGCGGCCCGCGTCGGGCGGGGGGATGCGAGGCTGACCGCGGAAGTCGCCCGCAGCGGCCCCGGCCCCGTCCCCGCAATGGAGCCCCCGCCGGCCGCCAAGACCCCCGACGCCCCCCCGCCCCCCTTCGGCGGGTCGCCGGCCGGCGTGTGGCCGGCGCCGCGGCTGGCGGTCGCGGCCGCCGCGCCGGTGCTCGTCGGCACCGCCGGCGCGAAGTCCATGAAGCTCGGCGGCACGGCGCCGGCGGGGACGGTCGGCGACCGCATCCACGTGTGGAACTGGGAGAAGTCGCCCGACAGCCGGGTGCTCGCCGCGGCCACGGTCGGGGCGTTCGCGCTCACGCCGGACGGCACGACACTGGTGACGGCCGAGGGTCAGGTCATCGACCTGGCGACCGGCGCCGCGGTGCGGCCGGCGTGGTGGGCCGGGCTGGCGCTCCGCCCGGCCTGGGTGACGTTGAGCCCGGACGGCAAGACGCTCCTGGCGCTCGAGCACGACCAGAAGGTCGGCACCGCCCGGCTCATCGACTACCCCGCCGGCACCGAGCGGGCGAAGGTCGGCGGGCTGTGGTGGGCGGCGTCGCGGGCGGCGTTCAGCGCCGACGGCAAGGTCGTGGCGCTGTACGGCTCGGACGCGCACCTGCGGGTGTTCGACGCCACGACCGGCGCGGAGAAGGCGAAGCTGGCGCCGCCGTTCGCCAACACCATCCAGGCCGTCGCGGCGTCGGCGGACGGGGCGCGGGTGGCGGGGAGCTACGGCGGCGCGGTGCGGGTGTGGGACGCGGCGACGGGGAAGCTCGTGTGTGAGCCGGCCACGGCGGCGCTCGGCGCGGCCACGGAGTTCCGCGCGCTGGCCTTCAGCCCGGACGGCAAACGCCTCGCCGGCGCCGGGTCGTCGCCGCTGGTGCTGTGGGACGCGGTCGACGGGGCGATCGTCCACCGCTACCCGCGCGAGTCGCAGATCGTCGCCCACCTCCGGTTCGACGCGGCCGGGGCGACGATCACAACGGTGAAGGACTACCACATCTACCGCGGCCCGAGCGGCCGGGAGCTGGGCGTGTACCCGACGGTCGAGCGCTGGCGGACCGACGCGCCGGAGCGGGCGGGGCCGTAGGGCGCGTGGGAGCGACGCCCCCGTGATACCGCGGACGCCGCCGGGGGTGGCAACCCCGGGCTACGCGCGGGCCGCCCCCTCCGGGGGCTCAAGCACACGGCCCCTCGGCTTCTCGTTCCCCCGCCCGGCGGGGGAACGAGAAGCCGGGGCGGCCTACCAGAGCGTACCGGACGGCGCGCACAAGTACGGGCTCGCGTGGCGGACCGGAACTCCGGGGCAGTAACGGGCGGGGGATGGGGGTCGGCTTGACAAGTGCCGACCCCCGCCCTACCCTCCGACCCGGCACGTCGCCACCCGGCTTACGGAACCAACATGCGCCCGCAGCTAACGAGCGTCCTGCTGCTCGTGCTGGTCCAGGGGATGGCACTGAGCCGGCCCACTCCGCTCCCGCCCAACCCGGCGACCGCCCCGATCGTCTCACACGGCCTCAAGCTCGAGGCGGCGGGGACCGGGGTGCTACTGTTCAGACCGGAGAGTCGGGCAGAGAACACCCAAGTCCGACTGACGTTGACGAACACCCGCGACGCGATCCGCGAGGTCGAGGAGTTGATGACGCTGGGCAACCGCGTCGACCGGTGCCCGGGCATCACCTACCTGATCCGCTACGACGACGGCGCGACGCTCGAACTCCACCCGTACCTTCCCGTCATGGATGACCCGCAGGCAGGAAACCCGAAAGCCTACCGCCCGCTCGCCCTCCCGCGGACCGGGTACGCCCACGGCGTGGTCGACCTCAGGAACAGCCTCTCCGGCGATTTCCTGACGCACTTCTGGCGGACGGACGGCCGGTTCAACCTGACGGCTGTGGCAGTGGCACTCGACCTTCGCAGCAACACGGTCGCCTACAACGGGGCGGCCGAGCCGCCCCGCGGGTTCGACGCGCTGGCCGAAACCCGACGTCTGCGGGCGGTCGAGGCGGCCGCCCGGGAGGCCAGACGGCAGCGCTGGGCCGAACAAGAACAGATACGCCTACGCCGACAACTCGACGAACAGGCCCGCCCCCGACCCTGAGAAGACCACTTTCGGACCCGCAGGGCGTCGGGGTTGGTAGGCGGTGAGAAGCGAGCCGGCCGGGCGAACGGCCGGCGTGAGCCGGCTGGTGGTTGGTACGGCGGCCTGATGTGGCGCCCGGTCACCTCGCATGGTCCGCTCGGGCACCCGTACCAACCACCAGCCGGCTCACGCCGGCCGTTCGCCCCGACCGACATCGACCGGACCAGTCACTTGCGTTCCACCGGAGGCAGGAGGACACTGGGCGGATTCCCCACCACTCCGGAGGTGTCCCGTGGCCCGTGTCGCGATCGGCCTCGTGGCGGCCTGTTTCCTGGCGGGCGTGGGCGCAGGTCAGGACGGCCAGGCACCCGGTTCGCCGGCCGAACAGTTGAAGAGGCTCCGCACCCAGGCTGACGACATCGAAGCGACGTTCCTGAAGGAACTCCGGGCCGACCGCTCGTCGGACGGGGTGACCAAGGCGAACGACAACCACCACCGGGCCATCCAGGAGTGGCGGAAGACCGCCCTGGCCGCCCTCCGGAAGTCCGGAGACCTGCCGGACGCGTTCCCGGTGATCGAGGCGGTGCTCGACGGCAGCAGCGTCGAGCTCGTCGAGATGGCGGACCTGCTCCGCAGGCACCACGCCGCCAACCCGGCCCTGGGCAAGGTCTTCCACGGAATGGTCCAGGATCACCAGGAGCACGGGCGGGCGTTCGTCGAGGAGATGGCGGAGAAGAGCCCGGTCGCGGCCGTCCGCGGGCAGGCCGCGTTCGAGCTCGGGTGGCAGGCGAAGTGGCGGATCACCCAGGACGGGGTCAGGGGGCTCGGGTTCGGGACGAAGCTGACGGACGCCGGGCGCGAGGCGCAGACCGCCCGGGCCGAGAAGTACCTGACCCGGGCGACGACGGCCGGCGACGCCCCGATGGCCTACGGCAAGGGCACCGTGGCGGCGCACGCCCGGGCCGAGCTGGCGGGGCTGAAGAACCTGGCCACCCTCCGGGTGGGGAAGGCCGCCCCGGACATCGTGGGGGAGACGGTGGAGGGGGCCAAGTTCAAGCTGAGCGACACCCGCGGGAAGGTGACGGTGGTGGTGTTCTGGGCGACGTGGTGCGGGCCGTGCATGCGGATGGTCCCGCACGAGAAGAAGCTGGTCGAGCGGCTACAAGGGCGGCCGTTCGCCCTGGTCGGGGTGAACGGGGACGACGACCGGGTGAAGGCCCGGGACGCGGCCCGGGACAAGGGGATGACGTGGCCGTCGTTCTGGAGCGGGGTCGACGGGGCGGACGGGCCGATCGCCCGGGCGTGGAACGTCCACACGTGGCCGACGGTCTACGTCCTGGACGCCCGGGGGGTGATCCGGTTCACCGGCCACGGCGACGCGAAGCTGGACGAGTGGGTGGACGAGCTCCTCGCCGAGGTGGGGAACGGGGCGCGGGGTCGGTAGGCGACCGGCGGCGGGTTGAGCCGGCCGCGGTATGGCGGCTCCGGTTTGGTAGCCGCAGGCTTTAGCCTGCGCTCAGCTAAGCGCAACGAGCGCGAAAGCCGCGACCTGCCGCGCGTCCTTGAGGTAGCCGCAGGCTTTAGCCTGCGCTCAGCTGAGCGCAGGCTAAAGCCTGCGGCTACCAGCCAACACACCTCCTACCAGCCAACACACCTCCGCCGAAACGACCTTAAGCCCGCGGCGCGTCAGCGCCCGGCCTCGACCGTCAGAACCCGGACCGTCCGCCGCTCGGTGGTGAACGTCAGTCCGGTCTGGGCGGCCACGTTCGGTAACACCTTCGCCGGGTCGACGTCGTCCGGGTGCGGGAACCCGGGCCGGCCGGGGGCGATCCGGTTGTGCTCCCGGACGGTCAGCCACGTCTTGGCGGGCAGCGGGTCCGCCTCGTTCACCACCCGCCGGTTGACGAACCGCCCCAACCTGGTCATCGCTCCGTCCAGGTCGAACCGATTCGGCACGCCCGGGCCGTCCGGGCCGAGGTACTCGGCGTAGTAGTCCACCTCGTACTCCTTGCGGCCCTCGCGGGGCCGGGGCGCGACCTTCCCCCGGGCGACGATGACCTCCCGCTCCACCTCCCGGTAGGCCATTCGGATCGGGAACTGGAACTTCTCCCGCAGCTCACGCTCCAGGCCCGCCAGCTGCTCCGCCGGCATCGAACCGGCCCGGAGGACGACGTCGACGTCGGCCCGCTGAGCCAGCAGATCGGCGTCGCCCTCGACCTCGGGGGGCGACGCGCTCACCACCCACTCCAGTAGGCGGGACAGGGTCAGCCCCTCCTCCCGGACGATCTCGTCCCCGGCGTACCACACGCTCCGGGTGGTGCTCCCCCGCCAGTCGATCCGCCGGCCGTCGTCCCGGAAGAGGAGGTGTTGGTTCTGGGGACGGACGCGCCGGTTTGGGTCCATTTCCTTCAAGAACGCCGTGCGGCTGTCCGGGAACGGGGCCGGGACGAGCCGCACCGCCCGCCCGGCCGCGAGTGCGTACGCCTTTCGGAAGTCGGCCTTCCACGCCGGCTCCCCGGGGCGGGGCGGGCCGACAGCCCCCGGCGGGTCGGCGACCGGGGGCGGGGGCGGCGCCCGGT
>JAFKFQ010000325.1 GCA_017308215.1 bacterium | reverse complement strand
GGGACGCAATCGCAAGCAGCCGCGACCGCGGCGGAACGCCGCAGCAGTTTTTAGGCTCGGACGCGACGACCCAAGTTTGGCGGGCATTCAGCCCGTGTATTACACCCCGGCCGGCGCGAACCGCCGGTACCACGTCTCCAGCGTGCCGCCGGACGGGTCGGGGTTCAGCGCCTTGTTGCGGATCGCTTGCAGGTGCCGGCACGGCCCCTTCCGCAGCCCGCCCGTGAAGAAGTACGAGCAGCCGCACTGCCCGGCGACGATGCGCTGGTCGGCGTCGAGCGTCACCTCAACGGTGCTCCGCCCCTCGGCCGTGCCGGCGAGGTGACGCATCCCCTTCGCGTCGGTGTGGTCGAGCGTCAGCTTCACGTTTCTCGGCGGCATTTGACGGGCGGCGACCGTCTCGGGGTTCTCGGGGCCGATCACCTCGGCCGAGAGTGTCACCGGCATCACCTGCCGCCAGCGGTAGACCTCGTGCGGCAGGTCGTGGATCACCTGCCCGAGTAGCGCCAGCCGGTTCAGCCCCGCCGACACCACCGGCGCCGGCGCGTGGACGCGGGCGGCGAGCGCGTCGAGCGTCCAGCGCGTGTCCTCGCGGAAGGCGGCGGCGACCTCGTTCATCACGTTCGGCGACGGGTCCACCGGCGGAGCAAGTTGGTCGAGCGCGCTGCCGCCGCTCGTCCAGTCGTTCGTCGTCCACCCGGACAGGCCGAGCGTCAGCTGCATCTCGCCCATTCGCATCACCCAAAAGCTCGGCAGCCCGGTGCCGAGGAGGTACACGTCGGCGCCGTCGAGGATCGGCAGCAGTCGGGCCAGCACGCGAAGCCGGTCGCGACCCCACACGCGGATGACCTCGGCCCGCGTGCCGGGGTACGGCGTGGTGTGGAGTACGATCCGCTGTTCCCACGGCTCCAGCACGATCGCAGTCGGCTGGCCGGGGAACAGTTCGAACCGCACCGCCCGCGGCGACGTGGCCGCCTTGTGGCGTTTAAGAAACGCGAGGATTGCGTACACGCCCTCGCGGCTCACCGGCACCCGGCGCATCGGCAGGCTCATCGCGGACTGCAGTGTCGAGAACCCGCGCAGCCAGCTCGGCGGGAGTTCGATCTTCTCCTCGCGGTACGCCGCCTGCTCGGCCTGCGTTTGCACCTCGAACCCGAGCGGGTCAATCGTGAAGCGCGTCTCGCGGTAGCTGCGGATCTCCTGGAAGTGCTCGTAGAGCCGCCACGAGTAGTCGACGTTCGTGGTGCCGAGCGACACGTCGCGCTCGGCCTCGAACGCACCGCGGTCCACGGTCAGGCAGCCGTAGCTGCTCTCGTCCGAGCTGAAGCACTCGAAGAACAGCACGTCCGGGCTGACGGTGATGACCGGGTCGCACGGCACCAGCAGCCGCCACAACTGCGGGTCCTCGCGGGCGAGGTACGCGTTGTACTTCGTCCGCGCGTCCCAGTAGCGGGAGCGGCAGCGGTTGAAGCGCGCCTCCAGCCCATGCGGAACAGGGCGATTCAGCTCGGCGAGCAGTTCGGTCCGCTTCGCCTTCACCGCCTCGCGGCGGATGCGAGCCTCGCGTTGCTTCTCCTCGATCTTCCACCGCTCGTAGCCGGTCTTGTCCTTTTTCTTGAAGCGCAGGTCCGAAATCACCACGTCGTGCAGCGCCGACACCGCCTCGCGGAACCGCAGCGGCCGCCGCAGCGTGCCGACGAAGCTGACGCGATCGCGGCGCAGGTTCGGCGCCAGCGACACGGCCAGCCCGACGGTCGTGCGGGCGACCTGACTGCGACCGCGATACGCAACGGACAATTGCATGCAATCAATCCGAAACTCGAAGTCCGAAATTCGAAACAATCGGTGTTCGAATTTCGGACTTCGTGCTTTCCTCGTTGGTTTCCCAGGGTGCCCGCCGCGGCCGACTTCGACCGTGGACCGGAGACGTTCACGACGCCCACCACGCCCTGGTGGTGGCGGAAAACGCCGGTTGGCTCAGTCCGCCACCACCAGGGCGTGGTGGGCGAAAAGACCAACGGCTCCGGGGGCGCAATCGCAGGCAACCGCAGCCGCGGCGGAACGCCGCAGCATAGTAGGCTCGTCCGCGACGGGCACCGTGGTTCAGGTTCCCAGGCTCAGCTCCGGGAACGTGGCTTCGATCAGGGCGCGGTGTTGCGGGTGACGGGCGACGAACCCGACCACGCCCGCCAACCCGGCCCGGAATTCTGGCCCGCGGACCGACCGCAGCGCCCCGCGACGATCGGCAGCAGTTCGCCGGCCTCGTCGGGCTGCCGGCCGAGCCGGTCGAGAATCTGCCGCACGACGAACGGCTTCGTCCGCCCGCCGCGGCTCACGTTCAGCAGCACCGCCGCCCACAGGAAGCGCAGGCGGTCGGCCGGCAACGCGTCGGCGGCGCCGGGCTCCTGGGCTCGCTCCTCCAGCATGGCGACGAGGCGCAGGCGGATGTTGTCATAGGGCGACTCCAGGAGCCGCTGCCACACCACGGCACTCTCTCGCGCCCGGTCGTCGGTTTGCAGCCAGTCCCACCCGGCCTCCCGAACGTCTTCGTGCCGGGCGTCCAGAAATTCGAGCGGCCACGTCGGCTGGAAGTCGGGCCGTTCGCCGAGCACGCGGCACGCCCACTTCACCATCCCGGGGCGGAGCGTCTCGGCCTCGGCGTCGCGTAGCCCGAACACGGCCCGCACCTCGTCCGCCGTCGTCGGCCGCTTGTCGCCGAGCAGGTGCAGGCCGAGCCGCGCCAGCGGGATCGGACGGGCCATCGCCAATCGGATGGCATCGGCGAAACCCACCTGACTCGGCTTCAGCACCTTCAGGATCAGCGCCGCAAGGCGGTCGAGCACTTCGGGGCGGGCGCCGTCGAGGAGTTTCAGCCAGCGCTCGACGGGAATCTTGTCGAGGCCGGACATTTTCTCGATGAGTTCGGCGGCGAGTTCGTTCAACTCGGGGAACGGGAGTTCGAGCCAGCGCAGCAGTTCTTCGAGCGTGACGCGGGCGAGGCGGTCGGGGGCGTTCTTCTTGAGCCACTGGATCGCCCACAGCCGTACCGTGCCGCTATTCGCCGTCAACAGGTCGAACGCCGGTTCGGGCGACTTCTGCCACAGCTTGCGGAACATCGGGTCGGGCTGGAGTTTCGCCAGCGACCCGCCCGGCGCCACCCGCCACCCCACCGGCTTTGCCTCGATGCTCGGCGAGTGGTGGAAGAGGACGTGCGTCAGCCCCCAGTTGTCGAGCAGGCCGAGCCCGTCGGGCACGTCCGCGTCGGCGTACAGCTTCAGCGCCGCGGACACGGCAGGCAGGTAGCGTTCGGGCGAGTTGCGGCCGAGCCGGCGGAAGTAGCGCCAGGCGCGGCGACGGAGGTAGTTCCGCGTCAGCACCGAGAACAGGAACTGGTGTGGCGCCGGGATGTTGATCGTGCCGTCGTAGCGCGAGACGACGGTGTCCGGTCGCAACACCACCGCCTGCTCGTCTTCGACCAACCCGGTGCGATAGTCGTAGCGCTGGCGCGTCACCCGCGTGCGGCGGATGGTACGGTCGAACGCCGCCAGGAAGCGGGCCATCGTGGCGTCGTCGCCGGCGGCCTCGGCGAACTTGAAGATGCGTTTGACGAGCGGTTCGTGTCGCGGCGCGTTGAGCGGGAGCGCGAGGTAGCGGTGGAGGAGGCGGCGGGCTTCGATGCGCGGGTCGGTGTACCACGTCTCGGCGAACACCGCCAGCGCCTTCGCTTCGGCGATGCCGCGGATGGTCTCGACGAACTCGGCCGACCCCGAGCGGAACAGTTCCATCGCCCGGGACCAGCGCGGGTCCGGCGGTCGCGGCGGGTCGTTCTTCTTGCGGAAGAAGGCCATGACGCACTCGCGGGGCGGTGTGGGGAGGATGGTACGCCGCCCCACGCCGCCCCGCAAGCGCCGTAGCCGGAATCGCGTCACTCGGCGCAGCAGGGGCAGCGGTCGGGCACGAACACCGTCAGCGTCGCCGCGTACTTCACCTCGCTGTACGCCGACTCGCCGGCCGGCGCGGGCGTCGTGTGGTGCGCCACCACGAGGTAGTAGTTCCCCGCCTTCGGTGTGAACGACACCACGCCGTCGGCGGGCGTGACGCGCTCGTACTCGGGGTCGAGCCCCTCCTTCAGCGTCGCCCCGCGCGGGACGAAGCTGACCGTCACGCCGGGCAGCGCCTTGCCGTGGTGAAGGAGCTTCACGCGGATCGGCGTGCCCGGACCGAGCGGGGCGACCGGGTTCTTCACCGGCACCAACTCGAACGGGTGGCCGAGCGCCTTGTCGAACCCGCCCCAGTCGTCACGGACCTTGTCGAGGCTCGGGCTCGCCAGGAAGTACGCCTTCGCGCTGCGGACCGCCCGCACCGACTTACCGTGGTTCACCACCGTGTCAGAACTCTGCGCCGCGACGTACAGCCCGGGCACCGCCGGCGCGAACTTCGCCGTGTGGAAGCCTTCCTTCGGGGCGTAGCCGAGGTCGATCAGGTCCGGGCGCAGGTCGTACTTCTTGCCGTCCGGCGCGACCACCTCGAAGCGGCCGACGGACTCGGCGGCGAGCTTGCCGGCGATCTTGAAGTCGCGGTGGTCGTTGCCGTGGTTGCCGAGCATCAGGTCAAGATGCACGGCGTCGCCGACGCGCACGACGTGCGTATTCGTCTGGACCCAGGTGTCGTGGGCCGGGGCGGACAGCGCCGCGGCAGCGACCGCCGCGAGCGCGAGGAGGGTGCGGTACATGGTGTGGTACTCGGTGGGTGTCAGAAGCCGGGGACGCCCTCGCCCGCATTGCGGGTGGCGAGCGGTCGCCAGGTGGTGAGGAGGTCCACCGAGTCGGTCACGAACCGGACGCTGCCGTCGGTCATGAGCACGTTCACGCCGCCGGTGTGGAAGCTGCGGGCCGGGGCGAGCCCCTTGTTGTGGCTGCCGTTGCCGCAGTCCCACTTCCCCCGCGGGTTCGGCGTGTAGTAGTGGTTGTAAAGCGTGTTCCCGAAGTGGCCGTTGATCCACTGCTCGTTCCGCCGCGGATTCCACACCCCGTTCCCGCCCTCGCAATCGGCGGGCGTCGGGTCGTTCCCGCCGGCCACCTCCAGCACCACGAACCGCGTGTCCGCCGGCGGCCCGCTCACCGCCTGGCCGTTGCCGAGGATGCTCTCGCTGAACGCCACGGTGTTCGAGGTGCCGTCGGTGACGTCGGCGATCCGCACCGGGATCTGCGCGAACACACCGTTGCCGTCGCCGATCTTCGTGTAGCTCGTCACGTTGCCGGCCGAGTCCACGACCACGCCGGTGCCGTTGTTGGCGATGTAGTTCGTGCCGAAGTACGCCGACCCGGGCACCTGCCCGCCGGCCGGATCGCTCGGGCAGATGAACAGCCCGACGCGGTTCTTCCCGGCGAGGTCGTTCTGACTCCCGGCGGCGAGTGTGCCGTCTGGGTCGATGAGCTTTTGCAGACTCTCCTGCTCGACGTAGGCCAGAAGCCGGGCCGGGGCGGACACGACCTTCGGGTAGGCGTTGCGCCCCTGCGGGAACGTGCCGAGGGCACCGTGGTGGTTGTGCATCGCCAGCCCGAGTTGCTTCAGGTTGTTCTGACACTTGATGCGGGCGGCGGCCTCACGGACCTTCTGGACCGCAGGCAGGAGAAGGCCGATCAAGATGGCGATGATGGCGATGACGACGAGCAATTCGATCAGCGTAAAAGCGCGACGACGGAGCATGACCATCCCCCTCACGGGATGAGGACGCAGCGGTGCGGGGAACCGGCGGGCGCGGGCGCTCGGACCGGGTACGTGACAACTCGGGGCGAATGCGGCTGGTGAGGGTTCAGCCGCGTGGCGGGGGGTCGGACGGGTCGGTGACGAAGAGGGGAGAACCGGCGTCGGCCGGGAGCGCGAACGCGGGCGAGGCGGGATACGGAAGATCGGCGACGGGCACGACCGGCGGCACGGCGGGGATCTCGGCAAGGAGCCCCGCCGGCCCTTCCCCGCGGCACTGCTTCGCTTTGAACGCGGAGACCCACGTCACGGCGCCGTCGGACTTCGCGGCGGCCGGTGGGCAGTGAGCACACGCCGGCTTGGGCGCCTCCTTCACCTTGCACTTCGGGCAGGCCGGCGGCTCGGGCTCGGGATCGGCTACGCAGCGCGGGCAGTGCGGCGCCGGAGCGGGGGTCGGCGGTGGCGGCGAGGCCTTGCAGCAGCAGTCCGGCGTGGTGCCACAGGTGACGACGCACCCGCACGCCTTCACCACCCCGGCTTTCGACCGCACGACCGGAAACCCGAACGCCGCGACCGCCTGCGCGAACACCAGCACGACCGCGAGCGCGGGTCGGGTGAGGCGTCGGAGGGCGCGAAGAATCCGGGGCATGAGCACGCCGGGCGGGTGGGCGATGCTGACTGTAGGGCGACTCGCCGCCGTTCGCAAGCTCCGACTGACCGGATTTTCTCCGACCCGGTCGGGCTTGACGCCCACCGGGGGCGATTGGCATAGCCCGCGTGCTCGGGGAGAGCGCGAGGGGGGAATCGATGCGCAGGAGCGTGTGGCTCGGCTGTGCGGCAGCCGTGGGGCTGACCGGGTGCGCCACCACGCCGCCGGCGGACAACCCCACGCCCGTCCGCGCCGCGGCCCGCGACGACTGCGAGAACCCAGCCCTCGTCTCGCCCGGGCAGCCGACGGCGCTGTCCTACCGCGAGGTGTTCGAGAAGTGCATCGACGTGGTGGACGACTACTTCGAGGTCGTGTCCGCCAACCCCTACGCCGGGCAGATCGTCACCGCCCCGCGGATCGCGCCGGGGTACGAACAGGTGTGGAAGGGCGGCAACCCGGACCCGCGCGAGCGGCTGCTCGCCACGTTCCAGACGATCCGCCAGACCGCAGTCGTCACCATCAAGACCGGCGAGCGCGGCGGCTACCTTGTGGAAGTGATCATCGAGAAAGAGCTGGAAGACCTGCCGCGGCCGAGCCGCCAGTCGGTCGGTGCCGTCTTCCAGGAGGCGCCGACGGTGGACCGGCAGCTCGAAGTCGTCCCGGCGGCGGCGATCGCACCGGCGGGTACGTCGTGGTTCCGCGTGGGCCGCGACTTCGCCCTCGAACAGCAACTCCTCCGCCGCATCCAGTCCTGCCGCTGACCGGCGTCACGCGGTCGGACCGGCTGGCTTCCTCAGCCCGGCGAGCTGATTAACCAGATCGTTGACCGTCGCCTTGAGTGCGGCGATCTCCGCCTCGGCCTCGCCGAGGCGGCGCTCGATCTCGGCCGCGCGCTCGCCGCCGGCGGCTCG
>JAFKFQ010000324.1 GCA_017308215.1 bacterium | reverse complement strand
CCCGCGGACGCACGCTCGCCCTCGCCGCCGCCCTCCTCGGGTGGATGTTCGACGGGATGGAGATGGGCCTGTTCCCGCTGGTCGCGAGGGACGCGCTCGCCGACCTTCTCGGGGCGTCCGCGACGCAGCCGGAAGTCGACAAGTGGTTCGCGATCGTACTCGCCGGGTTCCTCATCGGCGCCGCGACCGGCGGCGTGGTGTTCGGCTGGCTCGGCGACAAGATCGGCCGCGTGCGCGCGATGACCGCCAGCGTACTGCTCTACTCGCTGTGCAGCGGGCTCAGCGCGGCCTCGACTACGCCCGAACAGCTCACGGTGCTGCGCTTCCTCGGTGCGTTAGGAATGGGCGGCGAGTGGGCGCTCGGCGTGGCTCTCGTCATGGAAATCTGGCCGAACGCCTCGCGCGCCGCGCTCGCCGGGTGGATCGGCGCGTTCGGGAACTTCGGCTACACCGTCTGCGGCGTGATCGCGCTCGGCCTCACGCGCGTCGCTTCAACGGAACTCGCGTCCGCGCTCACGTCGGCCGGGCTTCCCGACAACTGGGCCAACGCCCTGACGGCGCACCGCAACTGGCGCCTCCTGATGCTCGTCGGCGCCGTGCCGGCGTTGCTGACGCTGTTCATCCGGCTGTTCGTGCCCGAGTCGGAGAAGTGGGAAAAAGAGAAGGAAGCGGGCCGGGCGTCGCACTGGTCGGGGCCGGACCTGTTCGCCGTTCTCGGCGGGGCGGCGGTGGCGGGCGGGGTGGTGGCGCTGTGGGCGCGGACGGACATCCCGCTCGCGGTGCAGGTCTGCGGGTCGTTGGTCGGCGTCGTGCTGGTAACGCTCGGTTATCTCCACCCGGCGCGCGGCTACCTGCGGCGCTGCGGGCTCGAACCGGCGGCGCGGCGCGAGACGCTTCTGCGGATGCTCCTCGCCGCCGGGCTCAGCGGCGTGCCACTGCTCGCCACGTGGAGCGCCGTGATGTGGATGTACCAGTGGGTCGGGAAGCTGCCGGGCGGTAGCGTGCCGGAGGCGCGGCCGGTCATCCAGATCGCGTCGTCGCTCGGGGCGGCGGCGGGGTGCGTCGCGGCGGCGCTCCTCGGCGGGATGATCGGCCGCCGCCCGGCGTATGCCGCGCTCTGTGTCGCGTCGCTGGTGACGATCGTCGGCTTCTACCAGCTCAACACCAGCTACAGCCCTGCGTTCATCCTGTCGGCGGGACTGATGGGGTTCGTCACCGCCGGCTTCTACGGCTGGCTACCGCTGTACCTGCCGGAACTGTTCCGCACCGCGGTCCGTGCCACGGGCCAGGGGTTCGGTTTCAACTTCGGCCGCATCATCGCCGCGGCGGGAAACCTGCAAATGCCCGCGCTCCTCGCCGCGTTCGACAACGACTACGGCCGCGCGTGTGCGGTCGTCGCCGGGGTGTACGGGGTCGGGCTGGTACTGATCGCGGTCGCCCCCGAAACGAAGGGCCGACCGCTCCCCGAGTAGCGACTACGGCTTCACCGGCGCGCGGACGCGGCGGCGGAGCTCGGTGAGCGCGGCGAGGAAGCGTGGGTCGGTCGCGGAGCCGTAGCGCGCCGCGAAGCGCTCGGCGGAAAGGGCGTCGGGCAGGTCACCCACCTCAGGAACGAGCGCGGCGAGTGACCGGAGCGACGCGAGCTCCGTGAGGCGCGCGAGGTCGTCGCGCGGCTGGCGGGCGAACTCCAACCCGGCCAGGTCGGCGGCGAGCGCAGGCAGTCCCACCCCCGCCGGGCGCGCGTTCTCCGCCGCCGCGAACGTCCGACCCACGGCGGCCGCTTCGGCCGCCTGCCGCGGCAACAGCTCGCCCGTTCCGACGCCGGCGGCGAAGCGGCGGCACAGGTCGCGGCGGCCGCGAACGGTCGGGTTTCCGAGCACCTCGCGCCGCTCGTCGCGCACCGACGCCGACTCGATCCCGGCCACCTGCTCGCGCGTCACCTCGTCGGCCCGAAGCGCGTCGGTGTCGTCGAGCGCGACCGCCAGCCCGAGCAGAAACCCGCCGACGCGGTCGTCCGGCGTCGCCTTCTCGACCTCGGCTGCCAGCGCCGCCGTCGCCGCGGCGCGAACATAAGCAACGGTCAGGTCGTCGCCGGTCGGCCCGCCGGGTGTGGCACTCGTCCTGGCCTTCGTCGTGACGGCCGACAGTACCACGCGGGCGATCACGTCGCGCGGCGCATCGACCTTGGGCGGGGGCGGCGGGTCGGGCTCCTTCTTCGGCTCGTCCTTCTTCGGCGGCGCCTGCACGAGGTCGCGGTCGAACTCGTTGAGGTAGACGAGGGCCGACGGGTCACCCGGCCGCGCCTTCAGCAGCGCCCCGTAGACGCGCCTCAGCCGGGCGCGGCCGGCGGGGCTCACGTCGGCGGCCGTCAGCAGCTTGCCGCTGCGCGCCTCGTCGGCCCAGATGTTCAGCGCCAGCGCGTTGAGCGGGTCGAAGCGCATCTTGTACTGGGCGTGCAGCGCCAGCCCGTCGCCGAGGCGCTCGCGCATGACCGAGCCCTGGTCCGGCACCGGCACCGCCCCGAGCGCCCGGCCGAGGTGGTGAACCAGCGCCTCGGTGCGCTCCGGCTCGGACCGCGGCACCCACTCGCGCATCAGCACGTGCGCCGCCGGCGCGGCGCGGCTCCCGCCGAACGGCGCCGGCTCCTTCGGCTTCTCCTCCACCTTGCGGCTCGTGTACCCGACCGCCAGCCCGCCGGGCGGCGCCTTCGTCTTCTGCTGGAAGTCGGCGAGCAGTTCGGGCACGGTGGACGCCTGTGCGTCCGACGACCACTTCGCAAACCCCGCCACCTCGAACTTCACCCCGCAGTGCGCCTCGATCACCGCCGAGGCGTCGGTCAGGCGCTTGCGGAGGAGCCCCTGCCACAGGTCGTCGGCGCGCGGGTCGATCTCGTCCACGAACAGCGTGACGGGCACCTTCCGCACGTCGCGCGGCACCGGATTCAGTTCGGGGCGCGCGTCGCGCTCCGGCGGCATCCCGGGGAGCTCGACGCCCTCCAGTCGGCGGCCTGTCTGCGGGTCGGGAAGGATGACGTAGGCGTTGTACGGGTCGATGTGGAACGACAGGTGTTGCGGCGTTGCCGGCAGGATGAGGAGCGCCGGCCCCGCGACCGTGACCGGCGCCACCTGCGCCGGCGCGAGGGTGACCATCTGCTTCGGCCGGTCCGGCTCGGTGACCGTGACCGTCACTTCGGCGGGAGTGAAGTTGGCAACGACAACCACGGCGGCGTGCGCGACCGGCGCGGCAGCGAGCGCCAGCAGCCCGACCAGGAACCGACGCATCGCCACCCCCCGTACCGGCAGATACGGAACTGTAGCACCGCCGCCGGCGCCGCTCAACCCGGGCGTCCTTCCCTTCGGCCGCGGGAGTCATTCAATACGCACATTCCCTCCCTGACGAACGGAGCCCGCCTCGATGCGCCTCGCCACGATTCAGACCCCGAACGGCCCGCGCGTCGCGGCCCAGGTCGGCGACCAGTACGTCGACCTGCACGCCACCGACCCCGGGCTCCCCACCTGCATCAAGGCGCTGCTCGCCGCCGGTGCGGCGGTGAAGGCCGCGGCCGCGGAGGCGGCGAAGTGCCCGAAGGCGGTCAGGTACGCGACCACCGCGGTGAAGCTGCTGCCGCCGGTGCCGAAGCCGGGGAAGATCCTGTGCGTCGGGCTCAACTACCGCGACCACGCCATCGAGGGCGGCAAGGCGATCCCGACCGAGCCGGTGCTGTTCGCCAAGTACCCGAACACGCTGATCGCCAGCGGCGACCCGATCAAGCTGCCGAAGGTGGCGCAGAAGGTGGACTACGAGGCGGAACTGGTCATCGTGATCGGCAAGGCCGGGAAGCACATCCCGAACGACAAGACGGCGTTCGAGCACGTCGGCGGGTACACCTGCGGGCACGACGTGAGCGCCCGCGACTGGCAGTTCCGCGGCGAGGAGAAGCAGTGGAGCATCGGGAAGACGTTCGACACGTTCGCCCCGACCGGGCCGGTCGTGGTCACGCCCGACGAACTGACCGACCCGCACAAGCTCCAGGTGCAGCTGCGGCTCAACGGCGAGACGCTCCAGAACTCCAACACGAAGGAGTTCATCTTCGGCGTCCCGCACGTCCTCTGGTTCCTGTCGCAGGTGGTGACGCTGGAGCCGGGCGACCTGATCTTCACCGGCACGCCGCCGGGCGTGGGCATCGCCCGCAAGCCGCCGGTCCTGCTCAAGCCCGGCGACATCGCCGAGGTCGAGATCGAGGGGATCGGGACGCTCCGCAACCCGGTCGTCGCGGAGTGACCCGCTACGGGACGTAAACGTCGCTGATCGGGCAGACCAGGGCGTGGACGACGTAGCGGCCGCGCCCGCCGCCCGACCGGAACACGGTCGGCTGGTCCAGCGGGAAGACGTTGCGGTCCGCCATCGGCACGACCGGCGGGAGGTGATCGGTCGGCGACGGCCCGGGCTCGCCGACCCGCTGCTGGTCCTCGTAGCTGTAGAAAAGCGACAGCCGCCGGATATCCGAGATCACGTACCGGACGCCCGGCGCCGCGCGGGCGACCTCGGCCTGCACCATCTCGTACTGTCGGTCGCCCATCCCCGCCGCCGTGCTGAGGTGCATGAAGCGGATCGGCGGGCGGTGGCCGAGAACCAGGTAGACCGCGTGCGGCGAGTCGTTCCACGCCATCACCTCGCCCTCGCGCACGCCCTGCCCCCGCAAAAAGTCCGCCACCTCCTCGATCTCGGCCGAGTCGATCCCGGCGAAGAAGTCGGACTGAAACGCGACGCCGTTCCGCACCTGTCCGGGGACGGAAACGGCCGGCGACAGGCACGCGAACCACCACTTGAGCCGGTCCGGGTTGCGGTCCGGGTACGCCCAGACGGCGTGGCGGAACACCGCGCCCTCCCACGTCCACTCCGGGACCGACCGGCCGGTGAGCGCCGGGCCGACGGCCACCCACGCGACGACCGCCGCCTGCAGCGCCAGTACGAGCGCGCTCACCGCCCACCGGTTGGCGGCGAACACGGCGATCATCAGCAGCGTGTTGACCTGCGGCATGTA
>JAFKFQ010000323.1 GCA_017308215.1 bacterium | reverse complement strand
GATCCACCTGCTCAAGCCGGAGGAGCGCACGAAGGTGCCGGACTTCGCCGACGTGTGGGTCGATGTCGGGGCGAAGAACCGCGAGGACGCCGAGGGGCTCGTCCGCCACGGCGATCCGGTGACGTTCGCGCTCGGCTACCGCCCGCTCCGCAACGACCTCGCCGCGAGCCCGGCGATGGACGACAAGGTCGGCCTGTGGGTGGTGATGGAGGCGGTGCGGCTGCTGAAGGGGAAGAGTCTGAAGGCGGCCGTGTACGGCGTCTCAACCGTTGCCGAGGAGATCGGCCTGCGCGGCGCGACGACGGCGACCTACGCGGTGGACCCGACGGTGGGCATCGCGGTGGACGTGACGCACGCCACCGACACGCCGGGGAACGACAAGAAGACGCAAGGTGAGGTCAAGTGCGGTGCCGGGCCGGTGCTGTTCCGCGGGCCGAACATCAGCCCGCGCGTGTTCGACCTGCTCGACGAGTTGGCGAAGCAGCACGGCATTCCGGTGCAGGTCCGCGGCGTGCCGCGGGCGACGGGGACGGACGCGAATGCCATCCAGATCAGCCGGGCGGGCGTGGCGTGCGGGCTGATCGGCATTCCGAACCGCTACATGCACAGCCCGGTGGAGGTGGTCCACCTCGACGATCTGACGAACGCCGCAGGGCTGCTCGCCGAGTTCTGCCTGGCGGTCGGGCCGGAGACGAACTGGATTCCGTGATGGGTTGCAAGAGACCCGGGCGTGTACTCTTGGCTGAGCGACGTATGGGTGAGCCGCCAGAAACACTCGGAGCCGCTCGTGTCCTGGCGTTCGCGGTGGTTGACGAGTCGGTGATTCCGACTGGCCGTACGACTCACCGGATTGGCGGTGAAGTGATTGGACCAGCTGCCGGTCTGGTGATCGCTCGGTACGAAGGGGACGGCTCGTTCTACCTCTTCTACTGCGGTACGGAATGGCAGGTCGTCACCGACCCTTGCCACGACTCGCTGGAATCGGCCAAGGAACAAGCTGAGTACGAGTATTGCGGCGTGACAGCCTGTTGGCGGGCGCGGTGACAAGCCGCGTTACTTCGTCCCGCGGTCGAGTCGGATCTGATCCAGCACCTGTCGCATCGCGTCCGCCTCGGTCGCGCCGGCACCGCTGTAGCCGCGGACGGCGCCGTTGCCAATCGGCACCCGCGCCTGGAACAGGAATCGCTCGCCTTCGCGGGTCACCGTGTAGTCGACGCGCTCCACGCCGAAGCCCTTCAACTGCGCGTACAGCGGGGCCACGTCGGGCGGCTGCTCGGTCGCGGCCGTCGCCGTGCCACTCGCGGGCGTGAGCGGCGTGCCGCCCGGCGAGTCGATCTTCAGCCCGAACCCGTCGTCCTTCGCGCGAGCCGTCAGCGCCGCGGGGGTGCACGCCGGGCCGGGCGACCCCAGCAGCGGGTCGGCCTTGGTCTTGCCGGCGGTGCCGGTGCCGCGGTCGGGGAGTGGGATGTTCTGCCGCGGGATGCGGCCCGGGCCGGCGACGAGCGGGTCCGGGCGCGGCGCGGCGGCGCTGCCGCCGCCCGTACTCCCCTCGCGGCTCTTGCAGCCGGGGGCGAGCGCGAGCGCTGCGGCGAGCACAGCGAGGCGGCGGGCGGCGGTGTGCGGGCGTCCGGTCATCTTGACCCGCCTCCGGGGGCGGCTACACCAGCGGGGATCGACAGTCCTCCGGGTGTATCGTTCCCCGCCGGGCGTCAACGGTCCAGGGGGACACGGGCGGAAACGGTCGCGGGCGCGCGGCGGCCCGGCCGGCGGCGCCCGGCGGCGCGGGTTGTAGCGGCGACTTCACTCTTCCACAAGGCGGGTTCAATGGCGGGTCACCGGATCGCGGTCATCGGCGGGGACGGGGAACAAGCTGCCGTGGTCGTCGTCGTACTACAAGCAGCACGGCCGCATCCTCCCCGCCGACGGGTGGGACGTGCTGGCGCAGCACGACGCCATCCTCTTCGGCGCCATCGGCGACCCGAGCGTGCCGGACAAGGTGACCGTCCACGAACTCCTCCTGCCGATGCGGCGGCGGTACGACCAGTACGTGAACCTGCGGCCGGCGTACCTGTTCGCCGGCGTGCCGTGCCCGCTCGTCGGCAAGGCGCCCGGCGCGATCGACATGCTGGTGTACCGCGAGAACACCGAGGGCGAGTACGCCCCGGTCGGCGGGAACCTGTACCCGGCCACCGACAGCGAGGTGGCGATCCAGACGAGCGTCTTCACCCGCCGTGGCTGCGAGCGCATCCTCCGCGCCGCGTTCGACGCGGCGCGGAAGCGCCCGCGGAAGACGCTCACGAGCGTCACCAAGTCGAACGCGCTGGTGTACGGGATGGGCCTGTGGGACCAGGCGTACGAAGCGGTCCGCAAGGACTACCCGGACGTGAAGTCGAACAGCCTGCTCGTGGACGCCTGTGCGATGGACTTCGTGCGCCGCCCCGAGGCGTTCGACGTGGTAGTGGCGAGCAACCTGTTCGGCGACATCCTCACCGACCTGAGCGCCGCCGTGACCGGTAGCATCGGGCTGGCGAGTTCGGCGAACATCAACCCGACGAAGCAGTTCCCGAGCATGTTCGAGCCGGTCCACGGCAGCGCCCCGGACATCGCCGGCAAGGGGATTGCCAACCCGCTCGCGGCGGTGCTGAGCGCCGCGCTGATGCTCGACCACCTCGGCCTCACCGCCGGCGCCGCGGCCGTCCGCGCCGCCGTCGCCGAGGTGCTGGGCGGCGGGAAGGTGAAGACGCCCGACCTCGGCGGTACGGCCACCACCTCGCAGATGGGCGACGCCGTCGTCGCCGCGATCGGCTGACCGATTCCCAACCCACTAGGACCGTTCCCATGCACCGTCCGCTACTCGTCGCAGTGCTCGCCGCCCTCGCCCCGCTCGGGGCGGGCGCCCAGGACGGGGTCGTCAACCCGTATAAGAACGTCAAAGTCGGCGACTACGCCACCTACACCATGAGCATGAAGTTCGGCGGGCTCGAGGTGAAGGGGACGGTCACGAACACGATCAAGGCCGTGACCGCGAAGGAGGCGACGGTCGAGGTGACCGGGACGATGAACGGGATGCCGATCCCGCCGCAGACGCAGAAGGTCGACATCACGAAGGACTTCGACCCGACCGCCGCCGGCCTCGCCAAGAACGTGAAGGACGCGAAGGTCGAGAAGCTGGCCGAGGGCAAGGAGAAGCTGACGATCGGCGACAAGTCGTACGAGGCGACGTGGCTGACGTACAAGGTGACGACCAAGACCCCGCTCGGTGACGTGGTCGGCGACGTGAAGGCGTGGGTCGGCAAGGACATCCCGCTCGGTCTCGGCAAGATGGAGATGAGTAGCCTCGTGAACGGGATGGAGATGAAGATGAAGATGGAACAGACTGAGGCGGGGAGCAAGAAGTAGCTCGTTCAGAGGGTAGAGAGCAGAGGGCAAAGCGGTCTTTGCTCTCTCTGGCCTCTGCCCTCTGCCCTCTGGCACTTCTGTTAGCTGAACAATTCCAGCGGCGGGAACCCGTCCCCAAGCACGACCCGGCTGTCCACGCCGAGCCAGCGGTCGAGGACGGCGGCGTAGACGCGGCGGAAGTCGGTCGCGTGCGGCAGGTTCCCGTCCGTCAGGTTCACGATCGGCGGGTGCTCGCCGACGACCCCGCCCTTCACCTTCCCGCCGACCAGGAACACGGGCGCGCCGCTGCCGTGGTCGGTGCCGCGGCTGCCATTCTCGTGGGCACGGCGGCCGAACTCGCTGAACGTCAGCACGCACACCCGGTCCTTCTGCCCGCGCTCCGACAGGTCGCGGTAGAACGCCGACACCCCGTCCGCGAACTGCTTCAGCAGGGTCGCGTGCTGCCCCACCGCGCCGCCCTGGCCGGCGTGCGTGTCGAACCCGTCGAGTGACACGTAGAAGACGCGGGCGCCGACCCCGGCGTCGATCAGCTGCGCGGCGAGCTTCAACTTCGTGGCGAACGCCGTCTCGGGGTACGGCACGCGCGGCTCGTAGGTGCGGCCGACCGCGGCGAGGCGGTCGCTGCTGGAGTACGTGTTCAGCTGCGTCCGCGCCACGAAGTCGAGGAGCCCGGGCGTGCGCGGGTCGGCCGGCGGCTGCGCGGTGCCGGTCATGACGCCGCGCTGGGCCGCCTGGTCGGCGCCGCTGGCGGACGCCAGGCGGAGGCGGAAGTCGTCGAGCGACGCGACCGACGGTACCCGCACCGGCGCCCCGGCGAGCGCGAGCGGCGCCGCCTCGTTCGGCCTGGTGAGGTGGAAGGCCGGCAGCGGTCGCGCCTTCAGCGCCTTGCCGATCCAGCCTTCGGAGAGTGATTCGGCGGTGCTGGCGGCGTGCCACACGTCCATCGACCGGAAGTGCGACTGGCTCGGGTTCGGGTAGCCGACGCCCTGCACGACCGCGACCGCGCCGCGGTCGTTGAACAGCCGGGCCAGCATGTCCATACCCGGGTGGAACCCGAGGTCGTTGCCGATCGGCTTCAGCTGCTCGCGCGGCACGCCGATGGTCGGGCGGAGGCGGTAGTAGTCGGCGTTGCGGTACGGCACGACCGTGTTCAGTCCGTCGTTCCCTCCGGTCAGTTGAACGACAACGAGGACCGTGTCAGCCGAGCCGCCGGCACCGGTCGGCTGTGCGTGCAGCGCTGAGCGGCCGACGAACCCCGGCACGGACGCGCCGAACCCGAGCAGCGTCGAGCGGCGGAGGAAATCGCGGCGGTCGGGCATGGCGGGCCTCCCGGAGATTGGCCACAAAAAGGCACGAAAAGACACAAAAATGAACACCGACCAAAACAATCATCTTCGTGTCTTTCTTTTTGTGTCTTTTCGTGCCTTTTTGTGGCCAATCTGTTTGTGCCTTTAGTCCAGTTGGAATTCGGGCAGAGTTAGCACCAGATGCGTGACGGCGCGGACGCGGTGGCCGGCCGCGTCGGCGGCGGACCAATAGCCGGGGGTGCGGACGGTCTTGGCCCGGTCGAGGTATTCCAGTAGGCGGTCGCGTGACGCGGCCGGCACGTCGCCTTGGAGGAACACGCCGAGCAGGAAATCGACCGCGGCGCCGTCCTGCGTTTTGCCGTGGCGGGCGAGGAGGGCGGCCGGGTCGCTACGGCGGGCGAAGCGCGGGTCGTCGGTGCTCGTCAGTGCCAGCGCGAGGTTGTTGCGGGCGAGCAACGTCTGTGCGTTCAGCCACGCCGGGCCGCCGTCCCACCCCTTCACCGACGGCGGGGCGAACGGCACCTGCCCGAGCGCCGGCAGCGCGTCCGCGAGCGGCAGCGTGCCGACCGTCGCTTCCAGGCCGCGCACGATGCCCAGCGCGAACTCGACCGGCGGCTTGATCCGCGCGCGGTACGCGGCCGCCGAGTAGAAGAGTTTCGACCGCAGGATCGTCGCCACCACGCTGCCGGTGTCGTAGCCAGAGTCGCGGAGCCGCGCCGCGAGCCCCTCGACCACGTCGGCGGCCGGGACCTCGGCCTCGCTCACGAGGAAGCGGTACAGCTTCCGCACCACGAACCGTGACGTGGCGGGGTTGTCGAGGCACATCCGGGCGACGTCGTCGCCGCGGAACGGGCCGGTGCGGTCGAACACGGTCTTCGGCGTCGGGTCGTGCTTGCGGCTGTTGAACGTCCCAGATCCGTTGACGATCTCGTACCCCGTGAACGCCCGCGCCGCCTCGCGGATGTCGGCCTCGGTGTAGTTGCCGATGCCGAGGCTAAAGAGCTCCATCAGCTCGCGGGCGTAGTTCTCGTTCGGCCGCCCGCGGACGCTCTCGGTCGTGTCGAGCCACACCATCATCGCCGGGTCGGTGCCTATCCCCACGAGTAGGTCGCGGAAGCTGCCGAGGGCGTGGCGGTGGATCAGCCGGTACTGCCCGAGCATGTGGCGGGCGTTCAGCACTTTTGCGTGGCTGGTGGCGAAGTGGTTGTGCCAGAACAGCGCCAGCTTCTCGCGGAGCGGGTGGCCGGTCTTGAGCATGCGGTCGAGCCACCACGCCGTCAGCCGCGGCAGCGGCGCGCCGGCGGGGAGGCTCCGCTCGCTCGCCATGAAGTCGGACGTGCGGGTGAAGTCGTCCGTCTCCGGTCGGCCGGTCAGCACGCGCGAAACGGTTGCCTCGAACCCGTCGCGCACCGCCGCCTCCAACTCGGCGTGCGTCGGGCCGAAGCCGGTGCGGCGCAGCAGGTGCCCGGCCTTGCGACGGTCCCACGGGTCGGCCGGCGTGGGTGAGTAGGGTTGTAGGGCGGGGATGGGGGTCATGTCGGTGTCCCAGGTGCAACGCCGCGGGCGGCGTTACTTCGGTTCCCACACCACGTCGGCCCACAGCGCGTCGCGGCCGACGTCGTACTCGACGCGGGCCGTGCCGAGCGTCCGCACCCACGCGGTCAACGCCTCGACCTGCCGGCGCGCGTCGGCGAGGCCGGTGCTGGTCCGCAGCACCGTATCCGTGATAAACGGCTCGGGTACGGCGGCGATCGCGTCGGCGGCGCTCGCGGCGTAGCCCTTCGCCCGCCACACCGCCGCGTGGCCGGGCAGCGCCGCGGTCCGCTTCACCTCGGGGATGAGTTTCTGACACACCTCGACCGTACTCGCCACGACGAGGCTGTCACCGACGACCGCGAAGCACGGCTCGAAGTTGAACCGCAGCCCGTCCGGGTCGTCCGGCAGTGCCTTGTTCTCGGGGAAGCGCCAGGCCACGATCTTCACGCCGTCGTGCGTCGTCTCGGTCATCTTCAGACCGAACTGGAGGCTGGCGATGAGTGCGCCGGCGCGGATCGCGCCCGGCACGTTCGTGAGGAACTTCGAGTCGCGCGCCGACGCGACGTAGCCGAACCCCGGCAGCGCCTGCCCCGCCGGCGTCTTGTACGGCTGCGTCGCGCGGTTCACCACGACGAGGCGGTGGTGCGGCCCCCACGCCTGCAACAAC